>CAYLIO010000032.1:0-14606 GCA_964383655.1 uncultured Clostridia bacterium | reverse complement strand
CTATTGCAATTCTATTGTTTTCTATTGATTCCTATTGCATTATGACGCATTGCAATAGAAAGTCAATAGGTTGCATTGAATTTTATTCGAATAATAAATACAAACACATGATGTCGGGGTAAAAATCATGCGTATGATTGCGCCCTGTGCCTATAGCGCCTAAAAAGGCATAAAAATCCATATTGTTGAGGCGGTTTAACGGATTTTTCGGCGTATATATCCGTATTTTTATGATATGGGGGGGGGTAGGGTAAAAATCTTCTATTCCGAGTTTGGAAAAAAGTCACAGCAAAAGGAAATAAAAAGAGTCCTATAAACCCGGTAGTAATCGGGTAATTTTATCGGAAATTTTTTTGTCAATATTTATATCTTCTGTACAGGCCGGGAGTTTTTGAGGTGTGTTTAAGAAAATCATCAGACAAATACGGCCAAAGCCGTCTGAGTACAAGTAAAAGCAATCGATGCAATGAAAAAAGTTAAAGAGAGAGAATGCCATGCGATGAGCCATTGCATGGCGATATTCAAAACAGATGGTGCAAAATTGCCTCTCTTAAGTTTGCGCGGGCACATTCTGACTTTGCGTTCGGTCGATGCGGAGAAAATTATAAGCTTAGACGGCAGATGTTTTACGGAGACATCAAACACCTGCTAATCAAGCGCATCTTTCCGCATCTCTCAAAATTATATGATTTTACCATTTTTGCAGATTTTAAGTGAGTCAAAACGAACATACGGTCAAAATTGAACGATAGCGGTGGCGGATGATTTGCGGGAAGCTGCAGGTAATCACAGGCGCATAATATTATCGTCCGGCCGAACAAATTTAGCCAAACTTAACGATTAAACGCAGCTTAATACAATAAATTATGAGGAGAACGTAATTCATCGTGTCGAGAGGAGAAGGGGCGAAAAACAACGAAAGGCAGATTTTTTCGCTATATATTTATTGTTTTCATAGTACTATGCGTGACATAAATCATGTAATTTTATAAAAATTTTCATAGAAAACATAGAAATTTATATGAGTTTAAGGTAAATGCTGTTTGCGATAAATTTTTCGTTTTAAAAACCCTTTTAAATTGAATTAGGTTATGGTATGCTGTTAGTGCTATGAAAGTATACGCTATAAGTGATTTGCACCTTTCCGGAGTCAGGCCTAAACCGATGGATATTTTCGGCCCTGGCTGGGAGGGGCATTTTGAAAAGATAACTGCCGATTGGAACAATAAAGTCGGAGACGAGGATATAGTGCTCGTTTGCGGGGATATAAGCTGGGGCATGACGTTTGAGGAAGGGCTCTATGACCTCGAAGCGTTGAAACCGCTTAAAGGCCGAAAGGTGTTTATAAAGGGCAACCATGATTATTGGTGGAGCGGCATAACAAAGCTTCGCGACAATGCGCCGGACGAGACATTCTTTTTTCTTCAGAATGATTGTGTAAAGTTCGATGATATAGTTATTTGCGGTTCGAGAGGCTGGACTTGTCCGGGCAGTCCGGATTTTACTGAGCAGGATAATAAAATATATATGCGCGAGGCCGAAAGGTTCAAGCTTTGCTTTTCCGAGGCGAATAAGGTGCGCAAAGACGGGGACAGGCTTATAGCCATGATTCATTATCCGCCTTACAGTCTTAAGACGCATGACACGCTCTTTACTGCGCTTTTCGAGCAGAATAAGGTTGATTTTGCCGTGTTCGGGCACCTGCACGGGGATGTTTATTTCCCGTTCAGGAGCAATTTAAACGGGGTGGAGTATGTCCTCTCGTCATGCGACAAAATAGGTTTTAAGCTGCAGGAGATAGTCTGATTTTTGTGCTTTTAAGAGGGGCAGGCGCTACATTATTTATGAGGTAAATATTGCCTGTTTTTTTACTTTACTTTTGATAGTATTGTATGCTATACTAATCGGCGATGACAACAAGTTCCGCATGCGCAGAACTTTCGCGAGATGACTATGACGTCTTTCAGCTATAAGGTGCAGGAAAACGGATTGCGCCTTGACAACTTAGTCAAGATTATACAGGCGGGGTACTGTCCGTCCGGTCGTTTTGGAATTGCGTCCGCATGGGTGGTGCAGACCGCTTTTTTTGTGTAAAAAAATGATAGGCAGCCGTCAGGCAAAAAAATATGCGAGGGGCTTTCATGCTGAAAAGCAAAGACATGCTCGGGCTATATTCGGCCGGAGCGGAAGAGATCAACGAGATTTTGGATAGGACAGCCGAATACAAGGCCGCTCTTATGCGAGGAGAGAAGTCCGGAGACTTGCTTAAAGGCTGCGCTTTAATCACGCTTTTTTATGAAAACAGCACGAGAACGCGCACATCTTTCGAGCTTGCGGGCAAGTATCTCGGTGCGCATGAGGTCAATGTCGCGGTAGCGTCAAGCTCGGTAAAGAAGGGGGAGACGCTTAAAGATACGGGCAGGACGCTGGATGCCATGAAGATAGATTTCATAGCAATAAGGCATCCTCATGCCGGTGCGCCGCATCTGCTCGCAAAAAACGTGAAAGCGTCGGTCATAAATGCAGGGGACGGAATGAACGAGCATCCCACCCAGGCGCTTTTGGACATGTTCACCATGCGTGAGCGCTTCGGTAAAATAAAGGGGCTTAAGGTTGCTATACTCGGCGATATAAAACACAGTCGCGTGGCAAAGTCCAATCTTTTCGGGCTTAAAAAGCTGGGGGCCGAGGTGTATATGTATGCGCCCGGAACGCTTATGCCTATGGAGATTGAGCGGCTCGGCGCACGCGTGTGCAAAAGTATTGAAGAGGCGATAGACGGCGCACATTGCGTGATGGGACTGAGGATTCAGCTGGAACGCCAGAAGTCCGGGCTTTTCCCTACGCTGTCGGAGTACAGTAAATTCTACGGGGTTAAGGACAAAATGCTCAGTCGTGCGGCAACGGGTGCGATAGTCATGCACCCCGGGCCTGTCAACAGAGGTATTGAGCTTACGCCGTCGCTTATAGACGGGGATGACAGCGTTATAAACGAACAGGTGACGAACGGCTTGGCTGCGCGTATGGCACTGCTCACGCTCCTTAAGGAGTACAGGGAGAAAAACTTATGAAGTTGCTTATAAAAAACGGAACGGTTGTCTTTCCCGGCGGTACTAAAAAGTGCGATATCCTCATAGAGGACGGAAAGATAAGCGATATAGGAAAAAAACTTGAATTTAGCGCTGAAGAGATAGATGCGTCCGGACTGCATGTGTTTCCCGGGCTCATCGACATGCACGTGCATTTGCGCGAGCCGGGATTCGAGGGGAAAGAGGATATCGAGAGCGGTTCAAAGGCGGCGTTGGCCGGCGGGTTTACGCAGGTGTGTTGTATGCCTAACACCGATCCCGTGTGCGACAACGCAGTTGTGGCTACGTATATAAAATACAGGGCGCAGCAGGTTAATCTATGCAAAGTTCATCCTATAGGAAGCATAACCCGGGGAGAAAAGGGCGAGGAGCTTGCCGAGATAGGGAAGATGGCTGCGGCCGGCATCGTGGCCGTAAGCGATGACGGCAGGTCGGTCATGAATTCTAAGGTGATGCGGCTTGCAATGGAGTATGCTGCGGGATTCGGGCTGAAATGCTTGGCTCACTGCGAGGATGAAAATCTTGCCGACGGCGGCGTGGTTAACGAGGGGTATAATTCAACGTTAACCGGACTCAAAGGGAGTATACGTGCGGCTGAGGATGTAATGATAGCGCGAGAGATTGCACTCTCCGAGAGTCTGAATATCCCGGTGCATATCTGCCATGTTTCGACATACAGCGGCGTAGAGATAATACGAAGCGCCAAAGCGCGCGGAGTAAAGGTCACGGCGGAGACCTGTCCGCACTATTTCTCGCTGACGGACGATGTTATAACGGGATTCGATACCGACACGAAAGTCAATCCGCCAATTCGTGAGGAACGTGACAGGCTGGCCGTAACAGAAGGGCTCAAAGACGGAACGCTCGATTGCATAGTTACCGATCATGCGCCGCACAGCAGGAAAGATAAGGAAACGGAATACACTTTCGCGGCTTTCGGTATAAGCGGATTGGAGACTAGTTTTTCGCTGGCGTATACAAAGCTTGTTAAGACGGGCGCGCTTACCCTTTCCGAGCTTGCGGATAGGATGAGCGCGGCGCCGGCGCACATTCTCAACTTAGAAGGCGGTGAGATAAAAAAAGGCGCGGCGGCGGATATAACGATTGCCGACTTGAACGCGAAGTATGTCATAGACGGCGAAAAATTTATATCAAAGGGCAAGAATACGCCGTTCAACGGTACAGAGGTCTGCGGAAAAATCGTCTGCACGATTGTGGACGGCGAAGTAAAATACAGGGCGTAAAACCCAAAAAAATGTAATTTTGTTGTTTAGGAGCTGTGATGATTGACAAACTTATCAAAAAGATAATCGATATGCAGAACCCCTCATGTGTGGGGCTGGATACGTGCTTTGATTACCTTCCTGACATTATGAGGGAAGAAATGGCCACCTTTGAAGGCGTTTCCGAAGCAATCACTGAGTTCAATATGAACATAATCGACAAGATTTGTGATATAGTTCCCGCAGTGAAGGTGCAGGCGGCCTGCTATGAAATGTACGGCTACGAGGGAATCAAAGCGTTTGACCTCACGATAAACTATGCCGAGGGCAGGGGGATGATCGTAATTTCCGACTGCAAGCGGAACGACATCGGTTCGACTGCGAGTTGCTATGCCGCAGCGTATCTCGGCAGAACAAAGATAAACGACAAGATGATAAGAGCTCTCCCTTCGGACATGATTACAGTCAACGGATATCTGGGAACGGACGGCATTCAACCGTTTGTGGATGAGTGCAAAGCGGGAAACAAGGGCATATTCGTGCTTGTCAAGACTTCAAACCCGTCAAGCGGCGAGATTCAGGATCTTAAACTGGAAAACGGCGAGACTGTATATGAGCGCATGGGTTCGCTCGTAAGCGAGTGGGGCAAAGATCTTATCGGACACTTCGGTTATTCGGATGTGGGAGCCGTGGTCGGCGCAACCTATCCGGAACAGGGAGCCGAGCTTAGAAATAAGTTTCCGCACGTGTTTTTCCTTATACCCGGCTACGGCGCACAGGGCGCTACGGCGGAGTCGGTAAAAGGGTGCTTTGACGAGCGCGGGCTCGGCGGTATAGTCAATAATTCACGCGGAATAATCTGCGCGTACAGAAAGCCGCGCTACAGCGGAATGTCGTATTGCGAAGCGGCGCGCGCGGCATGTCTGGATATGCGCGACGATCTCAGAAAAGCCATAGGTAAAATGGGTGTATAAAAAAAGAGGACGAACGGCAAATATCGAAGGCGCGCACGGCGCGCCTTTGTCGTAAAGTAAGCTCTCATTTGCGAGAGATGACTTGTAATAAAAAAACTCAGGGGCCGGACGGCGGTTTTTTTCAGGGGCGTTAAATATGAAGGAAATTCTTGCGACCGTAAAGCAAAACAGAGAGATAGCGCACGAAATCATGGAGATAAGGCTCAATTTATCCGAAGACGCAGGGGAAATCAAGGGCGGTCAGTTTGTCAATCTCTCTGTCGGAGACGGTGCGTTTTTGCTGAAAAGGCCTCTCGGTATATGCAGGGCAAAAGGGCGGGATATAACGCTCTGCTACCATATAAGAGGGGACGGGACACGCAGAATATCCCGTGCGAAAAAAGGAGACAGGCTTTCCGTTCTTCTGCCGCTCGGGAACGGGTTTGATCTCGGCGCTGCGAAAAATATTGCCGTGGTGGGCGGAGGCGTCGGGATATTTCCGCTTGCGGCTGTCGTCGACGGGAACCTGAAAAGCAGAAATTTTTATTCCTATATAGGCTTCAGAAGCAAAGAGTATGCCTGTCTTACAGATTTATTTTCAAAAGGCGCGTCCTTTACCGTAACCACGGACGACGGTTCAATGGGTAAAAAAGGCAACGCCGTGCAGGCGTTTATGGAGGACGCGGAGAAAATAGATGCCGATCTGATAATCTCGTGCGGGCCATCGGTAATGCTCAAAAAATTGAAAGAAGAACTCAAAAACCGCGGCATAGCTACCAGATGTCTCGTCTCGCTGGAGGAGAGGATGGGCTGCGGAATAGGCGCCTGCCTCGTGTGCGCATGCAAGCAAAAGGACGGGAAGAATGTCCGCGTGTGCAAGGACGGACCGGTTTTCGACATAAATGATACGGAGCTTTAAACAGGCTGACGGGAAATACTGAAAACAAGATAATCGTCGTAAAAAAAAGAGAGATATCCCGCAGATTTAAAGCTCATGCTTGCAGGAGTGCCGTGTATTGTTCCGGGTATCATCTTCTTTATGCTTTGCGTATCGGACAGTCCGACGACGGTCCGGTACCGGGTTGTCGATTCGATTTTTCTCGCGGTATGCCTTATAATGGTCGGCGGAATGGTATGGGACTATGTCTCATACATGAAGACGCCTGATATAACTTTGGGAGTGCGTGACGAAAGATTTTATATTTCGGATAAAGAAGTCGAAAAATCTGACATTAAGTCACTCAACTATACAGAATCACCCGATATGGCAGAGTCTGCCGAAAGCTTTGGTGCGCCGGAAGTTTTGCTTGCGGACGGGAAAAAGATAAAGTGCAAGTATGTGAAGAATGTAAAGGAAGTATACAAAGAGATTATGTGGATTTTGCGCGGTATTTCTTTTGACGACGCCGCGCCTTCGGAGAGGTTTTTCAATGCCTGATCTATCTGTTAAAATATGCGGACTCGAATTCAAAAACCCGGTGATTGCGGCAAGCGGTACGTACGGGTTTGGCAGGGAATACAACGAAATATATGACATATCGTCTGTAGGCGGGGTAAGCACGAAGGGCCTTACGCTTGAGGAGAGAGCAGGCAATCCCGTTCCGCGTATAGCGGAGGGGCACGGTGTAATTTTAAACTCCGTGGGGCTTCAAAATCCGGGTGTGGACCATTTTATAGCCAATGATCTTGAGTTTCTCAAGAGTAAGACGGTCGTGATTGCAAACGTGGCGGGAAAAACACTGGAGGACTATGAATCCATCTGTGCACGGCTTGACGGACTCGCGGATATGATAGAGCTTAACATTTCATGCCCCAATGTACGTGCGGGCGGAATGGCGCTCGGGGTAAAGCCCGAAAATGTTGAGGAAGTGACGCGCATTTGCAAAGCGGTACTGAAGAAAACTCCGCTCATCGTTAAACTTTCGCCCAATGTAGAGAGTATAGCGGTCAACGCAATGGCGGCGCAAAAAGGGGGAGCGGACTGTATTTCGCTTATTAACACGATAACCGGCATGGTTGTGGATATAGAGCGGCGCAGACCCGTGCTCGCGAACAATACGGGCGGCGTGTCCGGTGCGGGGATCATGCCGATAGCGTTGCGTATGGTCTATGAGGCGGCGCAGGCCGTAACTGTTCCGGTTATAGGCATGGGCGGCATAATGTCGGGAAAGGATGCGATAGCGTTTATGATGGCGGGGGCCGCTGCGGTTCAGGTCGGCACGGCGAACTTTACCGACGTTAACGCGATTCCGAAAATTATCGAAGAGATGGACGAGTGGCTGAGTCGGCACGGACTGAAAAGCATCGGCGAGATAGTGGGCACGCTCGAACTTAACTAATATTTTTTAAGAGAGAACGGAGATGGAACTTACATACAAAGAAAATTTCATTAAATTTATGGTGGACAACGGTGTGCTCAAATTCGGCGAGTTTACGCTCAAAAGCGGCAGAAAAGCACCGTATTTCATAAACACCGGCAGTTATGAGACGGGAGAACAGCTTACCCGTCTCGGAGAGTATTATGCCGAGTGTATCATAAATAACAATCTTACGGCAGAGACGCTCGCAGGGCCTGCGTACAAGGGAATACCTTTGGCTGTGTCGACAGCGATTGCTTTGTATAATAACCATAGCGTGAATATGAATTATTGCTTCGACCGCAAGGAGATTAAGGACCACGGCGAAGGCGGTATTTTTGTAGGCAAGCAGCTGAGCGACGGGGAAAAAGTTATTATTATAGAGGATGTCATAACCTCGGGCAAGGCGCTCAGGGAAATTCTGCCAAAGCTTGGGTCTGCGGCCAAAGTGAAGATCGAGGGCATGGTAATAAGTGTTGACAGGCAAGAAAAAGCATTGAACTCCGATCTTTCCGCCGTACAGGAGATATATAACGAATTCGGGATCAGAGTTTATCCGATTGTCACGATGAGCGACATAATAGACGCGATAGAAAAGGGTGTTATAGAGGGTAAAAATTACCTTGATAAAATGATGCGGTATCGCGCCGTCTATGGAGCGTAAAATTTATTTATCTATTGTTTTTAATGCTCGCTGCAGATATTTTGCGGTGGGTTTGCTGTATTTTGAACTTAAAGTCGGCAGCCGTAAAGGCTTGGTCCGAAAAAAATAAAAAACCTTTAAACGGGATATGAGCCGAAAGCTTGCATATCCGGCGAGGCTGTCCGGCTTGTATAAAAATGCGGCATTATTTTCGGAAACGGCGCAAGACGGGAGGATATAAGCGGTGAGAATCATTCATACAGCCGATACCCATTTAGGCTCCGGAATGGATTCAAGATTTAAAAAAGAGATAGCGGATGAGCGTAAAGCCGAACTCAGAAACACGTTCAAGCGTTTAGTCGAATACGCAAAAGCCGAAGGCGTATCCGTAATCATGCTCTGCGGAGATGTGTTCGATTCGGATAGACCGTTTAAAAAGGATAAGGAATTCTTTTACGGTATCGTTGCGGCTAATCCCGATATCGATTTTTTATATCTGAAGGGCAATCATGATATAAGCGACGCTGTGCCTAACGAGCGGCCGGAAAACCTGAAATTGTTTTCCGAACAGTGGGCGACCTATTCATACGGCGATGTGGATATTTGCGGCACGGAAATCTGCCCCGCAAACAGCTCATCGTATTATTCTTCGCTCGTTCTCGACAAAAATAAATACAATATCGTCATGCTGCACGGGCAGATCAGCGACAGCGTTTCAGGCGGGGATATCAATCTGAAGAGGCTGAAGAATAAGAATATCGACTATCTTGCTCTCGGGCATATTCATAAACATTCGAAAGGGAGAATAGACGAGCGCGGTGAATATGTTTATTGCGGCTGTCTTGAAGGGCGCGGTTTTGACGAGCCGGGCGAACACGGGTTTGAATTATTGAATATAGAAGGCGGCAGGCTCGAGCATAAATTTATTCCTTTCTCCAAAAGAAAAATAAACAAAACGGATGTCGATATTACCGGATGTAAAAATTCGTTTGAAGCCTACACAAAAATAAAAAGCAACATACAGTTTAACAGAAACGACTTATATAGAATAAATCTTGTCGGAGAAATAAATTTTGATGTGGAAAGACTAGCCTACGACGCGGAAAAACTTCTTGCAGATTTATGCTATTTTGTAAGCGTGAAAGACAAGACAAGCAGACAGATCGATGTATCGCTATATGAAAACGATCTTTCTCTCAAGGGTGAATTTATAAGAATGGTTTACGCTGAACAAAATTTGAGCAGCGAAGAAAAAATGATGATAATAAATTGCGGGTTAAAGGCTTTGGACGGAAAGGAGATCGAACTATGAAGCTGATTTCCTGTTATATTGAAAATTTCGGCGCTATCACGAAGAGGGAGATAATATTTGATAAAAACCTCACTTCCATATGTGAAGAAAACGGGTCAGGGAAGACCACGCTCGCGTCTTTCCTTGAGGCGATGTTTTACGGCATGAGCTCGGACAGAGCCAATAATAAAGATTTTGGAATGCGCAGACACTACAATCCGTTTACAGGCGGCAAGTTCGGCGGTAATGTGGTGTTTTCATCAGGGGAAGACGTTTATAAAATAGAACGCTTTTTTGACGATAAAAGCGAGACGAAAGACAGTTTAGCCGTGTATAAAAACGGGGAACCTTGCAATGATTCGGGATATGCGGCGGGCGAAAAGATATTCGGCATTGACAAGTCTTCATTCGAACGCACGATATTTATCGATGCGAAAGAAATCGAAATAGCCTCAACGGGCAGCATTAATGCAAAGCTCAACAACTTTGTCGAGGGTACCACCGACGATACAAATACCGAAAAAGCGCTCGAACGCCTTAAAGAGAAGGGGAAAGAGTATAAAAAGGCAAAATCCGGCAACGACCTCATTTCTGCGGAAAAGAATTATATTCTTAAACTAAACGAAAAAATATATAACGTCGAAAATATTAAAGCAGGCTTGCCGAAAAAATATGAAATGCTTTCCGAATCGGAAGAGGAGCTTAAGAGTTTACGACAGATACAAGAAAAAGGCCGGGAAAGGGCGCTTGAAGTGAAGGACTGGGAGCAATATGATGAACTGATATCCGATTCGGAACGCGCAAAACGTATCATTGATGAAATAAAGAGCAGATATCCCGGCGGCATACCGTCTTTCGACGAACTGTCTGACATAAATAAAGAGATATCGGCGAAAAGGACGCTCGAATGGCAGACATCGAAAGCATTGTCGCCCGATCAAGTACAAACTCTTTCCCGATTGCAAAATAAATATGCGCACAGACATCCCGCCGAAACAGAGATCGGCGATATAAAGTCTAAAATGAGCATGCTGACAAAAGCGGAAGCTGAAATCAATTCGGCGGAAAATATAAAGCCGAAATCTCATGAAATCGAATTGCGCAAAAAATTTGAAAATCATACACCTGACGAAAAGGAGCTTGCTCAAATAAACGCTGCTTTCATTGAGTATGAACGGGCGGAAAAGGCGTACGCCGAAACGCAGGATTATATTGTGGAGCGCGCAGATCCTCTGTCGTCTGCACATAAAGACTCGAGGAAGTATCTCATTATTGCCATAATCGCGGCAATCATCGTCGTTGCAGGCATAGGCGTGTTGTTTGCTCAGACGATTGCAGGCGTAATATTAATCGTCGCAGGTGCGCTTTGTCTGTTGGCAACGGGGTTTGTTTACCTTAATAAAAAAGCTTCGGCGCCTGTGTCCGGCAGCGTTCAAAGGATAAATCCTGAAAAAGCCGCCAAAGAAAGAATAAAATACAGTGCTGAATCGGCACTGCAGAGATTGCTTGCTCCATACGGATATCCGCAAGATACGGAAGATATCCGGTACGCGGTAAGGAGTTTAAACAAAGATCTCGAGAAATATAACGAGCTTGTTCGTGCCGACGACGAAAATGCTGCATCGCTTGCGGTGAAAAAAGCCGAATGCGAGAGGCTTGGCAGAGAAATAAGCGATTATTTTTCCGCATATGACATCACGGAAGGCGATTTCGGTAAAAGATTAGATGATCTGCGGAGCGAGCTCGATGAATATGCGATGCTTAAAGGCATGGCTAATAATTATGACATTCAGAACAAGGAGGCTGAAGAAAAACTTGCCGAGCATAAAAGCGCTATTGACAAGTTCTGCGCAAAATATGGTTTCGATATACAGATAATCGATCATATTCGCGAGCTGGAAGATGATGTAAAAAATTATGGTCACGCGATGAGAGATTATTCCGAAAGCGTCAGAAAGGCGAATCTTTTAAAAGCTGAAAAGAAGCTCGATGTACGGCCCGTTGCTCGGGAGGGCGACGAAGAAGAAATTACGGAAGAAAAGATTAAGAGTGTAAGCAAAATAATTTCTGCGTTAAATCTTGAAATATCCAATGACGAAACAGAGGCGGAAAGGCTTGAAGATCTGTATGCCGAAAAGCAGCAACATACGGAATTGCTGGAAAAATACAAGTACGATTATGATATTTTGACAAAGACGGCCGATTTCTTAAAGGCGGCCGACAGACGCCTCAAAGACAGGTATATCGCGCCCATCAAAAACAAGTTCGTGAAATATGCCGGACTATTGGAGAAAACGCTTGGCGAAAAGGTGACAATGACGTCCAACCTTGAAATAAGTTATGAGCGCAACGGTGAAGAACGCAGCGAAAAACATCTCAGTGCAGGACAACGCAGTATATGCGCGTTCTGCTTCAGAATAGCACTCATTGACAATATGTATGCGGAAGAAAAGCCGTTCCTTATCCTTGACGATCCGTTTTTAAATCTCGATCGGAAGCATATGGATAAGGTAAAGGAGATGCTTAAAAACCTTTCAACGGAAATGCAGCTTATCTATTTCACGTGCCATGAAAGCAGGGCGATATAAAAAAAGACCGAACGCCAAATTTTTTTATCGCGGTGCGACGTGAACGGACAAATAAGCCGTACAAAAATTATGTCAAAGCGAACGGTTTGCTTAAAAAGACAAAGAACTCAAGTTAAAGCATTGCACGGAGAAAAATTTAATGAACGATAAGAAAAAACGCACGAGCCGTAAATTTCGCACGGTTTTTACCGTCCTTGCCGTGCTTTGCGCTTTCGGCGGAATTGCTTTGCTTGCAGGGCTGACCGGGAGTGAGGGCGAGGGCGTTTTCGGCGGAATTGCTTTGCTTGCCGCTGCACTGATATTAGCCGTCGCAGGTTGGATTCCTCGGAAGGCAAAGGAAAATCCGCGCGAGCGGTCGAAAAAGACTAAGCCGCTCGGATCTGCTCAAATGCCTGAATCTTTAAAACGGCGCTCTCATGCAGACGCATGTGAAGAAATCGATGATTTGACAGATGACGTAATGGCAATATATGACGCGATAGATGATGACTGAATCTTCGCAAGACGTCGAAAGTTAACGGGCGTCGTCAAGCGGCAGAGTCAGCTTTTTACGTGTGTTTTTGACCCGAAAAAATTCTTGTACTAAATCCGGAAATAATAAGAGCACTGCTTTTGAAAGCGGTGCTCTTGCCTTATCGCGATTACGTCAATTTCCGCGAAGAAAATGATGCGCGCGCGTTCAATGGCGCGCAAAAATCCTCTGCAGAATTTTTTGCTCCGACATCTTTATTATTTGACAAAACTTTGCGCTTGCGCTACACTGTAATCGAAAGTTGCTCCGTGAACGATGCTACATTCGATTGTGAGGAGGCGATTGCCATATGAAATCCATTAAACGAGAGTTCTATTTACAAAAACTCATATCGAAAAAAGAAAACGGAATGATAAAGGTTATAACCGGTATCAGAAGATGCGGTAAAAGTTATCTTCTGTTTAATCTATACCGTGAATATTTATTATCGGTCGGCGTTAAGGAAGAAAATATAATCATGCTTGCGCTTGATGAGATAAAAAACGTAGATTACAGAGATGCGTCGGCGTTGTCAAAATTCATATCGTCCAAGGCGATCGACAAATCGCAGATGTACTATGTTTTTATTGATGAGATACAATATGCGATAAAAAAAGAGGATTTAAAGAGCGAGGAGCCGTTACCGTTGTATGGTGCGTTGAATGAATTTTTACATTCGGGGAACATAGATGTGTATGTTACCGGAAGCAATTCCGAATTACTATCTAAAGATGTAATGACAGAATTCAGAGGACGCGGCGACGAAGTACGCATTTATCCGCTTACTTTTAAGGAATACTACGACTTTGTCGGAGGAGATAAAGCCGAGGCTTTCGAGGATTTCGCGTTATACGGGGGGTTGCCTTATACTTTAGCTCTTTCCGACGTGCGTGATAAAATTAAATATTTGACCGATTTATTTAATGAGGTATATTTCAAAGACATTTTCGAGCGTTATGAAATAGAATTATCCGAAGTAATGCGGCTATTGACGGATAGCCTTTGCTCGTCTATCGGCTCGCTTGTAAATTCAAGTAAAATTGCCAATACGTTACAAACCGTGCGGAAAGTAAAAGTGAGTTCTGAGACAATATCAAAATATTTGGAATATTTGGAAGAATCGTTTTTGTTTAACCGTGCAAGGCGTTACGACTTAAAAGGCAAGAGGTATTTTTCTTATCCGTCAAAATATTATTGTACCGACATGGGATTGCGCAACGCGCGCTTGAATTTCAGGCAAGACGAAGAAACACACGCAATGGAAAACGTGATTTATAATGAATTGGTTTCTCGCGGCTATGCGGTGGATGTCGGCGTTGTGGAGATAAGTAACGCCGGCAGGAAAAAACAATGCGAGATCGATTTTGTAGTAAATATGGGGCCTGAAAGATATTATATTCAGTCAGCATACGGTATAAATAGTGAAATGAAAGAAAAATCTGAGCTCCGTTCATTGATGGCCACGAAGGATTATTTTAGGAAAATCGTTATTACGAATTCTCGCGGCAAAAAACGTATTGACGAAAGTGGAATCGTATATATCGGATTATTTGACTTTTTACTCGATAAAAACAGTCTGACTTGATCGGACTTGAAATAAATTGCAAAACAAGGTTGTTGTTATCGTTTAAAGATGTTTGGGCAAAAGTAAATGATTTTTTGCTTCCGACAGGATAAAGAAGACAGGGTATCTGCGCCGAAAAAACCGTTAAAATACCTCAAATCATGAATTTTAGCCTGCTATAGGCACAGTGTCCGATTAAACGTGTTGTTTTGAAAAAAAATCTTGTACTAAATCCAAAAACAGCGAGAGCACCGCTTTTTCAAGCGGTGTTCTTGCCTTACGCGATTTCATCGATTTCCGCGAAGAAAATGATGGTAAACGCGTCCAATGGTGGAGCATAGCGGGTTCGAACCGCTGACCTCTACACTGCCAGTGTAGCGCTCTACC
>CAYLIO010000031.1:9579-15655 GCA_964383655.1 uncultured Clostridia bacterium | reverse complement strand
TTTTACGATAGACCGATTGCTTCAAAACAGAGACGGCATTTTAAATCTGAATTTGCTTGATTTTATAAGAGAAAATAAAGAATCGAGTCAAACGTGAACGCCCGGTTTTCTCTTGAAATTACTCCTCTTATCGAAGCAATCGCAAGAGCTTGATAGTCGCAGGTTTTTCGGTTCGGCAAAAAACAACCTCCCCCGAAATATTTTCGGAAGAGGTTTTTCATTCAACAAAGTTTTGAGTGAACGAGACGGAGACTCGCGGCCTCTTCAGCCTTGCTCGCCGTCAGAAGGGGAATGTTCGTCGCGTTTTTTATTCGAACCGCTGAAATAGGCAAGGTACGCGACGCTGACAATTACAAGTATGACAATGACAAAAGCAAGTACTACGGTGACGACTATGCTGTCCTCGCTGTAATCGTCCGGCTCATCGAGTTCGTACTCGCCGTTTTCCGCCGAAAAGTTGTATTCGGTAAGAAAAGAAGTTGCCACATATCCGGTAACGCTCTCTCCGTCCTCGTCCGTATAGGTCACGAGACAGAAATCGGCGGTGAGAATGCCGTCCTCCGCCTTAAGCTCACGGAGTACTTCAACTTCGGTACCCGTCTCCAGAGATATTAATTTGGTCGCCTCGCTTATATATGGCACGGAGTATAGCCCGGCGGGATAGTTGAGCCGCGCATCCGCAAGCGATGTGCTTTCAAGATTTACTATATACGTATTGCTTACAGGCGAGGTTATATAGGCATTCTCTCCTATGGCGACAATTGCGGCCTTTTCAAGATTGCAAAGAACGAGTGCGTATGTATTGCCGTCAATGGCAAAGGTGCCTTCATCCCCAACGATAAAATATTGACCGCTTATATCGGAAAGATCTATCCTCGTCACGTACTGACCGTCTTGCAAGGCGGCATACTCGACGCCGGTACTTGACGAGTCGGGTTCGGCTTCCAAGGCCGCTCTGGCATCATCGCCTATGAGTATGGTCGAGCCTTTCGAGGTGTTGTAATAGTTAAAACAGAGCGGAATGACCTCGGTGTCTATAATCGTACATAAAGCAGTATCTTTCAGCACATAGATCCCGTTGTCCGTCTCGCTGAGATATGAATATAAGGCGTCTTCATGAGACTCGGTGTTTCCGCCTGTGTCGTAGATACGAAGAACGCCGGATGATAATATTGTATAGGTCACGGAGATGTCGTTCTCGAGTTCTTTTACAATAGAGGTGGTGCCTGACTTTACCGAAGCGTCTGTGGGTGTCACGGTGCCGTCCGAATAAAGATAGGAGCCATCTGTCGAACTGAATATGATTTCGTCGCTGTCGTTGAATCCGACAGCGGTTATGCTGTAGCCATGTTCGTATGAACAGTCTTTTCCGCTCGCGATATAGAGCGAACCGGTGAAACTGTAGCCGTCCTCAGGGTATGATTCGTATGTATAGACGTAGAGTTTTGTCCCCGATACAATGGCGAACCGGCCGTTCGTCGCCGCATAACAGGTAACATCGACCTCAAGAGTTGAAGTGAGATCGGGATATTCGGTTACGACAGTCTGCGTATTCGTGTCGGCATAGACCGCCATAGCGCCGGCGGTTCCCGCAAACAATGCGGTTATTGTACATAGAATGAGTGCTACAGTCTTTTTCACGCATGAAATTATAGCACGGGCGGCGGCAGTTGTAAACTTTTTTGTAATATTGTCGCAAATTTCAGAGTGCGGTTGCATTTCGCGGCACTCTCTCTTCGGGTGTTTTACTGCGCGTGCTGACAAAAAACCTCGCCGTCTCGGCAAAAAAATTATGACTGCGCGTCCTTCCTTAAAATGCTGAAACCTGTCGGAATGCTTTACATCTTTCAGGCGGGCGTGTATAATTTTTTATATGAAAGTTGCGGACGGCTGGAAGGATTACGAAATACTCGCCACAGGCAGCGGGATGAAGCTGGAGCGCTGGGGGGATGCGGTTTTGCTGCGTCCGGACCCGCAGGTGATATGGCGCTCGTCCCGCGATTTGTACGCCTGTCAGGATATAGACGCAGTGTATCATCGCTCAGCCAAAGGTGGCGGCGGATGGGAGTACAGAAGAAAACTTCCCGAGGAATGGAATATCTCCTACGGCGACCTTAAATTTATAATAAAGCCTATGGGGTTCAAGCATACCGGGTTATTCCCCGAACAGGCGGCGAACTGGGATATCATGCGCTCTCTTATAGAAAAGAGAAGCATGGCAGAGCCTAGCAGGCAGGTGAAAATTTTGAATCTGTTCGCATATACGGGAGGGGCGTCCGTAGCGTGTGCAAAAAGCGGAGCGGCGGTGACTCATGTAGACTCGGCGAAGGGGATGGTCGAACGCGCAGGAAGGAACGCGCGTTTATCCGGAATAGACAAGGGCATCCGCTATATAGTCGACGACTGTTTTAAGTTCGTCAGAAAGGAGATACGTCGGGGCAATAAATACGACGGAATCATAATGGATCCGCCCAGCTACGGCAGAGGTCCGTCCGGGGAGATGTGGAAGATAGAGGATGATATCTTCGATTTTGTATGCCTGTGCGCACAGGTGCTTGAAGATAAGCCGCTGTTCGTACTCATAAACAGTTATACTACGGGCTTGCAGCCGACCGTGCTGAAAAATATACTGACGCTTGCATTCGGCGCGTTCGACGGCGAGGCGGATGCGTATGAAATAGGACTGCCCGCAGACGAGGGGATAAATCTCCCCTGCGGGGCGAGCGGACTCTTTACCGGAAGGTGTTGATAAAGATGCATACGGATGACCTTATCGTTTTATATGAGGACAATCACATCATAGTCGTGTTAAAGCCGCAGAACGCGGCCTGCTGCCCCGACGAGAGCGGGGACGATAATCTGTACGATTGTGTCAAAAGGTATATAAAGGAGAAATATTCGAAGCCCGGCAATGTCTTTTTGGGGCTTGTACACAGGCTGGACCGGCCGACGGGAGGCGTAATGGTGTATGCCAAGACATCTAAGGCGGCGGCGCGGCTTGGCGAACAGCTGAGGACGGGGGGATTTGAGAAGAGATACCTTGCCGTGCTGTGCGGAATATTGCTTCAAAAGAAGGGCGTGCTTGAGAACTATTTGAAAAAAAATGCGCTGAATAATATGGTGTATGTCTGTACGCAGACGGAGACAGGGGCAAAGTTTGCTTCCCTTGAGTACGAAATAAAAGAGGAAGCGGCGGGACTGTCTCTTGCCGAGATAAAGCTGCATACGGGCAGAACGCATCAGATAAGGGTGCAGATGGCGGCTAAAAACGCTCCCGTATACGGCGACATGCGCTACGGCGGGAAGAACGCCGTCAAGGGCAGGCTGGCGCTTTGGGCGTACAGTCTGGCGTTTTCCCATCCGGTTACGGGCGAAAAGTTAAGATTCGAAGCAGAGCCGCCGCTTGCGGATGCGCCGTGGAATAATTTTCATATAACTTTGAGAGGCGTGTCGTAGAAGTGTGCAAATGTGAAAAATTGAAAAATATTTGAGGCTGTAAACAAAAGCGTTTGACAAGCACTCTTCAATGATAGTAAACTTATACGGAAATCGTTTAAAAAAACGTATTTAATCAAAAAATTCTGCATGAGAATGCGTTTTTTGCCGGCAGAATATGCTGACGGCAATCAGTTTTCATCCTCTTTTTACGGAGCAGGTTATGACCAAAAGAATCAGACAATACTCAATATTTTCGCTCTTTTGCGTGTTCGTGATTACGCTGCTTACGGCAGTTTGCCTGATATTCGGTGTATTTATGGTAGATGCGGAAAGAAGTATAACCCTTACGGGCAACAACTATTTCTATGCATCGGATGAGGCGGAAATAAAGGGTTATAATACGGGAACTGACGATGAAGGCAATAATGTCTATTATACTTCTTTCGTATTTTCAGGCGACGATGCTTCGGTGACCTATAGAAAGAATCTTGCTTACCACTGGATTAGCTCGGTAGAGTCGAGAGATGCCGGCGGGGATTTCCTTTCCACAGAAATAGGTTTTACCGATCTCAATTTCACGTCGTTCACCATAAAATTTCAGTCACAGCAGTACACCCTGACAAAGGACGGCGTTACCAGTAACTACATAACTTTTGTCGCAGGGACTAATTGCGTATACGCTGTAATAGGCAAAGAGATCGATGATACCGAAATAAGCGCGATAGCTAAAGGCGACGAAGAATATGTGGCTCTCTCGTACTCTGAATTGACTATAAGTTTCGGCGAAAACGATGAAAGCGGCGTTTATTCGGTTGTGGTGTCTGATGGCGTAAATTCCCAGGAGGGTTCATTTACCAATATCGGCGGAAATTACTCGGAATATATATCTGCTACATCGGGAACGTCGGTAGTTCCGCTCACATACTCCGCGCAGCTCGCGGGCGAGGAAAGCGTGACGATGGTGCTCTATTCGTTTAACGGACAGAGTTTTCAGGTGCAAGATGAAGATGACTGCACCGTAACGGACGACACTCCTCCCGTGCTCTGTCTTGCACAGGATGTGACCGTTCTGGACTACGGCTCGGAACTCGATGTAGATTATGTTGTAATAGACATGCTTACGACTTCGCCGAGAGCTACTCTCAGTTACTATGTGCTTACAGAAACACAGGCAGAATCCGGTAATGATTTGGATGATCCCGAAAACGGATATTTCTATGACGCGTCCAGCACCGATCTGACTCCCGTAATAAAAGTCAATGGTGCATACGTGCCTGATGACGGGTCCGCCGATGGCGAAGACTATACGACGGTTTGCCTGGTCAAGGCTTATTATACGCTGAGCGACAGCGCGACATCCGGCGGCGAATCTACGATTGTCTATCTTGACTGGTATGTGGATGATTCATATCTGACGGAAGTAGGTGGTTCTTATTTCATACGTGCCGCCGATGATAAAACAGGGGCTTATTATGCGGTTGCAGAAGATTCTGAGGCAAATACATATGACACGGAAAAAACTGAAGCCTATCAGGATGCGGTGGATAAGGTTGCTGAGGACGCGACTGCCGCTGACGGAAATTATCTGTATCTTCCCTCATTCGAAGAGTGCATAAACGACAACATAACCTCATACACCGATATGACATTCTCTATATACTATTATTCGAGTGAATTGGGTTCGTATACGGGTCTTGCATATAACGAATTGTCTATAGAGCTCACGGCATACGGTAACTACAAGTTTGCGATATATGCTACGGATGTTGCCGGTAATGAGATGTACTATTGGTATGAAGGAGATGACGGTTGGATTAAGGTTACGTTTGAGGCGGAAGATTTGGAGGATTTGCTTTCAGATCCCGAGTCAAGCAAGCTATATGGCTATGTTCCGATATTTACGTTCTCTGTGAGATACGCGGGACTCACGGTTGAAGACGCAGAGGCGCAGAACATAGGCTATGTAGGAGTCGAGTATGAATTCGCGGACTTTGAGATAAGCGGACTTTCATCGCAGTATAATGCCGAGTACACGCTCTATTTATTTGACAGAGAGGCGTATACCGCAGATAAAGGCGCACTGACTTACGCAGAGTTCCTGGAAATTGTCGAAGAGCTGTACAATGAGGCGGATGACTTTGCGAGTTACTTCAGTATAATTCTGACTGAAGATGATGAGCATGACGTGTTCGGTGATTACAGTGACTATGAATGGGATTCGAGCGCTCTCACGTTCATTCCTCAGGACGACAACGCTTTCTATGTGCTCAAGATAGAAGTTACAGATATTGTGTACAAAACCGAAGCGGTCGTGAAGTTCATGGCAATAAGCGTCTCGGCGGAGGCGGAGAGCATGTACGGCGAGGACACATGGGCACAGGACAACGTGGCGTCCATCGTTCTGCTTTGTATCGCAGGCCTGTCGCTCGTAGGTATAATTCTTCTTCTCGTGATCAAACCTATGGAAAGGGATGATATAGACGTTATAGACGAAAAAGAGACGAGCAGCGAAAAAAAGAAGAGCAAGAAAGATAAAACAGCTTAAAACAAGACATAAACAATAACGGCCGTGCGGGTTTTTCAATCTCAGCACGGCTCTTTTTTTATACGCCTAAGTTTTGCGTTTTGTTCGATAAAA
>CAYLIO010000031.1:0-9479 GCA_964383655.1 uncultured Clostridia bacterium | reverse complement strand
TACCACAATATGTGGTAAAATAAATTGAACTTGTATCATATATTGTTACTTGCTACAACTTTGCGGAGATAAAAAAATAATGGCGGAAAAGAAAGAGACAAAATACGGGGCGGACGACCTTAAAATACTGGAAGGGTTAGAAGCGGTTCGCGTGCGTCCCGGTATGTACATCGGCTCTACGGGCGTGAGGGGGCTGCATCATATTCTTTGGGAGATCGTGGACAATTCGATAGACGAAGCGGCCAACGGTTATGCGGACGAAATAACCGTAAAACTTTGGAAGGATGGCTCGGCGTCCGTGCAGGACAACGGCAGGGGTATGCCGACGGATATGAATACCAAAGCAAAGATGAGCGGCGTGGAATTGATTTTCACAAAGTTGCATGCGGGCGGTAAGTTTGATGAGGGGAACTATGCCTTTTCAGGCGGATTGCACGGTGTGGGGGCATCGGTTACCAATGCGCTCTCGCGCTGGTTGGAAGTTGAAGTGTGCCGCCACAAAGTGTATAAGATGCGCTTCACGTCGACGTATAACAGCAGGAAGAAAAAGTGGCTATGCGGTGTGCCTGACGGTCCGCTCGTGGATACCGGTGAAAGGACGGATCAGACGGGTACATTCGTGCGTTTCATGCCGGACGACAGTGTGTTTGAAACCATAGAATGGAATTGCGATACCATAGCAAAGCGTTTAAAGGAGCTTGCCTTTTTAAACAAAGGGGTGCGTATTAACTTAGAAGACGAGCGCGTGCTGTGGCGCACGATCGTGGATGAGGAAGGGAACGAAGTAAGAGAGAAGCTGCCTCCGAGAGAGCCGACAAGCTTCAAGTTTGACGGCGGCCTTGTCGACTTTGTAAAGTTTTTAAGCGGTGATTCCGCCAAGATTTATACCGAGCCGCTGTACTATTCGGACATAAAAGATATAACGATAAAGGGTGCCTCTCCTTCCAAAATTAAGGTAGAGTTTGCCGTTTTGCATACCAAAGAGGATACGGAAAACCTGTATTCGTTCGTAAACAATATCTCCACCGTCGAGGGCGGGTATCACGAGACGGGGTTCAGAAGCGGACTTTTGAAGTCGATCAACGAGTATGCGCGAAACAATGGTATTCTTAAGGCTAAGGATGCGGCGTTTATCGTGGACGATATAAAGGAAGGGTTGTGCGCCGTGCTCACCGTACAGATGACGGGTGTGGAATTTGAGGGGCAGACAAAGACCAAACTGGGAAACCCCGAAGTGCGGCCCATAGTCGAACAGATTGTAATTGAGGGCTTGAAAACGCTCTCGGAAACGCGCGGGAACAAGACGACGTTCGAAGAGATCGCGAAAAAAGCCAAATTTGCTGCGGATGACAGGATAAAGCACAGGCATGAACGCGACGTTGCAAAGGCGGCGTCCGAGAACGATGGGTTAAACCTTGTCGGCAAGCTCGCCGCATGTTCCGGAAAGGACCCGAACATGAACGAGCTGTTTATAGTCGAGGGCGATTCGGCGGGAGGTACGGCAAAACAGGCCAGAGTCAGGCAGTACCAGTCAATTTTACCGCTTCGCGGCAAGCCGCTGAATGTACAGAAAAAGACTGCGCTGCAGGCACTGCAGAACGAGGAGATAAAGACGCTTATTTCGGCAATAGGCGCCGGCTTCGGAAAGAGCTTCGATGTGGAGAAGGTTAAGTATAAGAAAGTAATAATTCTCTCCGATGCGGACCAGGACGGCATGCATATACGCTGCATCCTACTCACGTTTTTCTTTAAATACATGCTCGATCTCATCAAGGCGGGTTACGTGTATATAGGCATGCCGCCTCTTTATAAGGTGTATAAAAAGGATGTTGAGGAATATGCGTACGACGACAAGGAGCTGGATGAAAAGATAGGCAAGGTTGGCAGAGGGTACCAGATACAGCGCTATAAGGGGCTGGGAGAGATGTCTGCCGAACAGCTTTGGGAAACCACCATGGATCCCGTAACGAGAAATCTCGTTCAGGTCACCATAGAGGATATATCCGAGGCTGCCGCGGTCATAGATATGCTTATGGGCGACAAGGTCGAGGGCAGGAAGGAATTTTTGAATACTAACGCCGACTTTAACAAAGTTGACGGGTTTATAGAGAAAGTGCGCTTTAAAGAAGGTGAGAGAGCGCAGGCGGAATACGAATAAGGGAAAGGCTCTATGGCAAAGAAAAACGACGGAAATTTTCAGACATCCATACCTCAGGGCAATGTATACATAACTCCGATTGAGGAAGTAATGCCTCAGTCGATGCTGCCGTATGCGGAGTTTGTAATACTCGACAGAGCTCTTCCGCGCGTGGAAGACGGACTCAAGCCCGTGCAGAGACGAATTCTCTATACCATGCTCGAGATGGGGCTTACTCCGGACAAGCCGCATAAGAAATCCGCGAGAATTGTAGGCGACTGCATGGGTAAGTATCACCCGCACGGCGACAGTTCGGTATACGACGCCATGGTGCGCATGGCGCAGGACTTCAACATGCGTATGACGCTTATAGACGGACACGGAAACTTCGGTTCGGTGGACGGCGATCCTGCCGCTGCCATGCGTTATACGGAGGCGAGGCTTCGGCCGTCAGCACTTGAGCTTCTGCGTGACATAGACAAGGAAACCGTGCCCTTCTCGTTCAACTTCGATGATTCGCTGCTCGAGCCGGATATTCTTCCCGGCAGATTCCCCAACCTGCTCGTAAACGGCGCAAGCGGTATAGCGGTAGGACTTGCCACGAACATCCCGACGCATAATCTCGGCGAGGTTATAGACGGCGTATGCGCCTATATAGACAATCCGCGCATCACGCTGAAGGAGATGATGCGCCACATCCCCGGACCCGACTTTTCGACGGGCGGGTATATCATTGCCAATGAGCTTGTTCAGGCGTATGAAACGGGTAAGGGGAAAATAACGCTGCGCGCGAAGTATTCGGTGGAGACCGGGTCCGGCGGGAAGAAGCTCATCGTTATAACCGAGCTGCCGTACCAGACCAACAAGGCCGATCTTCTGCGTAAGATAATGCTCCTCAGAGAGGATAAGAAGGAGCTGTTGTCCGGAATTACGGATATAGTTGACGAATCCGACCGCTCAGGCATGCGCGCCGTCATCACGTGCAAAAAGGAAGCGGACATCGATGTAATATTGAAGACATTGCTGAAATACACCGATCTTGAGTGCACTTTCGGTATAAACATGGTGGCTATCGCGGGCGGCCGGCCCCGGCAGCTCGGACTTCTGGATATAATCAAATACTACGTAAGCTACCAGCGTCTCATTGTTTTGCGCCGCGCCAAATACGAGCTGAAAGAGGCTTTGGCGAGAAAGCACATTGTAGAGGGTCTCATAATAGGCGTGCATAACATCGACGAGGTTGTGCGTATTATAAAGACGGCTGAAAGCACGGCGGATGCGAGGCAGAAGCTGCGTGACAGATTCAGTCTCTCGGAAAAACAGGCTCAGGCAATACTCGACCTTCGCCTTGCAAGACTCGCCAAGCTCGAAGTGCGCAAGCTTGAACAGGAGCTTGAGGAGCTTAATCAAAAGATAGAAAGCCTGCAGAAGATAATAGCCGATAAATCCTTGCAGATGGATATCGTAAAACAAGAGCTTAGGGACATAAAGCGCAGATATAAGAGCGAGCGTCGTACGGAGATTAAACGCGGCGACGCCGATATAGATGTAAAGCGCGACGATATAAAGCGCGCAGTCACGGAGTGGGCAGTTGCCCTGACTGCAGAGGGGAAGCTCAAATTTGTGGAAAAGGGCGAGTTTGTCTCCAAGTTCAAAAAACCGCTTGCGTCAGGCGCACGTCTCTTCGGAATGCATACGCAAGCAATATTCTGCAACTCGGACGAAAAGATTATATGTTTTACCGATATGGGTAACTGCGTATACGTCAGTCTGGATGATGTGGAAATTGCCGAATATAAGAGCCCGGGACTGAAGCTTAGCGATGTATGTTCGGAAGCCGACGAGAACGAGAAAGTCGTAAAAATCTTCACTCGCGGCGAAATGAACGGAGAGGTGCTGTTCTTTACTAAATACGGTATGGTCAAGCGTACCGCATGGTCGGAATATAATCTTGCAAAGAGCTTTTACCAGGCCATCAAGTTCAATAAAGACGGTGATTCCGTCATAAATATAGAGACTATGGATAAGGATGAGTTTTCCACCATACTGTTCGTGAGCAAGAGCGGTATGTGTCTCAACGCCGTGAAGGATGGCGTTCCCGCTCAGGGCAGAGTGGCGGGAGGAGTGCAGGGCATGCTGCTCTCCGCCGGCGATGAGGTTATATTCGCATCCCAGATAAACGGCGAGGGTGAGATAATAACCGTAACTGCGGCCGGCGGATTCAAGCGAGTGATATCCTCGCTCATAGATCCGCTCTCGCGCGCCAGGAAGGGAGTCATGGTCGCCGATGCCAAAGATTGCGGCGGGCTGGTGTTTGCAGGGTATGTCACCATCCCGTATACGCTGGCGGTAGTAAATAAGGACAACAGCGTAATCGAACTGAGTACCGAGCATCTGCCTATCGAGAACCGGGTAACGAGGGGAAAGAAACTGAAAAAGCAGCAGGTGATCATAGAGCCTGTACGCGTAATCGCGCTCAAGCAGAAGTCTGATTATGCGGACGGAAATATGCAGATTAAAATTTAGAAAAAAAACGACAACGACATAATAAGGCGTATGCCCCGGCGTGAATTTCTGTAGTTTGCGCCGGGGATTTTTTTCTGTGCGCGGCGCCGAGGCAAATCACGGAGCGAATAACATGCGGCAGCAAAAAATTTTTTTCTTATTTTTTGGTTAAAGGCTTTTTTCATTGTTTATATAAAAGGTGTAGATTAAAAAGCGAGTGAATGAGATGAGTAGTGCAGAGCAGGAAAAAGATATAAAAACAAAAGAATCCGTAGCGTCGCAGTCTGAGAATGTTTGGTCCGGACAGCAAACGTCGGATAACGCCGCAGAGGAAAAAATCCGTTCTTTCGGGGATGAGAACGCGCCCGATAACAGAAATAAAGCCGGCGGCGAAAACAACGGTGCCCATAAAGAGGGCGAGGCCGGACAGCCCAAGGCGAAGGCTAAGACAAAAGCAAAGGCAAAAGAGCTTTTGGAGCTTGAAAATGTGCGGGCATTGGCCGAGGATTATAAACGTAAATGGTATTCGGTCGCGGCCGAATATGATAATTACCGCAAACGCACGTCTGCTCAGTCGGCGCAGGCCTATGCGGACGGCAAAGCCGAGGCGATACTCAAGCTTTTGCCCGTTGCCGACACGTTCGGGTATGCACGGGATGCCACGAAAGACGAGGCCACTAGGGCCGGAATCGATAAAATAATCAAGAATTTCAATAACATACTTCTTTCGCTGGGCGTTGAGGAAGTAGCCATTTCTCCGGGCGACGAGTTCGACGAGAATGTGGCGGAAGCCGTAATGAACGTGCCGTGCGGCGAGGGAGAAGAGCCCAACACTGTCAAGATGGTTTTGAAAAAGGGCTATAAACAAGGCGATAAAGTCATAAGGTTTGCTCAGGTTTCGGTTACCGTCTGAAAGTCAGGTAAAAAAACACAGGCGCACATGCTGCGCATAAAGCAAGAGATAGAATTTTTAGCAAGGAGTGTAAATGATTATGGGAAAGGTATTAGGAATAGATCTCGGAACGACAAACTCATGTATGTCCGTTATGGAAGGCGGCGAGCCGGTTGTAATAGCAAACAGCGAGGGAGGCAGGACTACCCCCTCGGTTGTTTCCTTTAAAACAGATGGCTCCAGAATAGTCGGCCAGGCCGCAAAGAGACTTGCGGTTGCACAGCCCGATAAGACCGTTATCTCGATCAAGAGACATATGGGCGAAGCATATAAAGTAAAGATTGACAATAAGGATTATTCGCCTCAGGAAATTTCGGCAATGATACTTTCCAAGCTCAAGGCGGATGCCGAAAGCTACCTCGGCGAAAAAATTACGGATGCGGTTATAACCTGCCCCGCATACTTCAACGACTCTCAGCGTCAGGCTACCAAGGATGCCGGCAAGATTGCAGGACTCAACGTGCTTCGTATCATAAATGAGCCTACGGCGGCAGCGCTCGCTTACGGTCTTGATAAGCAGGAGGGGACGCAGAAGGTTATGATCTACGACCTCGGCGGCGGTACTTTCGATGTATCCATACTCGAAATAGGCGACGGCGTGTTCGAAGTGCTTGCGACGAATGGCGATACACACCTCGGCGGCGATGACTTCGATAATAAGATCATGGACTGGCTGGTTGAAAACTTTAAAAAAGATACCGCCGTGGATCTTTCAAAAGACAGAATGGCAATGCAGAGACTTAAGGAAGCTGCGGAAAAGGCCAAGATAGAGCTCTCAGGCATGACCAATACAAATATCAATCTGCCCTTCATAACAGTCGTGGACGGTGCGCCTCAGCACCTTGATTATGATCTTTCAAGGCAGAAGTTCGACAGTCTCACCTCTGACCTTGTCGAACGCACGGTAGAACCCATGCGCAAGGCCATGAGCGATGCGAACCTTAAGTATTCAGATCTGAACAAGGTGATTATGGTTGGCGGCTCCACTCGTATTCCCGCCGTATACGATAAAGTAAAAGCTATAACAGGCAAAGACCCGTTCAAGGGTATCAATCCCGATGAATGCGTTGCTATAGGTGCTGCCATTCAAGGCGGCGTTCTCTCCGGTGAAGTTAAAGACGTACTCCTTTTGGATGTCATGCCGCTTACGCTCGGTATTGAGACGCTCGGCGGCGTGTCTACGCCGCTCATCGAGCGCAACACCACTATTCCCGTTAAGAAGAGCCAGGTATTCTCCACCGCGGCGGACAATCAGCCCGGGGTTGAGATAAATGTTCTGCAGGGTGAGAGGAAATTTGCAAAGGATAATAAGTCTCTCGGCAGGTTTATGCTTACAGATATACCTCCCGCACCTCGCGGCGTGCCTCAGATCGAGGTGACCTTCGACGTGGATGCAAACGGTATAGTAAATGTAACGGCAAAGGATCTCGGTACAGGCAAGAGTACAAACATAACCATAACCGCCTCCACGAACCTCAGTGAGGAAGAGATAGACAAGGCTGTAAAAGATGCCGAGCGTTACGCCGAAGAGGATAAGAAACGCAAGGAGACAGTGGATAACAAGAATAATCTCGAGAGCATGATAGACAGCCTTGAAAAGACTGTAAAGGAAGCGGGGGATAAGCTTTCCGAAGACGATAAAAAGACTGTAGAGGACGCTATATCTAAAGCTAAGACTGAGCTCGAGTCGGACGACGCCGACAGGATCAAGGGTGCTTTAGATGAACTCACGAGAGATGTGCAGCCGGTTATTGCAAAGATTTATCAGCAAGCGCAGGGATCGGCGGATTCGTCTTCGTATACCGATAATGGCGGAAACGATAGCGATACCGAATTTAAACAGCATTGATGACGCAAAAAGACAATTTGCATGCTGCTTTTTGAAGCGGCATGCAGGTAAAATAAAAGACTCCTTATAAAATTTTATGGCTGCCGGCGCACGGGCGTAATGTCACGTGCGCCGAACAGCGTTAAAATGAAAAACAGGCGGAAAACATAGAGTTTTCCGTCGCGAAAGGGTAACCATGGCTGAAGAAAAGAACTATTATGAAATACTCGGCGTATCCAGGAATGCTACGCAGAATGAGATCAAGTCTGCCTACAGAAAGTTAGCGAAACAGTACCACCCGGATACGCACCCGGGCGATAAGGCTGCGGCCGAAAAATTTAAGAAAATCAATGAGGCTAACGCTGTTTTGTCCGATGAACAGAAGCGCAAGCAGTATGACTTTGAGCTTGATCATCCGAACATGGCAGGCGGGAACTTCTCTTCAGACTTCTCCGGGAGCGGTTTCGGCGGGTTTGAAGATATAATAAGTTCTATGTTCGGCGGATTCGGATCTTCCCGCAGTCAGCGGCAACAGACCAGAGCCGCCCGCGGGACGGATATAGAACAAACGATAAGACTCTCATTTCTCGATTCTATAAAAGGATGTACTAAAGAGATACGTTACTTCCGCAACGAGCCCTGCGGTTCGTGTAAAGGTTCAGGCGCGCGCGGCGGCACAGCGTTTCAAAATTGTTCGCGTTGCGGCGGAACAGGTACTGTAAGATACCAGCATGATACACTGTTTGGCCGTACAATCCAGGTCGGGGCTTGCCATGATTGTAACGGGACGGGTAAAAAGATTACGGAAAAGTGTCCTGATTGCGCGGGCAGAGGATATAAGCGCGTTGAAACACGCTTTAACATAAATGTTCCTGCAGGGGTTGATAAAGACAGTTATCTTCGTAAACGCGGCTACGGGCAGGCGTCACAAAACGGAGGAGAGCCCGGTGATCTATATGTATATTTCCAGATAGAGCCGCATAAACTTTTGAAGAGAGACGACAAGGATCTCTTTGTTACGGTTCCGATTTCATTTAAAACGGCTGCGGCGGGCGGCAAGATATATGTACCCGGCATAGACGATATGATAGAGTATACAGTGCCTTCCGGGACTGCCTCGGGAACAAAATTTTGTATACGCGGAAAAGGCGTGAAGACAATAAACGGTACAGGCAACCTGTATGTTACGGTAGAGATCGATGTTCCTGATAAACTTTCAAAAGACCAGATCAAAAAACTCAGCGAATACGAAGACAGTATAACTTTAAAATCGTACAACAATATGCAAAAATTCTCTAACACTGTGAGCGCGTTGTACGGAAAAGAGATAGAAAAGCAATAAAATTTAGGAGCAGCCCATAAATTATATGCATGGCGGCAGTATTTCCCGTGCCGCTTTATCAATAAATTCTGCAGGTGAAATATTTTTTGACGACAATCGAAAGACGGCGTGTAATATTCGACCATTCAGGGCAAAAATATCCGATACGGGCGACGATTGGCGTTATGTGGATAAAACCGATATTTTATCCACATTTTAAGGAAATAAACGAGGAAAGAAGTGTGCATAACTATAATTTTAAAAAAAGTTATCCACATTTCGGAGATTTAAGACGGTTTATTTGCATAAAAGACATGTTTTTTCATGGGTAAATGCTTAAAAAATATAAAAAGTTATCCACATTGAGCAAACAGCTGCTAAAGTTTACAAAATAAAGCCGATCGCTCGTTTTGTGCTCGTTTTGTGCTCGCAAACTATTTGACATTAAAATTTAATTTTAATATAATTAATAGGCTTAAACATGCGCCCGTAGCTCAATTGGATAGAGCGTTGGTCTACGGAACCAAAGGCTAGGGATTCGAGTTCCTTCGGGCGCACCAACAAATTTGTAATCCGAATTGCTTGCCGGTTACCGGCGAGCGGTTCGGATTTTCTCTTTACATCCCTAAAAAGTAAAATCGCCCGCCGCCTTGCCGTTTATCAAGGTCACCTCTAAAAACTCCTTGAAAAAAACCGGATTTTCTATGAAGTTAAATGCAGCCCGGAAACACCCGGG
>CAYLIO010000030.1:0-15742 GCA_964383655.1 uncultured Clostridia bacterium | reverse complement strand
ATTACATTTTAGGGTTCGACCCCGAATTGAAGTCAGAAACTAAAAATTTCGTCCAAGTCGACGCCGCCGAAGCCGCCAAAACCGGCACCTTGCAGCAGTTGGTAGATGAGAAGTTCGGCGCAGGGTAAGGCAATCCGCGAAAGTTATTTTGAAAATTCAGTATAAAAATAAAGGAAAAACGCAAAATTTTGCGTATATGTGGGTGTGAGAGAAAACGGACCTGTATTAAAAGAGCGTACATACGCAATAGAAGATGAGTTCTTATCGTCCCATGCCAAGAAATCTGCAGATACCGCCGGCAGGGAAAGATCGGAAAAACCGTGCGCCATGCGTACGGAATTTCAGCGTGACAGGGACCGCATAATCTACTGCAAGGCATTCCGCAGGCTTAAAAATAAGACGCAGGTTTTTTTCTCGCCTGAGGGCGACCACTACATAACGCGCCTTACGCACACTCTCGACGTGGCGCAGATTGCTCGCAGTCTCGCTCGCGCACTTGCATTGAACGAGGATCTCGCCGAGGCTGCGGCGCTCGGACACGATTTGGGTCATACGCCTTTCGGTCACAGCGGTGAACGCATACTTAACAAGCTATCGCCTTGCGGATTCAGGCACAATGAACAATCGATTCGTGTCGTTGAAGTGCTTGAAAAGGATGGAAGAGGTTTAAATTTAACTGTAGAGGTGCGAGACGGTATTCTCAATCATAATAACCACACGGATGCAGACAAGCCGGCGACGCTTGAGGGTAAATGCGTGTGTATTGCCGACAGGGTTGCGTATATCAACCATGACTTGGATGATGCGGTGCGTGCGGGAGTACTGAAACCGAGCGACGTTCCGAAGGAGATAACGGATGTTTTAGGCACAAGTTCAAAGGAGCGTATAAATACCGCGATATCATCGGTATGGCGTAACAGCTACGGGAAAAATTTCGTGGCCATGGAGCCGGAAGTGGAAAAGGCCGGCGATGAGCTGCGTAAGTTCATGTTCGAACATGTCTACCTGACGGAATATGCGCGCCGGGAGGAAAAAAAGGCTGAGAGAATGCTTTCTCAGTTGTATGAATATTTTATAAGCAATACAGATAAATTGCCGGAAACTTTTATAGATCTTCTCGGTAAATATGATAAAGAACAGGTCGTGTGTGACTATATATCTTCAATGACAGACAGGTACGCCGTATATATGTTCAACAGGATCTTTATCCCGAAAAGTTGGGGGTTCAGCGACGAGGTGAGATAACATATGCGGCTGCTTAAAGCCAGGTTTATTTACGGAGGATTTAAATGCCCGGCGGGTACGATAGTGATTTTATAAGAACGCTTACGGGGAAAGTGAACATAATCGACGTGGCGTTATCATATATGAATTTAGAAAAGAGGGGCGGAACGTATTGGGCGTGCTGTCCCTTCCATCGTGAAAAGACGCCCTCTTTTCATGTGGACGGTGACAGACAGTTCTATTACTGTTTCGGTTGCGGTGCTTCGGGTGATGTCATAAAACTTGTGCGCGAGATGGAGAACGTTGATTTTCAAGACGCCGTAACGATGCTTGCAGACCGGGCCAATATACCTGTTCCCGAAACGACGGGTTATGATGCCGAAAAGACTGCAGAACGCAAGAGAAAACGGGATATCTATCTCAAGATAATGAACGATACCGCGCACTTCTACCTGGACAATCTGAATTCAGGGAAAGCGGACGAGCATGTGAAGTATATCCTGTCAAGGGAAATACCGTCCGGCGTCGTGCGCGCGTTCGGGCTGGGGGCCAGTCTTAACTATACAGACTTGCCGCAATACCTTCTTTCCAAAGGTTATTCGGCGCAGGATATGGTCGATTGCGGCGCAGTCGCAAGGCAAGAAGAAGGGAGACTGACCGATGCTCAATCAGGCAGGCTTATATTCCCTATCGTCAATGCGCTGGGCGAGGTGGTCGCGTTCGGCGGCAGGGCGCTGAAAAAGACCGATATCGCAAAATATAAGAACACGAAAGATACGCTCATTTTTCATAAGAGCGAGATGCTGTATAATATAAACGGACTTAAAAAACTCAGGAAAGAGGGAAAACTCGACAAGCTTATCATAGTCGAGGGGTACATGGACGCCATCTCGCTCTACAAGGCAGGTTTCAGAAATGTAGTGGCAAGCATGGGGACATCGCTCACACAAGATCAGGCCCGGCTTATGAAAAGATACTGCAGCTCCGTGCTCATAAGCTACGACGGAGATTTTGCGGGGCAAAAGGCTAATATCCGCGGACTGGATATTCTTAAAGGGGAAGGGCTGGAAGTACGCGTGGTTCCGCTGCCTAAAGGGCTGGATCCTGACGACGTAATAAAGCGTGACGGCGCGGAGGGGTATTCCAAATGTTTGGAAAACGCAATGCCGCTCAACGATTACAAAATGGCCGTTTTGCGCGAAATGTACGATATAACCGATCCCGAGGAGAAGATAAAGTATATCTCTGACGCGATGAGGGTGGTCAATGCGGCGGACAGTGCGGCTGAAAAGGAGATAATGCTCAAAAGAATAAGCAGCGAAACGGGAATAAGTTATGAATCTCTGAACAAAGATCTCTCTTCAGTGCCCCCTGCGAGGCAGATACAGGCGGAAACTTTGAGTACAACTTTCCGCGGGGTAAAGGATACGGCTGATCGCGGCAAGAAAGCGTCGCGCTATGTCGCAGCCGCGTTTTTGTTCGGAGCACGGTATGCAGATGACGTAAATATTGACGATGTTCCGTTTGAAGACGATGTGCACCGCATCGTCGCGCTGTATATAAAGACTCACAAACAGCCGGGTCAAAAACTCATCGTCGGCAGGCTGTTCGATTTCTTTGAAGATGATACGCCCGAATACGAGGAAGTCATGCGTATAATCGATTTGGATGACGGGAATAATCTTGAAGGGGATGAGCAGAGAAAATATTTCGAGGATTGTCTCAATATACTGGTTGAGGACGACAGAAACAAAACCATAGAAAGGCTTAAAAAAGAAATAGCCTCGGCTGAGGATAAAGAAGAGAGAACGCATATGTTGGAGACTCTCAACACACTGGTAAAAGAGCAGAAAAAAAGGAACCAATAAAACCTGAAACAAAACGGAGAAAAAAACATGGCATTATCTGATCAGAGACTTAATGAAATACTAAAGAGAATTATCGACGATTATTCATCCAAAGGCTCGATAAGCACAAACAATCTGTGTGACATAATGGAGAAGTATGATACTACTCCCAATCAGATGGATTATGTATATAAATCGGTTGCGGATGCAGGCATACAGATAATCGACGAGGCCGAGCGCGACAGGGAGCTGTACGAACAGGCTCTCTCCGACATAGGGCTCGACGATCCCGTCAAGATGTATCTTAAAGACATAGGCCGCATACCACTGCTCTCCTCGGAAGAGGAGATAGATCTCGCGTGCAGAATGCAGGTGGGTGATGCCTCTGCCAAAAAGAAACTGACTGAAGCCAACCTTCGCCTTGTCGTATCGATAGCAAAAAGATACGTAGGCAGGGGCATGCTCTTTCTCGATCTCATAGAGGAGGGCAATCTGGGGCTCATGAAGGCGGTAGAGAAGTTTGATTATCAGAAGGGATTCAAGTTCTCGACTTATGCCACGTGGTGGATCAGACAAGCCATAACACGCGCTATTGCCGATCAGGCGCGTACAATACGAATCCCGGTACATATGGTTGAGACGATAAACAAGCTTACGCGCGTTTCAAGGATTCTTCTCCAGGAACTCGGCAGAGAGCCCACTCCCGCCGAAATAGCGAACGAGATGAATATCTCCGAGGAACGGGTGCGCGAGATTCAGAAGATTGCACAGGATCCTGTTTCGCTGGAGACGCCCATAGGCGAGGAAGAGGATTCGCACCTGGGCGATTTTATCGAGGATGAGACCACGATGACGCCCTCGGACTGCGTATCGGCAACCATGCTGAAGGAGACGATTCTGTCCGTGCTCAACATGCTTACCCCGCGTGAGGAGAAGGTACTGCGTTTAAGATACGGCGTAGATGACGGAAGACCGCGTACGTTAGAGGAGGTGGGCAAGGAGTTTAACGTAACGCGTGAGCGTATACGTCAGATTGAGGCAAAGGCATTGAGAAAACTGAAGCACCCCTCTCGCAAAAAACATCTCATGGATTACCTCGACAACTGATGAAAGAGAGAATCGCGAAGCTGTGCGCGCTTTTGGACAGGTGTTCATGTTTTGCCGATGTGGGTTGTGACCACGGCTACTGCGCAGAATACATGCTGAAGAACGCATTGTGCGACAAGGCGTATGTCACGGATATAAGCGAAGGCAGTCTGTCCAAAGCAAAAAAAAGGCTGGAAGCATTCATTCAAGCCGGAACGTGTGTCGCCGTGCGGTGCGACGGACTTGAAGGGGTGCCGGAAGACGACGTCGATCTTGTGCTCATCGCCGGCATGGGCGGCGATGAGATAATACATATACTGGAGAGCTCGTATATTCCGCGCTCATTCGTATTTCAGCCCATGAAGAACGGAGAAAAGCTCAGGTCCTATCTCCTCGACAACGCCTGCTCGATAGAGTATGACGGGATTTTTACCGAACAAAGAGGCGCGGAAGAAAAATTTTATTTTGTAATAAAAGGCAAAAGATATGGAAAAAGCGCGGTCTATTCCCGAGCCGCATTGGCTTTCGGAAGGGATAGTTTAGGCAGCGCCGAGCTTAAACGGTATATCGAAAAAGAGATAGACAAAAACTTGCAATATTTAAGCGGCGGAGTGTCGCCGAGGTCAAAAAAAATAATCGAAACCCGACTGAAGTTCTTAAAGGGGGTTGAAAAGATTTGAAAGTAAATGAATTTTTCAGTATACTCGAAAAAGAGGTTGCTCCCGTATCTTTAAGCGCACAGATGTGCGAGAAGACGGGGATGCATGACAACAGCGGAATAATAATAGACAGCGGGAACAAGGTGAAAGGTGCTCTGTTTACGCTTGATTTTTCGCCGCTGGCCCTGGCCAAGACAAAGCTCGCGGGCTTTAACCTCATGGTAACACACCATCCTGCTATATTTTTCGGCGTAAAACGGGTGGATGTGCCCCATGATCCGTTTGCCGCAAGTCTTGCGGATTGCCTTAAAAACGGAATATCCGTCATATCGATGCACCTGAACTTCGACTGTGCGGTGCACGGGATAGACTATCATCTGATGCGCGGGCTGGGCGGAGAGGCGGCAGAGGCGACGCAAATCGTTCTTTCGCACGGCGGCTACGGCAGAGTGTACAATGTAGAGCCGCAGACGTTCGAGTCGTTTTCACGGAAAGCATGTGCGGAGTTTTTAACCGACAGATGCCGTTTCTACGACGCGGGCCGCGGTGTGAAAAAGATAGCATCCTTCTGCGGTTCGGGTGCGGACGAGAAATCGATCGCTTTTGCGGCGGCGAATGGTGCGGACACGTTCGTGTCGTCCGATATAAAGCATCATAATATAACAGCGCTTCTGGATTTGGGGATAAACGTCGTTGCCATGACGCACTACTGTTCAGAGGTTTACGGATTGCAACGCATTTACGACGGCATCAAGGATAAACTCGGTGTGCCCTCGGCGTTCTTCACGGACGTCAGATTGTTGTAAAAAATAGTTTTGCATGAAGCATATCGCCGGCTGAAAGTGAACAAAATTACGCAATATTCATGCCGGTTAAAAATATTTATCGTTCAAATTGATTAAAATTTATCGACAGGAGAGAAAAATGTCCCAAATTGATCAGCTTCTTAAATATCAGAAGGAAGACGAGAAACTTATAAACATTGAAAGAGAGACGGCTCGTTCGGAAGAGCGCAAGAGATACGTTCAGATCAAGAATTACCTCACAAAGGCGTCCGAGAGACTTGATCAGCTTGAAGCCAATGCGTCCGTATTAAACCGGACGGCCGACAGACTGGGTCAAAAATATTCGGATCTCGACGAAGCTTTAAAAGACTTTGAAAACATTGACGAGATGATAAAAGACGAGGGTGCGGACGTATCATTCTACAAAAGGTCCGTACTGTCCGTTCAGGACAAAATAAAAAACCTGAAAAGTGAGCTCAATTCCCTGATTGCAGGAGTGAAGAGTACGGAAGAAGAGTATAAATCGCTCAAGAAGAAGGTAATAGAAATGCAGAAACAGTTCATTGAAACGCACACTCTCTATGCCGAATACAGAGCGGTTAAAAAGGATGAAATGTCGGCCGTCGAGGACGAGCTCGAAAAAATAGCCAAGGACATCGATCCTGCGATTTTCGCAAAATACCAGGCAAAGAGGAGCGAGCGCATCTTCCCCATAATCTGTGAAGTGAACGGAGACAGGTGTTCGAAGTGCGGTATGGAACTGTCACTCGTAGGGAAGGAGACTATCGCTTCCGGCGGAGTGATCGAGTGCGAAAACTGTCACAGGTTTTTATACAAGAAATAAATTTTGTAAAAGCTTTACCCTTTTGCGCACCGGTGCCGTTTTTATGCTCATTGTATAAAACGAAACATTTTTTGTGATTTTTGCACAAAAATAAAAAAAATTACTTGACAATACCCGTAACCGGTGATAATGTAGACTGACCCGAAAGGGGAATGGTATTAAATTCCGCGGCGGGAAAGCTGCAAGTTAATGACCAAATAAAATTTCAAAGAGCGGATGCGATCGGCGAATAGCGCTGAAACGCATCCGCTCGTTTTCTTTGCATGACAACTCCGGCCTTCGGTCTGCGACGGAAGGCCGGCCGGGGCGCAGCGTACGTCGAACCCGAAAGCGGCTCCCGAGCCTTGCAGGCAAAGAGTGGCGGCTCGGCTGAAAAGTTTGAAAAATTTGTTGCTCACATGCGCAAAATGTGGTAGACTCAAAGGCAATAATGTTTTAAGAGGGATAGGTAGATGTTCAGTCCCGAGATCGAACAAGCAAAGAGAGAGGACATCCGTGCGTTGCAACTTTCGCGTTTGAAAAAAGCGGTTTCATATGCGTACGAGTGTGTGCCTATATATAAAAAAAGATTCGATGAGATAGGTCTGAAGCCGGAGCATATTCGTACTCTTGCGGATATACGGCACATTCCGTATATGACAAAGGACGATCTGCGCGACAACTATCCGTTCGGACTATTTGCCGTGCAGATGAAAGATATTGTCCGCCTGCATGCTTCGTCCGGCACTACGGGCAAACCCATTGTGACCGGTTACACTAAAAATGACCTGGATAATTGGTCTACGTGTATCGCGCGCATCCTCACCATGGCGGGAGCTACAAATGAAGATGTCTTTCATGTCGCCTTCGGCTATGGTTTGTTTACCGGCGGATTCGGTCTGCACTACGGTGTCGAGAAGATAGGAGCAACAGTCGTGCCCGTATCCTCGGGCAATACCGAGCGGCAGATCATGCTTTTAAAGGACTTCGGCGCAACGGCGCTTATCGCTACGCCGAGCTATGCCATGTACCTCGCGGAGATGGCGAAGAAAATGGGGCTGCTCGGCGATTTGAAGCTCCGTCTCGTCTGCATGGGTGCGGAAGCGTCCACGGCGGAGATGCATGAATCGCTGCACGAGCTGTTCGGTGCCTTCCCTACCGAGAATTACGGACTGACCGAGGTCGGCGGGCCCGGCGTTTCGGGCGAGTGCCGCGAAAAAGCGGGCATGCATATCAACGAGGATATGTTCTACCCTGAGATCGTGAACATGGAGCGGAATGAAGTGCTCGGCGAGGGAGAACAGGGCGAGCTGGTGCTCACGACCCTCAACAAGGAGGGGATGCCCATCCTGCGCTATCGCACGAAGGACATCACTTCGCTTACGTACGAGCCCTGCAAGTGCGGCAGGACGACGGCGCGTATGGCGCGCATTGTCGGACGCACGGACGACATGCTTATCATCCGCGGCGTAAACGTGTTCCCGTCGCAAATCGAGAGCGTTCTCATGGCTATGCCGGAGCTCGGCAAAATGTACGAGATAGTCGTTGATCGCGTCAATTATCTAGACACGCTGGAAGTGCATGTCGAAGTGGGCGATGCCGGTCTTCTCACGGATTATTCTAAACTTGAGGCACTCGTCGAAAGAGTGCGGCACGCACTGCGTGTCGCATTACAGCTTGACGTGAAGGTTAAGCTGGTCGAGCCGTTCTCGATGCGTCGCGCGGAAGGTAAAGTCAAGCGGGTAACGGACCTGCGCAAAAAATAATTTATGGCAAACAAGACAAGGTAAGGTTTTTAAGATATGGCAGAGAAAAGATTATTGCTGGGCGATTTCGCCGTGGCGCGCGGCGCATGGGAAGCGGGCGTGCGCGTCGCGAGCGCATACCCGGGCACGCCGTCCACCGAGATCACGGAAGAGATTGCGCGCTACGACGATGTGTACAGTGAGTGGGCGCCGAATGAAAAAGTGGCGCTCGAAGTAGGAATCGGCGCGGCCGTTCGCGGTGCGCGTACAATCGTTTCCATGAAGCACGTCGGGCTGAATGTCGCATGCGATCCGCTGTTTACCGTCGCTTATACCGGAGTAAACGCGGGGCTGGTCATTGCCGTGGCAGACGATCCGTCTATTTTTTCTTCACAGAATGAGCAGGATACCCGTCCGACTGCAGTCAGCGCACATGTGCCGGTTCTTGAACCTTCGGACAGCGCTGAGGCAAAGGAGTTTACCAAACTTGCTTTTTTGCTCTCCGAAAAATATGATACCCCGGTTATTTTACGCCTCACTACGCGAGTGGCGCATTCGCAAAGCCTCGTTGAATTGGGTGAGCGCGAGAGCGTGCCTCTTCGTCCGTACGAGAGAAATATTGCGAAGTATGTAATGATGCCCGCTAATGCACGGGTGCGGCATACCGTCCTCGAAGAGCGTATGCAACGTCTCTCGGAGGATTCGAACGGCTTTGAGATCAACCGCATTGAAGAAGGGGATAAGGAGCTGGGAGTCATCTGTTCGGGCGGAGTATATGAGTACGTGAAAGAGGCATTGCCGAACGCAAGCATATTAAAGCTCGGCATGGTTTATCCGTTGCCGTATAAGCTTATCGAAAAATTCGCAAAGAGCGTGAAGCGCTGCATCGTTGCAGAGGAACTGGCGCCGCATCTTGAAACGCTAATCAGAGCGCACGGCATAGCGGTAGAAGGAAAGAGTATTTTCCCGCATTGCGGCGAATTTTCCGCAAACCTCATCCGCGAGCGCGTGCTTGGCGAGAGCCGTAAAAAGAAGTCCGCCGATGTACCTGCCCGTCCGCCTGTGCTCTGCGCGGGCTGCCCGCACAGAGGGGTGTTCTATGTACTCTCTAAACTTAGAGTAAACGTCTTGGGCGATATCGGTTGTTATACGTTGGGTGCCGTGCCTCCGCTTGGTTCGATGGACGCGGTTGTCTGCATGGGGGCGAGCATCGGCATGGCTCTCGGGTTCGACAAGGCAGATCCCGAATCTTATAAACATTCAGTCGCGGTAATCGGCGATTCTACATTCATCCACAGCGGCATTACAGGGCTTATCGATGCCGTTTACAATAAGGCGAGCGTGACGGTGCTTATTCTTGACAACCGCACGACGGGCATGACCGGACATCAGGAGCATCCCGGGACGGGTATGACGATCAAGAAAGATCCGACGCATGAGCTGGACCTTGCCGCCGTTTGTCGCGCGGTAGGCGTGGAAGACGTCGTGACTGTCGACCCCGGTGACCTCGCCGCGACGGAAAAAGCGGTTAAAGCCGCACTCGCGAACGAGAATGTGTCCGTCATTATTGCAAAACGCCCCTGCGTATTGCTTACGAGGAAGCTGTACAACGGGTTCAAGGTCAATAACAAGTGTAAAAAATGTAAGGCGTGCCTCAGGCTCGGCTGTCCCGCCATCATCAACAGTGCGGAAGGCATTGCCATTGACATTTCGCTGTGTACCGAATGCGGGTTGTGTAAAAGCGTATGCAAATTCGGCGCAATCGACGGGGAGGCGACGTGAGATGAAAGATATAGATATTTTAATCGTCGGCGTAGGCGGGCAGGGGACTCTGCTCGCGAGCCGCGTTCTCGGAAAATATGCGCTGGCAGAGGGTTATGACGTCAAGCTGAGCGAGGTGCACGGCATGGCACAGCGCGGCGGCAGTGTCATGACCTATGTACGTATCGGCGAAAAGATCGCCTCGCCTATCATCGACGAGGGCGGCGCCGACCTTATTCTCGCCTTTGAAAAACTTGAAGCGCTGCGTTACCTGCACTATCTGAAAGATAGCGGTACGGTACTGTATTCCACGCAAGAGATCATGCCCATGCCCGTCGTAACGGGTGCGGCTCAGTACCCGACAGGTATCGAGAGCGAGCTTGGTTGTGCAGGAATCGACGCGCTCGGACTTGCGCTCAAAACCGGTAATTCCAAGGCGGCGAATGCCGTCATGCTCGGTGCGTTGTGCAAATGGCTCGGGCTTGACCGTGAAAAATTTGAGGAAGCGCTGCTTTCGAGCATTCCGCAAAAGACTGTCGAAATGAATAAAAAAGCATTTGCGCTCGGTTACGCTGCGGTGTAACGAAAAAGTCGGAGCAATCGGAGAAATATGGCAAAGAAAAGCAAAGTAAAGGATTATATCTATCAGCCTGAGTACGAGTGCCTCTCTCGTTCGGAGATGGAGGCATTGCAGAGCGAACGCCTAAAAAAGACGGTAAAGTTCGTTTATGAGAATTGCAGACCGTATCGTGAAAAGATGGACGCGGCAAAGCTTAAGCCTGCGGATATAAAGTCGGTTTCAGATTTGTGTAAACTTCCGTTTACCGTAAAGCAGGATTTGCGTAACGCCTATCCGTTCGGTTTCTATTCTTCGCCCCGAAGCGAAATAGTGGAGGTCCATGCCTCGTCCGGCACGACGGGCAAACTGACCGTCGTCGGTTATACGAAAGACGATATCGAGACCTGGGCCGAGGTTGCCGCGCGTTCTCTCGCCATGGCGGGAGTCACGAAAGATTCGGTTGTGCAAGTCGCCTATGGCTACGGGTTGTTCACCGGCGGGCTGGGTGCGCACTACGGTGCGCAGAAGATCGGCGCGAGCACCGTGCCGGCAAGTGCGGGTAATACCATCCGCCAGCTTATGCTGCTGCGCGATTTCGGCGCGACGCACCTGTGCTGTACGCCTTCGTACGCCATTTATCTCGGCACGGAGCTGCAGAGGACCGGCATGAAGCTCGAAGATTTTTCGCTCGTCGGCGGCGCGTTTGGCGCAGAGCCGTGGACTTACGGGATGCGTGATGAGTTGGAACGACTTCTGAATATCGATGCGCTTGATCTGTACGGATTATCCGAGATCATCGGGCCGGGCGTCGCCATGGAATGTATGCAGAAATGCGGCTGCCATGTGCAAGAGGATCATTTCATTCCCGAGATCATCGATCCCGTTACTCTCGAACCCTTGCCTTTCGGCAGTGAGGGTGAACTTGTGTTCACGACCATCACTAAAACGGGGCAGCCGCTCATTCGCTATCGCACACGCGATCTGTGTACGCTCACGGATGGCAAGTGCGCTTGCGGCAGGACGACGGTCAAAATGGGTAAGGTCAAAGGTCGTTCGGATGATATGCTCATCATCTGCGGCGTGAATGTATTCCCTTCGCAGATCGAGGCGGCAATCATGAATGTTTCGGGCGTTTCGCCGCATTACATGATTTATGTCGATCGCGTAAACAACCTCGATGTGATGGAGATCCATATCGAACTTGCGGGCGATCTCGTGCCGGATAAAGTGTCGGATATTGAATCGATCAAAAAGAAGGTAGAGACTGAGGTCAATTCATACATAGGACTCACCGCGAGGATCAAGCTCTGTGAGAGCGGCAGTATTCAGCGCAGCGAGGGAAAGGCGGTGCGTGTCATTGACAGGCGCGTCTGATCCGGCGTTTACACGCTCCCGAAAATTCGCGGGAGTATATAACATTTTCCGAAAAAGAGGGGGTCTATAACCATGTTAGTTAAACAAATATCTGTCTTTATGGAAAATCGCCCCGGGCGGTTGTACAAGCTGACGCATGCGCTCGGGAAGGAGGGTATCGACTTTGTAACCCTCTCCATTGCGGATACTAAGGATTTCGGTATTGTTCGTTTTATCGTGCGCGATAACGATCGTGCGTATGAAATCCTCAAAAAAGAGGGTTTTACGGTTGGCATCACGGAGCTTATCGGCGTGGAAGTCGCGGATCGTCCGAACGCGCTTGCGGAGGTCGTATCACTCATGGAAGAGAGTGATATAAATATAGAGTACCTGTATTCGTTCGTACTCACAAATCACAACTCCGCGAAGATATTGATGCGCGTGAGCGATACCGAGCAGGCAGTCGATCTACTCACGAAGAAGGGTATAAAGTTGCTCTCCGAAAAGATTTTATAAACAAAACATAGATTGTCCGCTTTTTGCGGCGAATTTGTTTAAGAAAAAGAAAAAAATGGACGGCGCGTCCGTCTCTGATAAAGGAACTAAAGTGAACTGGACTATCTTTTTTTACATCATAGTTCTTCTCGCCTATTTTGCCGTGATGATTTACATCGGCATACGCTCTCGCAAGAGCGTGAACTCCGTTCAAGGGTTCGTGTTGGGCAGTCGTTCGGTCGGACCATGGCTCTCTGCATTTGCCTATGGCACATCCTACTTCTCGGCGGTTATTTTCATTGGTTATGCGGGACAGTTCGGTTGGAATTTCGGCATCGCTGCTACGTGGATCGGGATAGGTAACGCATTCCTCGGCTCGTTGCTCGCGTGGGCGGTTCTCGGCCGCCGTACGCGCGTAATGACGCAGCGCCTGGATTCGGCGACCATGCCGGACTACTTCGGTAAGCGCTTTGCGGACGACAAGCTCAGGCTTGCCGCATCCGTCATCATCTTTATTTTTCTGATTCCTTATACGGCATCGCTGTACAAGGGTCTCGGCTCGCTTTTCGAGATGGCGTTTAACATCGATTATTGGATCTGTATTATAGTTATGGCGGTCATTACGGGTGTATACGTCATCATAGGCGGCTATATGGCAACGGCGTGGAACGACTTCATTCAAGGTCTCATCATGCTCGTCGGAATCGTTGCCGTCATCGTTGCGGTCCTGCTGAATTACGGCGGATTGTCCGCCGCACTCGGTGAACTTTCCGAGTTCAGCGAAGGCGGACTGAACGGAGCGTATGTCTCCTTCTTCGGCCCCGATCTTTACGGCTTGCTCATGGTCGTTATTTTGACCAGTCTGGGCACGTGGGGATTGCCCCAGATGGTGCAGAAGTACTATGCAATCAAGAACGAAGCGTCCATCAAAAAGGGTATGATTATCAGCACGCTGTTCGCGCTCATCGTCGCCGGCGGATGCTATTTTCTCGGCGGATTCGGCAGGCTTTTAGACGGGGATTACTCGAATAATTACGATGCGATCGTGCCCGCACTCATTTCCGATCTGAATCCTGTGCTTATCGCGCTTGTGCTTGTGCTTGTCGTTGCGGCGTCCATGAGTACGCTCGCATCGCTGGTCATGAGCTCGAGTTCGACGATTACGCTCGACCTTATCAAAAGATTGCGGAAAAAGGGGATGTCAAACCGTGATCAGACTCTGATGATACGGATTTTTATTGCGGTCTTTATCGTTATCAGTGCCGTCATTGCCATTGTCTATGAAGAGTTCAAGCTCTCGTTCATCGCCCAGATGATGGGTGTGAGCTGGGGTGCGCTCGCGGGTGCATTCCTTGCGCCATACTTGTTCAGCCTGTATTGGAAGCGCACTACAAAGGCGGCTTGCTGGACATGTTTTATATTCGGCGTCTCCATGAGCGTCGCGGCGTTTATTATTTCCGTACTCGGCTCCTCGGGGATGCTCTCTGAGGCGTTTACCGGTTCGTTCATCTATAAGTATCTCTTCAGCTCGTCTATCTATGTCGGCGCATGGACGATGATACTCGGGTTCCTCATCGTGCCCGTAGTTTCACTGTTTACCAAGCGTCTGTCAGGCAAGACGCTGGAGGCGCTGTTTGAGCCTTTTGCGCTGAGCAGCGAAACGTCTCCGGACGAGACCGCATAAACTGTTTTTCAAAGTGTTTTAAAGCTGCCGGACACACGTCGCTTCTAACCGGTAAAAACATTTGTAAAAGCAAAAGAACAAAAAAGAAGAAGACGGAGTACCGAAACATAAAAAGATGCCCTCGCGGCAGGCTGACAAGGCTTGCCGCGAGGGTATCTTTGATTTATTCTGCATATTCAAGTTCAAAAAACAACTTCTTGAGTTCGGTATATCTGATTAAGGCGTTACACGATTTATGTCTCTCGGGAACATTGAGGTATAGCGCACATTCTTGACTCCGAGAAGGTGCATGGTGATTCTTTCGAGTCCCAGACCGAGCCCGCCGTGAGGCGGAGCGCCGTATTTGTGGAGCATGAGATACGTTTCGAAGTCATCCGGGTTCATGCCGAGGCGTTTCATCTTTTCAACCTGCATGTTATAGTCGTGGATTCTCTGTCCGCCGGATGTTATTTCAATGCCTCTGAAGAGCAAATCGAAAGAGAGCGTCACTTCCGGATCTTCCGGATCGTCCATGGTGTAGAACGGTCTTTTGCCGGAGAGATAGTGTGTTACGAACAGAAAATCGCTGTTATACTGTTGCTTTGCCCACTTACCGAGGAAGGCCTCTTCTTCAGGCTCGAAGTCTTTCATATCTGTTATATTTTTAAGTTTTTTTACACACATCTCTTTGGCGTCTTTGAATTGAATACAGGGGATTTTATCTATTTCGGGAATTTCCGGTTTTAAGAGCTCGATTTCGGGAGCGTACTCTTTTTTCAGAAGTTCCATTATATATTTAAGGACGCCGGTCTCAGTCTCCATGATGTCCGTAAAGCTGTCGATAAAGCCCATTTCAAAGTCCATGGAGATATATTCGTTCAGGTGTCTGCTCGTGTCGTGATGCTCTGCGCGGAACACGGGTCCGATTTCAAAGACGCGTTCATACACGGGTACGAGCGCCTGCTTATACAGCTGGGGGCTTTGAGCCAGGAAGACCTGTTTCCCGAAATAATCGAGTTTGAACACGTTCGTGCCGCCTTCCGCACCCGCAAAATTTATTTTCGGGGTATGAACCTCGGTGAAACCGTTGAGCGAGAGATAGTCCCTGAAACCCTTTTGTATTCCCTCCTGGATTTTGAAGATGGCGCGTTCCTTCGGGTTGCGCAGTGTCACGGGGCGGAAGTCAAGGTTGACGCTGAGGTCGCAATTGACCTGTTTTTTAGAGATTACAACCGGCGGAATGGCTGCAGGCACGGACAGAACGTCTATGTTATGAATCTGCAGCTCATATCTTTCACTGCCGTCGCGCGTTTGACTTCTTACCACCTTGCCCGTAATCTTGACGGACGCCTGTTCAACCACATCGTCCGTGATGCGGTAGTCGGAGAATTCCGGAGAATATATGCATTGTATGAGCTCTCTTTTCGTACGCAGAATAATGAAAGAAAAGTCACTCATATCACGTATATTATGAACGGCACCTTTTACCGACACGATTTTGTCTTCATTTAGTTTAAACGATGAGTAAGGTGTAGTGCCGTCTGAAAGCAAGCCTGTCATAAACTCCATAAAAAAATCACCTCTTTCAACAAATCTCTTTATATTTTAAGGCTTTCAGAGTGTAAAATCAAGTAAATAAAATCGCATATACCGAGCGTATTACCCGATTTTAACCTATTTTTTATCTTTGGAAACTGCACCGTAGAATACCGTTCCGTGGTTGCGACACCATCAAAACCTTT
>CAYLIO010000029.1:0-15947 GCA_964383655.1 uncultured Clostridia bacterium | reverse complement strand
AAAAGGTTCTGCAGAGGCTTTTATGTTTCAAACATCATGAAAAAATGCAGATTTACACGTTGAAAAACCCGTTAAAAACGCCTCAAAAATATGAATTTTCAGGTGCTGCAAGTACAGGGTGCAATCAAACGCATGGTTTTATGTTTTGACCCCGACATCAATACCATGGAAATGTTACACTACTTTTTTCAGATGGATCATTTTTTTCACAGATAGTTAATTAATTTTCACGGATGGATCAACCTGCTGTTTTAATATGAACCCGGAAAGTTTGACATTTGAAATATTCTTGATCAGACCTTCTTGCTTTCATAAATCTTTCATCGTTTAAAGCAAAACCTTGACTTGAACCATATAATCTCCAATGATTTTATTTGTCCAAGCTCTAAAATTAATTGTTTTTTAGAATTAACTCTGAATCCGATAGAAATAATCATATCAAGATTATAATATTTCGTGTTATATGTTTGTTTGCCATCATTACTCACATGTGCAATTTTTGCACATGTGCTAGCATAAACAGTCCTTTTGACGTTTATATATACCCCATAAGTAAGTCGACCGACAATTAGATTCTCGATTGTAGGCTTACTTATATCTTGTCAATAGACATATATACAGACCCGTTATAATTGTTCACCGTTTCAATCATCGTTTTAGGATTATTCACCCTTATTTTTAAAAATTTCTAATTGACTATTTGCCCATATTTTGATAAAATTTCAATGTCAAATTACTGTTTATGGATTACATCTGTAGGAGATATATGAACGAGAGAAGGACTCTTAAAATTAATTCTAAAGGGCATCTTGAAATAGGTGGATGCGATACGGTTGATCTTGTTGATAAATTCGGAACTCCCCTCTACGTTTTTGATGAGAAATATATTCGCGATATGATGTCTGTTTATCGTGATACTATTGATAAAAAGTATAACGGCAACGGGCTTACGCTCTATGCGTCTAAAGCCTTTTCCTGTATGGCTATGTATAAAATTGCCGCTCAGGAAGGGATTGGTATTGATGTTGTTTCCGGTGGCGAGCTTTACACCGCGTTAAAGGCAGGTTTTCCTGCGGATAAAATTTATATGCATGGCAACAATAAACTTGAGAGAGAGCTGATTGAAGCTGTTTCGGCAAAAGTTGGGACGATTGTTGTCGATTCATATGATGAAGCCGATACATTAAATGATTTAGCGAAGAATAAAGGTATTAAACAGAATGTTCTGATAAGAATAAATCCTGGTGTAGAAGCGCATACTCACGCATATGTTCAGACGGCACGTACTGACAGTAAATTCGGATTTTCTATTTCGGACGGTACAGCAGAAAAGATTACAAAATATGTGTTAACCAAATCAAATCTTCAGCTTAAGGGATATCACTGTCATATCGGCTCGCAGATATTTGAAAAGCAGTCATTTGTCCTTGCTGTTGATAAAGCAATGAATTTTGTTTCGCACATAAAAAATATTACAAGTTTTGAAGCTGACACTCTTAATCTTGGGGGCGGTTTTGGTATTTGGTATACCGATGAGGATGCAAAAATAGATGTTAAAGGATATGCCGACTATCTTGAGACCATAATTGCTGAAGTTAAGAAAAAAGCAGAGGAGTTATCGCTAAAAGAGCCGTACCTTCTTATAGAGCCCGGACGTTCCATTGTCGGAGAGGCTGGTATTACACTTTATACAGTCGGGGCAATCAAAGATATCCCGGGAATAAAAAAGTACGTAGCAATTGACGGGGGGATGTTTGATAATCCAAGGTATGCACTCTATCAGTCTAAATATACCGTACTTCTTGCGAACAGAGCCACTGAGGTCTGTAACGATGTAGTTACAATTGCCGGCAAGTGTTGTGAGAGCGGTGATATTATTGCTGTTGACGTATCCATGCCTCAGGCCAGGCGCGGTGATATAGTTGCCGTACTTTCGACCGGGGCTTATAATTATTCCATGGCCAGTAATTATAATCGCAACTTTATTCCTGCATCCGTGCTGGTAAATGACGGAAAGGCAGAATATATAATAAAACCACAGACGTATGAGGACTTGGTGCGCAACGATCTCATACCTGATCACCTTAAATAAGCGTTAATTAATGAGTATACTATATAAATGGCTTCATCTGTAGAATACATATTATATTATTTGGCATCATGCATCGCCGTTGTTTTTGTACTTGTTCCGCATGAATTTGCTCATGGGCTTGTAGCGAATTGGAACGGAGATCCCACAGCAAAAATTAACGGAAGGCTATCGCTCAACCCGCTGAAGCATTTTGAGCCACTCGGGTATTTGATGTGTGTATTGGTCGGATTCGGTTGGGCAAAGCCGGTGCCGGTTAATTCTGCAAACTTCAAAAATTATAAAGTTGGGCTGTTTACAACCTCGATTGCGGGGATATCGGCCAATATAATATTAGCTTTTCTTTTCTGCCCTTTGATGTTGCTATGTGAAAAATATTTATCATATAATAATTACGGAACGTATTTCGTTATACTGTTATTTAATTTTATATTTTCATATAATCTATGCATAGCAATATATAACTTGTTGCCGCTGTATCCTTTGGACGGTTTTAAGGTTTTGGAATCCGTTACAAAGCCGTATAATAGAGTTACATACTTTCTCGGGAAGTATGGGCAGACGATACTTCTCGCTCTTATAGCGGAAAGTTTTATTTGCAGAATTGCATCAAACTATTGGCCTGTGTTCAGTGATCTGAATATCTTAGGCTATGTAATGACTTTTGCTACTGAGTATATTGGATGGCCTATACGAACATTTTGGGAGCTTTTCATATGAGGGATGACACTGAAGACATGGTTGTTGATGAAAATATCGACAACATCGATGTCAGCGATAAACAAATGGATGAAATAAAAATCCAAAATGCAGGTGCTGAGGCTGATGCGACGAATGCTGATGTAAAAGTTGCAGGTGACAATAGTGCTGCCGATTTTTCAGACGTAAACGACGTGGTCGCAGCGTCTGAAAAAAAAGAAAAAGTAACCTATGATGATTTTGAGTCAGACGTTGATTATACTACCGTATTAGACGACTTTGAGGGACCGCTTGACCTTTTGCTGTATCTTATAAAGATGGCTAAAATTAATATTGAGGATATATTTGTATCTAAGGTTACGGAGCAATTCCTTGACTATGTCAGATACATGAAGGAGCAGCCTACACTTGATATAGATAAAGAGAGTGAGTATCTCCAGATAGCAGCGCAGATCATATATATAAAGTCTAAGAGCTTGCTTCTTGCTTACGATACGATAGACGATTATGTCGGCGAAGAGGATTATGGATGGGGCGATGAAGACACATTCATTGAACAGCTTAAACAGCGCGAATATGATATAATAATGGAGAAGGCTCCTAAGCTTAAGGAGCGTGAAACTGTAGGCTATTATTATAAAGGGGCAGAAAAAGAGTTCACGAAAGCTAAGATAGTCTACAAAGAATTTAATGTCAATGCAATGCTTGAGGCATTTGCCATGCTTATGCTGAGGAATGAAAGCAGGGGGAAGGATAAAATAGATATCCGCGAAATCCCCATGGATTCCTATACCGTTGAGGATAGGGTATCATATATAAGGGATACATTAGTTAACGGCGAGGGCATAAGTAAATTTGACGATTTGTTTACTGCATATTCGAGGAATGAAATTATAACGACGTTTCAGGCATTGCTAGAGATGCTTAAACGTCAGTATGTTATGGTTGAACAGACGGATGTGTTTGGTGATATTAATATAAAACTTAATCCTGAATGGGATTTAAAGGATGATTCAAGTGAAACGTTTGACGAATATAATTGAGGCAATTGTATTTGCCTCCGGCGATGCCGTGCCGGTTAAATTTATTGTCGAAAAGTTGGGTTGTACTTTAAACGAAGTCAATTCATGCGTGGATGAGCTGAAAGAAAAGTATTCGGGAGACTGCGGAATTCATGTTCTTGTATTTAACGGGAAACTTCAGTTTGCTACCAATCCTGAGTATAAAGAACCGGTGCAAGATGTAATTACTCCTATAAAGGAGAAAGAATTCACGCGAGCAATTTTGGAGTGTGCTGCGATTGTAGCTTATAAGCAGCCAATTACAAGATCCGAGCTGGAAGATATAAGACAGGTCAGTTGTGACTATGCGATACATACACTTCTTGATCTTGATATGATTTACGCTTGCGGCAGAAAGGATACAATCGGTAAACCTATTTTGTACGCTACAACCGATAATTTTCTAAAAAGATTCAAACTTAATTCAATTGAAGAGTTGCCTGATTATGACGAGCTGATGGCTCAGATTGCCGAACTTAATACTATTCCCGAACCGGATGACGATTCCAATTATCTTTATAAGAAGGATGAATATAATCCTGACGAGGATGAGGAAGTTATCAATGCTCGTAAGCTTGCTGAAGCAGAGGCAGAAGCAAACGCCGAGAATGATGAAGAAGATGAGGAAGAAAAATATTATAAACAGATGTCTGAAAAGAAAAAGAATATTGATGAGGATGGATTTGAAATTCCGGACTTTTTAGATGATGATGACGAAGTGATAGAAATAAAGGATGACGACGAAATAATTGAAATAGAATGAGAAGATATAGAAATTTTAAAGGCGGCTCTATAAGCCGCCTTTCTTCGGGAATTTCATGGATTTAATTCTAAATTAATGAGGTATATATGAGAATTAATAAATATCTCGCATCTTGCGGTGTAGCAGGCAGAAGAGAGTGTGATAAAATTGTTTCGGAAGGTAGAGTGAGTGTTAACGGAAAAATTGCCGATGTTGGCTACGATGTGGTTGATTCCGATATAGTTAAAATTGACGGTAAACAGGTTTCCATAAAAAAAAATGAATATTATATAATGCATAAACCCAAAGGTTATCTCTGTACAGTATCAGATGATAGAGGTAGAAAAACTGTTATGGAGATATTAGGAGAAAATATTGGAAGAGTCTATCCTGTCGGCCGGTTAGACTATGACAGCGAAGGATTGCTTATTCTGACAACGGATGGTGAACTCGCGCAGCATCTGACACATCCCTCAAACGAGGTGCCCAAAACTTACATGGTAAAAGTTGAGGGGACTCTCACGGAGAGTGATTTAAATCCGATAAGAAGCGGTATAGAAATAGACGGCTGCTATGTTACGGCAAAATGCAAAGCACATATAGTGAAGACCGACAAAGTCTATACAAAAGTCGAAATAACGTTGAAGGAGGGAAAAAACAGAGAGATTAGAAAGATGTTTGCTGCCATCGGTAAGGAAGTTATGTTGTTAAAACGTGTCAGGATAGGTGATATTTCGCTTAAAGGGCTAGGCAGAGGAGAGTATCGTAAACTCACCCCTGCAGAAGTCGAGTATCTAAAATCGATATGAGATGTATTCGAACATTATTTGTTAAAATACAGCAATAAGAATTATTGTGTAACGGGTGGGTTCATCCGCCTAAATACATTTTACTGCAGCTCAGAGGAAAGCACACAATAGTTGCTTAGAAGTTATATTGAACCGGCGTATGCTTATGCGGCACGTGCACTTTGCTGTCAGTCAGCATGAAGCTTGAACATTTTTTATTACAAACATTTGTTTATATTTCCGGGACATCCGGAAATGACATATTATATAAGAGAAGAGGTGAGCAATTTGTGGGGAGAGATATTAATATAAGTACTCAATGCGTATTATATGACAGGGGGTGTATTGGATGCATGGAATGTGAGACCTGTGACATAGACGCTGATAAAATTTGCGATAATTGCGGCAAGTGCCTCGACGTTAAAGATTTTGCGACAATAAAAATAGATGCTGTTTTGACAGGAGAAGATAATAAAATTAAATAACCGGACACAAATAAAAACAGGTTTCTAATATTTTTTTGATACGAGTTTTAATTTGTTTATCGGCTAAAAAATTAGATGTCATGCTTAATCAACTTGACCTTTCCGACGGCAGAACGCCTGTTTTCATCCGTTATTGCTGCATAATGTCTACGAGTTGTATTTACGTCTTTGTGCCCGAGGATATCCGCAACCATATAAATATCGCCTGTAGCCTTATACAGCTGAGTACCATACGTGCTTCTGAGTTTATGAGGAGAGATCTTCTTAAGCGGGGAGACGATTTTAGCATATTTTTGTACAAGATTTTCTACAGCACGCGCTGTTATGCGTCTGTTTTTATTTGAAAGAAAGAGCGCATTTGGATCCATCGAACTTATTTGGCTATTTTCTTTATGATCCATATATCGTACAAGTGCTGAAGCAACATCGTCGTCAAAATATAAAATAGCCTTGTTCCCACCTTTTCTGGTTACTACAAAGGAATTGTTTTCAAAGTTTATATCTTCGTTATTCAGTCCTACAAGCTCGCTTATACGGATGCCGGTTCCGAGAAATAACATAAGTATCGCTCCGTCACGAACCTTATTTTTTTCGTGATAGGCGAGCTGGTGACGGGTTAGACCATTACCGTTTTCGACGGTTTCAATTATTCCATATATCTCATTTTGCTCAAGACGAATAATCGGTTTTTCGTGCAGTTTTGGAGTGGAGACTTTAGCTGAATTGTCGACAGCAATTAATCCCTTATTGAAAAAATATTTAAACATTGCCTTAACCGAAGAGAGTTTACGTGCTTTAGCTTGCTCGTTGCAATAATGCTCATGTTCACCGTAAGAGTAGTGGGTAAGGAATGAAAGAAAATATTCTATATCAGTGTTTGTAATCCTGTCCAGATCTTCAAGAGTAATTTTTTGAACAGGTTTTTTGTTGCCTAGAATACGTTTTCCGATATAGTAGAAAAATATCTTAAGATCATGCGCGTAATTAAGACGAGTAAGAGGACTAGTCCGACTCTCAATAGCCACGAAATAATCGTAACAAAAGGGCGGCAGATCTTCATTCAATAGACGTTCGACAGTCCGGATATTCTTAATGTTTCTTTGAACATAGTAATCTGAATCTTTCATAACCGAATTATAGAACTTCATCGTAAGAAAGTCAATATTTTACGAAGTATTAATGCGCAAATTGCCATATAAAGGAGTTTTAACCGCATAATTGTTCATATTTTATTTTTTACTGCGCCATAATTCTTCTGCATTGAAGGAGAGGGTGCGCCATCTTTAATTTCTTTTTCGGCTTTGCGCAGTTCGTCATATAAATGCAGTTGTGCCATAGTCTTGTTGTCTATAAAACAATAGTTGTGGGTGATTACTTTCGAGCAAGCGGAAGAGATGCAATTATTAACATAAATGCGATGTACTATGTCAGAAATAGTAACGGTTAAATTAAATAGGTTTGCTTGAATATTACGATAACTAAACCATAAGATATAAGGGAAGCATAGCAATATGTGACAGATTTGATTGTAGCGTTGTTTTAATACTTTAGCGGGTTAAAAGTGAATACCGTATGCACGACAAGCATGGCATACTAAGCGAATAAGTGCCACACATGTAAAAATCATAGAATTACGAATAGATGTAACGCATGTATGCGAATTTCTTGTTGTTTGAACGTCCGAGAATTTAAAAGACTGATAGGGAGTGCACGTATCGCATAAAGGAGTAAAACGGGGCATATATTCATGTATTCAGAGTTAGCGACAGCGGTAAAGGCAGTTGGTCGCTATGACAAATATCTCGCAAAAATTAATGGAATGGGGGACATGTAATTATTCGTAAAATGCAGCTTTTACGAAGTTTTAACTATATAACGGCTTAAGAGAAGGTTTTTACGCGTCGTTTGTTTGTTTGTTTGTTTGTTTTTTATATGCATTTGCATTCCTAATTATATTTTGTATCTAATCTGATTTAAACGCATTCAGACAGAATCAAAAATATTTTTTTATAGAATTTTGTAGATTTATATGTAAAACGCGTCGTTAAATTGAATGTCTGGCATAATGAATAAATATAGCCAGACATTCAATCGTTTTTAATTTATTAATGCGGTTTTATTTTACAGGTTTAAGATTCCAGATATTTTCAGCATATTCTTTTATGCTTCTGTCAGCCGAGAATTTGCCGACGCCTGCAATATTTATCAAGGACATCTTATTCCATTTCATTTTATCATTTGAATAGATTTCAGAGGCTTTATGCTGAGTCAGTCTGTATGATTCAAAATCTGCCATACACATATACGGGTCTGCAATCGGCGCATGTGAAGTTCCTGTCGTGAGATACGATGCAATATCTGAGAATGATTGGCCGTTAAAGCCTCTTATCAGAGCTTCTATAACTTTACGAAGTCTTTTAGATTCATTGTAGTACTTATTTGAGCTATATCCGGAACTCCATGTGTTGTCGACTTCATCTGCTTTAAGGCCGAAGATAAATATGTTATTATCCCCTACTGTTTCGGCCATCTCAACGTTTGCACCATCCAGCGTACCTATTGTCAAGGCTCCGTTAATCATAAATTTCATGTTTCCGGTTCCGCTTGCTTCCTTGCCGGCAAGCGATATTTGTTCGGAAAGTTCTGAAGCCGGCATAAGGAATTCAGACATTGTGACATTATAGTCTTCCATATAAACAACGTTAATCTTATCGCTTACTTTTTTATTTTTTCTTATGTCTTCGGCAAGAAAATTGATAAGCTTAATTATATTTTTTGCCATTTGATAGCCTTGAGCGGCTTTGGCTCCGAATATATATGTTTTAGGTACAATATTCAGGTCAGGATTTTTCTTAAGTTCTATATATGTATCGATAATGTTGAGAACGTTTAGAAGCTGGCGTTTATATTCATGCATTCGCTTTGCCTGTACATCAAACAAGGTGTCAGGATTTATTTGTACCCCCTGCTTCTTGTATGCATATTCTGCGAACTGACGTTTTTTGATTGCTTTTATTTCATCCAGTCTTTTAAGTACGCTTTTGTCATCTTGAAATTTTTTAAATTCGGCGAGGACGGATGCGTCATGAACATACCCCTCTCCTATGCAATCGTTAAGCAGAGAACACAGCTCAGGATTAGCCTGACAAAGCCATCTTCTGTGAGCTATACCGTTTGTAACATTAGCAAATTTTTCAGGGGTATAATCATAAAAATCTTTGAATATCGATTCTTTAATTATTTTACTGTGAAGTGCTGAAACGCCGTTAACTTTGTGACCGCCGTACACACTAAGATTGGCCATCTTTACTTTATTGTATTCAATGATTGACATGCGTGAAATTTTATCCCAATCTCCGGGATATTTTTTCCATAAATCTTCGCACATGCGTCTATTTATTTCCTTAATTATAGAGTATATACGCGGAACTTTTCTCTGTACAAGGTCTTCAGCCCATGTTTCTAAAGCCTCTGAAAGTACAGTATGGTTCGTATATGCGCATGTTGCGGATGTTATGGCCCACGCATCATCCCAATTGAAGGAATTTTCGTCAATTAGAACACGCATAAGCTCCGCGATGGCCATTGCGGGATGCGTGTCATTCAAATGAATCGCAGCCATTTGGGGAAGAAGCTTAAGATCGCCGTAACGATGTTTATGGTCCTTTATTATGTTCTGGATTGAGGCAGAACATAGGAAATACTGTTGTTTAAGGCGTAAAGACTTCCCCTCCTCATGGCTGTCATCCGGATAAAGAACCTTCGTAATAAGGTCAGCATCGTTATCCTCGCTCATTGCCAGAGCGTATTGCCCCTGCGAAAAGAGCTTCATGTTGAAGTCGTTCACAGGTTTGGCTTTCCAAAGTCTGAGCACGGAGACAGCTTCGCTGTCTTTGCCTGAAATCATCATGTCGTAGGCAACAGCCTCAATTTCGTTACAGTCGATGTATTCGACCTCAATTCCGTTTTCTGTCCACTTCTCATTGACATGACCATCAAATCTCACGATGAACGACTTGTCACTTCTGTTAGTAAGCCACGCTTCACCGCCGGGAAGCCACACGTCAGGCATTTCAATTTGCCAACCATCTACTATTTTTTGCTTAAAGAGGCCATATTCATAGCGCAAAGAATATCCCATTGCGGGATAATTTCCGGTGGCCAGTGCATCCATGAAACATGCGGCAAGCCTGCCTAAACCTCCGTTACCAAGACCGGCGTCAGGTTCTAGCTCATAAAGATTTTCCAAATCAAAACCAAATGAAGAAACTACTTTAGCGTAAATGTCCTTAATTCCCAGGTTATAGACGCTGTTTTTAAGCGATCTGCCCAGAAGAAATTCCATGCAAAGGTAATAAACTCGTTTTGCCTGTTTCGCCTTGGTTTTCTTGCTGAACTGCTGTCTTTTTTCAAGCATAATGTCACGCACGCTCATAACAACGGCTTTATACATCTGTTCTTCGGATGCTTCGGTCGGACTTACACCGAAATACCTTGAGAGTTTTCCTTTGATTGATTCTTTTACTTCCTTTTCCGTAACCGTAGTGCTAGCCATTCTTTTATAAATAATCTCCTTGATAAATTTGCTTGGTTTGTAAACTAAATCAGCCTTTAAACGTGCAAGCGACCTTTTCCAACAAGAAAAAGGTCATGAGCACAAAATATTATTTATTTACGATTAATTTTGTTTATCAGAAACCCAACATCTCATTATAGAGAGCTTCATATTGACTGGCAGATTTATTCCAGCTGAAGTCGCATGTGGCGGCCCTGTACATAAGCCGGCTCCACTCTTCTTTGTTTCTGAAATTTGAAATTGCTTGTCTTACAACAAACATCATGTCATGAGCATTATAATTTGCAAAGGTATATCCGTACTCAAGAGGCTTTATGCTGTCCTTAAGCCCGCCGGTTTCTCGTACAACAGGTATTGTCCCATATCTGCATGCTATCATCTGTGAAAGTCCGCAGGGTTCAGATTTAGACGGCATAAGGAATATATCTGCTCCGGAATATATCTTTCTTGAAAGATCTCCGTCGAATAAAATATTTGAGCTAACTTTACCCGGATAACGCCGTGCAAGGTCATAAAACCAACCTTCAAAATGAGAATCTCCCGTTCCGAGAACGATGAGCTGGACGTCATCTTGAAGAATTTCGTCCATTACGGTCGTCACGAGGTCAAGACCCTTGTGTGATACAAGACGCGATATTATTGCTAATATCGGCGTATCGCTGTTTTCATAAAGCCCGAGCATGTTTTGTAATTTTTGCTTGCAGATCTTTTTGCCGGAGAAATCGTTGGCAGAATAGTTTGCAAAAAGGTGGCTGTCATGTTCGGGATCATAACTTGCATAATCAATTCCGTTAAGAATGCCCCTTAGTTTGAATTCGTTCCGTCTGATTATGGGGTCAAGACCATGAGAATAATAAGGATATTTTATTTCCTGCGCGTATGTAGGACTTACGGTGGAAACTCTTTCGCAGCATTCTATCGCACCTTTCATAAGATTTATGCAACTCTTATATTCAACAAGGCCGGAGTATGTGCCGTAAATATCAAATAGATCATTGAGTATATCCATAGAATATATTCCCTGATATTCTATGTTATGGATTGTAAACAATGATCTGATAAACTGGTACTCCTCTTTATAGCAGTAGTTGGTTTTAAGATAAATTGCGGCAAGCGCAGCCTGCCAGTCATGACAGTGCATAACATCCGGATAAAAGTTAATAACGTGCATCATCTCGAGTACGCCGCGTGAGAAGAAGGCAAATCTCTCACCATCATCGAAATAACCGTAGCATCCGGGGCGTTTGAAATAAAACTCATTATCGATGAAATAGAATATTACCCCATCTTTTTCATACGTGAAAATACCGCAATACTGATTTCGCCATGCAAGCGGTACATAAATATTGCCGATATAACTGAATTGTTGCTTGAATTCCCACCTGATATCTGAATACAACGGCAAAACAACTCTGACGTCGAATCTGCCGGTTGCTGCGAGCGCCTTTGAGAGTGAGCCGATAACTTCGGCCAGTCCGCCGGTTTGGATAAACGGAGTGCTTTCAGAAGCAACAAACAGTATCTTTTTTTTGTTGGTTTGAGGTGCAGAAGTGGTTTTTACCGGAGTTGAATCCGGAACTACATCCAAAGCCACATCCTCTTTTTTTACCGCAGACTTTCTGCGCATAGGAGTTGCGGATGCAATTCTTATACCGTTTTTTCCCGCACTGTCAGATTTATTTTTTCTTGAAATAGTGTTATTTTTATTGATGTTTTCTGTCATTTTATTCTCCGAATCTCTGTATTATTGTCAGATTATTGCACCTTTCCCGATAAAGTAAGGCTGAATTTCACATCCTGCAAGTGTTCTGTTATCTCTGACGATTGAATTCTTATCACTGACTATATATGAAAGATTGCTGTTCTGGCCGACATAACTTTCAGTCATGAGTATGCAATTTTTAACTACAGTTCCCTTCGCTATTTTTACTCCGCGGAACAGTATACTGTTTTCAACGACGCCGTCAATGATACAGCCGTCAGCTATGAGAGAATTTTTCACTACCGCATTATTCGTAAATTTTGCAGGCGCACTGTCATTAACTTTTGTATAAATATCTCTTGCGCCGAAAAGCTCATCCCTTATGTCTTTGTTTAACAAATCGAAGTTTGAATTGAAATATGCAACGAGAGAATCAATATTGGCATAGTATCCTTCCATCTTATATCCGTAAATATTCATATATTTAACACCCGGAATAAGAATATCACGGCCGAAACTATTGTATCCGCGCTGTATAGCGTTCTGTATAAGGTTGAGAAGGAACGAGGTCCTTGCAACCATAACATTAATATAGTTTTTTTCGATAAAATTACTATTTTCGCTGTTGTACATTGAAGGGTTTATATTAATCTCTACTATTTTGTCGTTCTTGTCTGTCAGAAATGTCATGTAGTAACGAGACCTGGAAACCTTGTGCTCATGGTAAACCATGGTAATGTCAGCTTTTTTCTTCTCATGAAAACTTACTACTTTGCCGTAGTCAAGTCTGTATACAGAGTCACTGTCAGATAGAAGAACATAATCCTGTTTGCATTTTTTCAAGAATGCAGTTACGCCCTTAAGCGCTTCAAGTCTTCCCCTGTAAAGCGTTTCAGACTCGTCGCTGTAAGGAGGCAGAAGAATAACTCCACCTTCTTTTCTTGCGAGATCCCAGTTTTTTCCCGATCCCAGGTGGTCCATAAGGGACTGGTAGTTCTGCTTTGTAATCACTCCGACAGTAGTGATTCCCGAGTTTACCATATTAGAGAGCGGAAAATCGATGAGACGATACTTTCCGCCGTAAGGCACGGAACCCATGGACCTTATTCTGGTAAGTTCCGGTATGTTTTCGTCATTTATGCTTGAAAATATAACTCCAACCGTAGAAGCCATTCTTTATTTATCCCCCTATTCACACGCTTTTGTCAATGATTTCTCCGGCATCGACATTTCCGCCGTCACGTACACTTATGCCGCGGCCGAGAACAGTAATTCCCGATGTTTTACCCGACAGTTTACACGCCTCGCTTTTTGCTGCACCGATTATGGCGTTGGTGCCGATAGTCACTTCCTCGTCGATAATGGAGTAATTTATTGTGGCGCCGCTTTTCACAATGGTATTGCCCATCAGGACACTATCTTGAACCAGTGCACCTTTTTCGATAATGCAATTAGTGCCTATTATTGAATTGATTATCTTCCCTTCAATTTCACTTCCGTTTGCAACAAGGCTGTTAAGAACTTCTCCCTCAATGTATGCAGGAGGCGACAGAGGACTTCTTGAATAAATTACATGGTCGGTATCTCCGATATCAAAATTAGGTACCGGGCCCAATAAATCCATGTTTGCTTCCATTAGAGAATTTATAGTTCCTACATCCTTCCAGTACCCGTCAAAACGGTAGGAGAACATCTTCTCGCCGGCAGTGAGCATATTCGGAAGCACATTCTTTCCAAAGTCTTTTTCAGAGGTTGAATCCTCTTCGTCAAGCTCAAGATATTTATAAAGCTTATCTGCAGTGAAAATATATATTCCCATGGAAGCAAGATTGCTTTTGGGATTTGCAGGTTTTTCTTCAAACTGATATATTGAGCCGTCAGGATTAGTATTGAGGATACCGAAACGGGAAGCTTCTTTTAGGGGTACTTCTCTGCACGCAATAGTGCAATCTGCACCGGTTGATTTATGAGCGCGCAACATTTTCGAATAGTCCATCTTATATATATGATCACCTGAAAGAATGAGAATGTAGTCAGGATCATACATCTTCATAAAACGGATATTTTGATATATAGCGTTAGCCGTACCCTTATACCATGAAGTTGATTTCTTCGCCTCGTAAGGGGGTAGAATATGAACTCCTCCGAAAGTTCTGTCAAGATCCCATGGCTGGCCGTTGCCGATATATTCATTGAGAATAAGCGGCTGATATTGTGTAAGCACACCGACAGTATCAATACCGGAATTTATACAGTTAGACAGCGTAAAGTCTATGATTCTGTATTTAGCCCCGAATGATACAGCAGGTTTTGCAATGTTGCTTGTAAGTGCATAAAGACGACTGCCTTGTCCCCCGGCAAGAAGCATCGCTACACACTCTTTCTTTTTCAACATAAGGAATCCCCCAAATAGTAATAAAAATAATATGTGAAAGTGCAAAAATTATAGTTAGGCAAATTAATAGTATATTCGAATAGTTCTACTACCCCTACTCGTCTAGTTTATCACAATTATGTTTCGTTTTCAAGAATAGGTTGAAATAAGTTTTATAAGTTTTATAAGTTTTTGAAATAAGTTTTATAAGTTTTATAAATAGCCGAGGAAAAATCGCATTCGGAAAAATCGCGTTCGGAAACGTTTTCAGGCAGGTCGAGAAAATCAAGCGTGTAAGTATCGAGGAATACATTGCCGTCGCCCTCTTCGCCTCGGCAATGGCGGGCGTTGTTGGCTTTTGCGAGAGCAAATATCGCTCGTAGTATCCGCTGTCGTTCTGCCGTTGCAATTTACTCTTGCTGTAACGATCCCTGATGCACAAAGTCATATAGAGCAGGCATTCTTCAGCACTTTTGCAGGCTGACATTATGATGAGGTGATGCGTCCAACTCAATTGTGTCACCGGCGGTGACACTTCTTCATCGTCCTTATAGAACAAGTAAAACTGCTTCATTCTATACAGCCGGCGACGATTAGGCCCCTTTAAGTCGGGGTGGTTCTTGGCAAAAAAGCCGGCATGCCCGTCCACAAAGGAATCGCCGTAAGTTGCATTCTCTACGTGCTAACTTATGTACTTGCAGATATCGCGGTACATGAGAATGAGCTCTTCATTGACCTTGCGATACGCCTTCTCCCGCGCTTTATTTATAATACCGACAACTTCATTAAATGCTCCCGTCAGCGCATTTTTATTATCTTATCCTGCCATTAATTATTCTCCCGAGAAAGTTATATTCGTATTATGTCACAGTTCGGGCAATCTTTCAAGGCTTTCAGCTAAAAGTAGAATCCATTTGCTATAATTTGTAATTTATTTGCGATAACTGTTTTTACTCTGAATTCGACAAAATACTCATATCAAGACCATAACATTTTTTATTACAGGCCGGAAAATTCGCTCAAAAATTATAGTATTGACTGCCAAAGATGGGGCCGGTTATACCTGTTTTACGTAAAAAAATGCGTATTTACGCAATTTTTTTACGCGTAGCTTGACATATACCCGGAATTTAATTATGATATAAGTAATAAAAATGCGTATTTACGCAAAAATTTTACGGTGATTGTATGATTATAGAAAGAAGACGATATCTTGACAAGCTGATTGCCAAGCGCGGAAACGGACTTATAAAAGTTATAACGGGCATACGCAGGTGCGGTAAGTCGTATCTGCTGTTCGAGCTATACAAAAACTACTTGGTAAGCAGTGGCGTAGAGGAAAAATATATCATCGGACTTGCTATGGACGAACTGCACAACGCTAAATACCGCAACCCGATGGAGCTTGACAACTATATCCGCGCACAGATA
>CAYLIO010000028.1:0-16152 GCA_964383655.1 uncultured Clostridia bacterium | reverse complement strand
AATTATGCGGATATAACACAAGCGATTTTTAATCACGCAGATAAGAAAGTTTAAGCAGTGAAGCGAAAAGTTTATTTCCGCTGCGCGTGGGGATTGCCGTATGGCATTGAAGTTTGACTTTGCCGAGCGGAAAAATATATAATATCTGTCGCGGATAAAAAAATATAGGCAAAAGCGAGGCGTATATTTTTTTAGTAAGGCCATCGCGAATTTATACAAAAAAAGTTTTAGCAAGGGAAAGAGAAAGCTTTACATATGTTTGACATTTTTTTAACGGCCGTAAATGCAATTGTGCCCATAGTACTTTTGATATTGATCGGCTATTTTTTAAAACGTATAAAGTTTCTTACGGACGACTTCCTTAAAGCGGGCAACAAACTGGTCTTTAATGTTTGTCTGCCGTGCATGCTGTTCGTCAATATATACAGCCTTGATTTTTCAACGGTTAACTGGGGTCTTGTCATTTATTCTGTTGCGGCGATTATAATAATATTCTTCATATCCCTCGCCGTGAGCGTCCTTACGACAAAAGATAATCGGCGGCGCGGGGTTATACTGCAGTGCTGTTACCGCAGTAATTTTGCAATCATAGGGACCTCGCTCGCGGCAGCGCTCGCGGCTGATATCGCGGGGGCGGAAGAGGCGGTCAACGGCGCGGTTGCCTTGCTTCAGTTGTTTACCATCCCGATGTTCAACATTCTTGCGGTTATATCGTTGTCCGTATTCGTGGACAAGCCGCAAGCTCAGCTGAATTCGGACGGGATGCTTATGCCGCCCGAGGAGAGTGTCGATCTGTTCAAAAAGCACGCGGGCTTTAAAAATATACTGCTCAACATAGTAAAAAATCCGCTTATAATAGGTATATTTACAGGGCTCGTTTTTGTCGGGATAAGATATATTGAAATTGCGGCATGCGGTGAGGTGGTTTTCAGTTTCCGAGAGGATCTTACTTTCCTTTATATTGTTTGCGATGATTTAAAAGCCGTCGCGACGCCGCTCGCATTGATTGTTTTGGGCGGAAACTTTGTATTCTCGGCCGTAAAGGGCATGACAAAAGAGATAATAGTCGCTACGATGTTCAGGGTTGTGATGGCGCCGCTTATCGGGATAGGCTGTGCCGTTCTTCTCAGTGAATATACGGACCTTGTTTCTTTCGGGGTGACGGAGTATCCCGTGCTTGTATGCCTGTTCGGTACGCCTGTTGCGGTTTCCAGCGCGATAATGGCGGGAGAGATGGGCAACGACGAGCAGCTCGCGGGACAATTGGTGACCTGGACGAGCGTATGCTCGGTTTTGACGCTGTTTCTGACCGTATTTATCTTGATGTCCGCGGGGCTTATGCAATGAAATTGCCGCATTTAAAACGACGGCGCTTGCTTTAAGAGGCATAGAGGCCTGAAATCCATTTAAAAACCTGCATGTTTGACAGATCGGGGATTATGGTATAAAATGCTTTTTGATCGCAGGCTCGACGCCGGAACGAGCGTGGGCTTTTTCGCGGCGACAAACAAATCATCTGAAGAGAGATACGGATATGATTGAACAATTTTTTAACGATAATCCTTGGGTTATAGCTGTCATATGTTTAGCTTTGATAGCCGTAATAATTGTTATCTGCGTACTATCGTCAAAGCGTAAAACAAAGCGCAGACTGCTTAATAGCCAAGCAGATGGCGACATCGACGTACATAGCGAGCCTGCGGAGCATGACGAGGAGCTGCCGAAAGAGGGGGAGAAACAGTCTTTCGAAGAAATAAGCGGCGAAGAGTCTGAGCGGATTTCGGGCGAAATAAACGAAGAGGAAAAAGAAGCTGAAACCGAAACGGGAGAAAGCTTAGAAAAAGCGGAGAATGCCGCGGGGCAGGAACTCGGCCTTAGTGCAAAAGAAGAGAAGCAAGCCGAGGCCGCTTCCGCTACGGCGGTAAATTCTGAAGAGAAGGCGGAAACAGAACTAGGGAAAAAGCAAGAAGAGCCTTTGCCTGCGGGGGCTACCGTCAGGACCACCGAGAGTGACGGGTGGTATGTGCGTACTTTGTACAACAGGAGCTTTATGGCTAAGCTGGTACAGTCGGATGATATCGTCAAAGAGTATTATTCCGTGCTTAAAAACGAGCTGTTTGCATACGGTGCAAAATCGCGCATAAGCTGGAAACACGAGTCGTTCCGTGTCGGGCGGAATACGAAGGCGAAGTTTGTCATTCGCGGGAAGACGCTCTGTCTGTGCTTTGATTTGAATCCCGAAGATTATGCCGAGAGCAAGTATATAGTGGACGACATGTCGAGGTTTGTGTCTTTTGCAAAGACGCCTACGCTTTACCGCATAAAGAATAAACGCCGCTTAAAATATGCGCTTGAGCTTATATCAAAGCTTTTCGAAGGCGAGACGCGCATGGAGATGGAAGCAGAGAATTTTGCGGATATACCTTACCGCGACACTTCGGCGCTTGTCGAGGAGGGGCTTGTAAAAATAGTGCGCACGGAAAGAGTGCAGCTCGAGAAAAATCAAGTGCCCGTATCCGAGGTCGACGTGGAAGACGAAGAGGATATGGGGTTTGAAGACGATATCGAGGAAATGGAAGAGGTTGAGGCGTCCGAAGTAGGCGGACTCATGGAAGATGATCTGGCTAAAGTTTTTATCGGTGAAGGGTCTAAGATATCGGATAAAACAAAGCAGTGCATAGTAAACGTGGACACGCTCGGAAAGTATTTTGAGGAAGGCGAGACGGTCGACCTTGCGGCGTTGAAAGAGCGTGTGCCGTATATTGACAAAAAGGCGACCTATGTCAAGGTGCTTGCCCGCGGATTGCTCTCTAAAGCGCTGGTAGTCATCGCGGACGACTACTCGCTTGAAGCGGTCAAGATGATAGTGCTCACGGGCGGCAGGGCGATAAGAAATAAACGGAAGTAAAAAAAATTTTAAAAGATAATCAAGATATTTGCGGGATATTTACGGGCCCGGCAGACATTTTTCTGCCGGGCCCGTAACGTTTTTTTTATCAGCCTTTTTTTAACCGGGCCAAGGTTACGCGGGTCATGTCTTTCGCGAGGAACGCGTGCCTCTCTGCACTCCTCGTGAGCAGCGCTTATATTTTTTTATTTGGAACGTTTTTGGAACTGAATTTGGAACAGCTAAGGAACATGCGGCAAATTATAATATTAATCGCATTGCGCATAAAAATAAAAAAAATAGAGATTATTTTTTCACATCGGAACGAGGAGGTTGAAAGAAAAATTATGTATTTAGACGCTATTGCTAAAGTTATTGCAGAAAGAACAGGCAGGGATGTCTCCGCAATCAAGCCGGAGAGCACGTTCAAAGATCTCGGGATAGACTCGCTTGATGCCGTTGAGGTTATAATGAGCCTCGAGGACGAGATAGGCGTGGAGATAGAACTTGACCAAAAGGTCGAGACGGTGGACGAACTGGATAAATTCATTCAGAGCAAGGTAAACGGCTGAGAATATGCTGAAGTCTGAAATTTGTGATATTCTCGGCATAAAATACCCGGTACTCCAGGGCGGAATGGCATGGATAGCGGACGGGAAGCTGGCTGCGGCCGTATCCGAGGGCGGCGGACTCGGCATAATCGCCGCAGGCAATGCGCCTGCGGATTATGTGCGTGAGCAGATAAGGATTGCGAGAGGGCTGACAAAAAAGCCCGTCGGGGTAAATATCATGCTCATGAGTCCGTACGCGGACGATGTGGCGAATGTCGCGGCGGAAGAGAGCGTCGAAGTGGTGACGACCGGCGCGGGTAACCCGTCCAAGTACATGAGTATGTGGAAACAGGCGAAAATCAAGGTCATTCCCGTAGTCGCTTCCGTGGCCATGGCCAAGCTCATGACGCGCGTTGGCGCAACGGCGCTCATAGCCGAAGGCGGAGAGAGCGGAGGGCATGTGGGCGAGCTTACGACTATCGTGCTGGTGCCGCAGATATGCGACGCGACGACTCTGCCCGTAATCGCCGCGGGCGGTATCGGGGACGGCAGAGGCATGGCGGCCGCATTTATGCTCGGAGCACAGGGTGTGCAGATGGGAACAAGGTTTCTGTGTGCCGAAGAGTGCTCTGTCAGCAGAGTGTATAAAGATAAGATACTGAAGGCCACGGATCTGTGCACAATGGTGACAGGCAAAAGACTCGGGCACCCGGTGCGCAGCCTGCGCACTAAATTTGCGCAGGAATATTCAAAGGCCGAGTACGGCGGGGTGAGCGACGAGTGCTTGGAAGAGATGGGAACAGGCGCACTGAGGAGCGCCGTCGTCGACGGCGATACCGAAAAGGGCTGTTTCCTCGCAGGACAGATAGCTGCCGTCGTGAAAAGGGAGCAGCCTGCCGCCGAGATTGTAAAAGAGGTGGTTTCGGGCGCGGAAGAGATTTTAAGGAGTGCCGCAAAGTGGGTAAGATAGCGTTTGTGTTTTCCGGTCAGGGCGATCAGTTTCCCGGCATGGGCAAACAGCTTTATGACAGGTATCCCGAGGCTCGGGCGGTATTCGAGGTCTGCGACGGCATAAGACCGCTGACTTCGCATCAGTGTTTTTACGGCACGGATGAAGAGCTTAAAGAGACGGTCAACACGCAGCCATGTCTTTTTGCGGCCGAACTTGCCGCGGCCGGGGTGCTCACCGCTTCGGGTATCGTGCCTGACGAGGTCGCAGGTTTTTCGCTCGGCGAGGTTGCGGCCTGCGCTTTTTCGGGCATGCTTGATATGCGTGACGCGTTCAGCCTGGTTTGTAAACGCGGCGAGTTTATGCAGAAAGCCGCAGATGAGCAGGATCTGTTCATGGCTGCGGTGCTTAAGCTCAGCAATGACGACGTGCTCAGGCTGTGTGCGGAGCGGGACTGGGTATACGCCGTGAATTTTAATTGTCCGGGCCAGGTCTCGGTATCCGGACTTGCGGCCGAGAAACAGAGTTTTTTCGAGAGTGTCAAGGCTGCAGGCGGAAGAGTGGTTCCGTTGAACGTAAAAGGCGGGTTCCATTCGCCGTTTATGAATGAAGCGGCAGAAAAGTTCAAAAGAGAGCTGGACGAAATAAGCATTCGAAAAGCAAAGTACGTTGTCTATTCCGACATGACGGCGCGGCCGTACGGGGACAATGCAAAGGAGCTGCTGTCGAGTCAGATCTGCAGTCCGGTTCTTTGGGAGAATATTATACTGAACATGATATCGTCTGGTACGGACACGTTTATAGAGACGGGACCCGGGAGAACGCTTGCAAACATGATAAAAAGGATTGACGGCGGGGTAAGAGTGTACAGTATGTGTGATTTCCCTGCGTTTTTGGCGGAGGTTAAGGGATGCTGAGCGGAAAAGTTGCTATAGTTACGGGCGCCTCGCGCGGGATAGGCCGGGCAATAGCGCTCAAATTTGCCTCGTCAGGCGCGGCGGTTGCGGCCGTGTATGCAAATGATGCGGCAGGTGCGGAGAGTCTTGTCGAGACGTGTTGCGGCATGGGAGTTAAAGCCGCGGCATACCGTTGCGACGTGTCGGATTTTGAGTGCGTCAAGGAGACGGTTGCAAGGATAAAGTCGGATTTCGGGACGGTGCATATTTTGGTCAACAATGCCGGCATAACTTGCGATAAACTGCTCGCGGTCATGAGCGAGCAGGATTTCGACAAGGTTTTGGACACGAATCTTAAAGGCGCGTTTAATATGACACGCCACACCATACCCGTCTTTATGCGGAGCAAAGAAGGCTGTATCATCAATGTAAGTTCCGTGTCGGGCATCACGGGAAATGCCGGTCAGGCAAATTACAGCGCATCGAAGGCAGGGCTCATAGGCCTTACCAAGTCGGTTGCAAAGGAATACGCGTCGAAAAACGTGCGCTGCAACGCGATAGCGCCCGGTTTTATCGCTACCGATATGACGAGCGCTATTGCAGAGGAGCAAATAAAGGGTTACATCCCGCTCGGCAGGATGGGCGACGCAGACGACGTTGCGCTTGCCGCCGTATACCTCGCGCAGGCGAAGTATGTGACGGGAGCGGTGCTCACGGTGGACGGCGGCATCGCCATGTAAAAAAAAGAATGAAAAGATAAGCGTGTAGGAGAGAACTAAAAATTTTGATTATGGACAACAGTTTAAAGAGAGTGGTCGTGACCGGACTGGGCGCCGTCACGCCGCTCGGCAAGAGCGTCAAGGAGACATGGTCGGCGCTCAAGTCGGGAAAAAACGGTATCGCGCCCATAACGCTTTTCGATACCGCTGAATATAAAGCAAAACTCGGGGCGGAGGTGAAGGGATTCGATCCGCTCGATTACATGGACAAATCCGAATCGCTCAGAACGGACCGGTATACGCAGCTTGCGCTCGTTGCCGCAGATCAGGCTGTAGAGGACAGCGGCATTTTCGGCAAGGCGAATGAGGAGCGGCTGGGAGTGTATCTGGGTGTCGGCATCGGCGGCATAACTACGTTTGAGACGGAGCATGGCAAGCTTTCAGAGAGAGGTCCCAGGCGCGTCTCTTCGCTATTCGTGCCCATGATGATAGCCAATATGGCGGCAGGAATGATAGCTATAAAGTACAGCTGCCGCTGCTTTGCCATGCCCGCCGTTACGGCGTGCGCATCGGCATCCAACGCCATAGGCGAGGCAATGAGGCTCATAAGACACGGGTATGCGGATGCGATAATCACGGGCGGATCGGAAGCGGCTATATGCGCATCGTCGGTTGCCGGTTTTACCAATATGCAGGCGCTTTCCGTTTCGGATGATCCCGACGCGGCTTCGTTGCCGTTCGACAAAAGACGGCAAGGGTTTGTCATAGGCGAAGGAGCGGTTTGCCTCGTTCTCGAAGAGTACGAGCACGCAAAAAAGCGCGGAGCAAAGATCTTGGCCGAGGTTTCGGGATACGGCACAACGTGCGACGCGAGCCATATGACCGCGCCGCAGCCCGACGCGCGCGACAGCGCGAGAGCGATGCAGTCGGCAATGCTCGAGGCGGGGTATAGCGCGGGAGAGAGAGTGTATATAAACGCGCACGGTACGGGTACTCCCATGAACGATAAGGTGGAGACTCTGGCAATTAAGAAGGCGCTCGGCGAGGATATGGCGAAAAAAGCGCTTATCAGCTCGACAAAGTCAATGACGGGACATATGCTCGGCGCCGCAGGCGCGATCGAGGCCATGGCGTGCATCCTTGCGCTCGAAGAGAGCGTGATACCGCCCACGATCAACCTGTTAGAGCAGGACCCTGACTGTGATTTGAACTATGTACCGAACACGGCCGTAAAACAGACCATAGACATTGCGTTGTCCAATTCGTTCGGATTCGGCGGACACAACGCATGCCTTGCTTTCAGAAAGGTGTAAACGATTATGAATTCGGAAGAGATTAAAAAATACGCTGCGCTCATGAAAGAGCTTGAACTGACCGGGCTGGAAATCAAAGAGGGTAACAGCGCGGTAAGACTGGAGCGCTCGGTTACGGTGCCTAAGGAGCAGGTCATAGTCCGCGAACAGGAAGCTTCGGAACAAAAGCCTGCGCAAGGCGAAAAGAAATCGAAAAGTGACGGTTGCGTGAGCGTTAAGTCGCCGATCGTAGGCGTTTTCTATGCCGCGCCTGCAGAAAATGCCGATCCGTACGTGGCTATAGGCAGCCGCGTGGAAAAAGGCCAGATTCTGTGCATCATAGAGGCTATGAAGATGCTCAACGAGATCCCTGCCGACTGCGACGGGGTTATCGAGAAGATATGCGTAGCAAACGGACAGGTGGTAGAGTACGGTACAGAACTGTTCAGGATAAGGAGAGCGTGAAAGCGCAAAAAAAGCAGAGAAAAAAAGAATATGAACAGAGACGATATAAAGAAAATATTGCCGCACAGAGAGCCCATGCTTCTTTTAGACGATGCGGCTGTGGATGAGAGCGGCGCGGCGGTCGCGCATTATCTCGTGAAGGGTGACGAGTTCTTTTTAAGCGGGCATTTTCCGGGCAACCCCATAGTTCCCGGCGTCATCCAGTGCGAAATTCTCGCACAGTCGGCGTGCGTACTCTTTTCGGACCGGCTTGCGGGCGGGGGTGTGCTGCCCATGTATGCAGGGCTCGACAACGTCAGATTCCACAGGCCGGTAAGGCCGGGCGACCTTATAGAGACAAGATGCGAGATAGTCAGATCAAAGCATCCCTTCTATTTCGCAAAAGGGAGCGTTTCGGTAGACGGGAACTTGTGTACGCGCGCGGAATTTTCCTTTGTGCTGGCAGAGAAGAAAGAGTGAGATATGTTTTCAAAGATACTGATTGCTAATCGCGGCGAGATTGCCGTGAGAATTATACGCGCATGTAAGGAGATGGGCGTCTCAACCGTTGCGGTCTATTCCGAGGCGGATAAAAATGCGTTGCACGTCGCACTCGCGGACGAGGCCTATTGCATAGGCAGGGCCGAGGCGGCGGAGAGTTATTTGAACGAAAATCAGATTATAAGTGCGGCGCTCACCGCAGGAGCGCAGGCTATACACCCCGGTTACGGTTTTTTATCCGAGAACGCGCACTTTGCGAGGCTATGCAGAAAGAACGGAATAGTCTTCATAGGTCCGTCCCCGGACGCCATGGAGCGGCTGAGCGATAAGGCCGTGCTTAAAGAAGTAATGAAAAAAGCCGGGCTGTCCGTGATTCCCGGGACCCAAGCGGTGACATCGTGTGAGGAAGCCGTAAGGTCGGCCGAAAAGATAGGATATCCGGTCATGCTCAAAGCGTGCGCCGGCGGCGGCGGAAGAGGTATCCGTCTCATTCGTTCCGCAGGCGAAATGCAGGGCGCGTATATGCAGGCTACGGCAGAAGCGCTGAGTTCGTTCGGAGACGGATCGGTATATATCGAGAAATATATCTATCCTGCGCGCCATATCGAGCTGCAGATCCTGGCTGACGAGCAGGGGCATGTGGTCTGTCTGGGCGACAGGGACTGTTCCATGCAGCGCAGGAATCAGAAACTCATCGAAGAGACGCCGTCGCCGGCCGTGACGGACGAACAGAGGAAGAAGATAATACGTACGGCGATGAACGCCGTCAAAAAAATAGGTTATACCGGTGCGGGGACGCTCGAGTTTTTGTATGACAGGAAGGGAAACTTCTGGTTTATGGAGATGAACGTGCGTCTGCAAGTCGAGCACTGCGTGACCGAGATTCTGACCGGGTTCGATTTGGTGAAGTGGCAGATACGCATTGCCGCAGGTATTCCGCTCGGCTTTTCGCAAGAGGACGTAAAGCTTACCGGGTCGGCCATCGAGTGCAGAATAAACGCGACGGGCTGCGGCAGACTCAATATGCTGCACGTACCGGGCGGGCCGTTTGTGAGATTTGATACCTGGCTCGTTTCCGGCAGCGAAGTGACGCCGTATTATGACTCGCTTTTGGGAAAACTCATAGTTTACGCCAAGACCAGGGAGGAGACGCTGAGAAAAATGCGCGCGGCGCTATGTGAGCTGGTGGTCGACGGCATACCTACGAACGCCGAGCAGCAGTTGAGAATCGTGTCCGATGCGCGCTTTGCATCAGGAGAGTATGACCTGACTTTTATGGGGAATAAATAAAAGCAGAGGGGAGATATAAGTTATGCCGATTTTGAATTTTTTAAAGCCTGATAACTTGCTTGAAGAGGGCGGGCGCGCGGCGATTTTAGCTGAGGAAGATGAAAGCAGTCCGAAGATCGCCTGTCCGAATTGCCATAGAGAGATTGCCCTCGACAGACTGAAAGAAAACGCGCTCGTATGCACGTGCGGCCGGCCTTTCAGGATGAGTGCGAGGGAGCGAATAAGCCTGATCAGCGACAGGAACAGTTTTAACGAGATGTTCTGGGAAATAAAATCGTGTAACCCGCTCGAGTTTCCCGGCTATACGGAAAAACTTAAAAATGCGAGAGAGCAGAGCGGTGAGGATGAGGCCGTAGTCTGCGGTACGGCGTACATAGGCGGGCAGAGATGCTGCCTGTTCGTCATGGAGAGTGCGTTTATGATGGGCAGCATGGGCAGTGCGGTAGGCGAGAAGATAACGCTGCTTTTCGAGCATGCGCTCAAGAAGCGCATGCCTGTTATCGGATTTATAGTGTCCGGCGGTGCGCGTATGCAGGAGGGGCTTTTGTCGCTTATGCAGATGGCCAAGACAAGCGCGGCCGTAAAACGGCACGGGGACGCCGGGCTTTTGTATATCGCCGTGCTCACCGATCCCACGACGGGCGGGGTTACGGCCAGTTTCGCGATGCAGGCAGACATTATTTTGGCCGAGCCCGGCGCAACCATAGGTTTTGCGGGCAAGCGTGTGATAGAGCAGACCATAAACCAGAAACTGCCGAAGGAATTCCAGTCAGCCGAGTTTGTGCAAAACCACGGGTTCGTGGACAGGATAGCTCCGCGCAGCGAGCAGAAGAGGATTCTTGCGACACTTCTTAAGTTCCATCGGGGAGGCGTAAAATGGGCGGCGCTCCATATGAAAGAGTAAGGATAGCGAGGGACGGCAAGCGCCCGTCCGGCACGGATTATATTGCAAACATATTCACTGATTTTATCGAGTTGCACGGCGACCGCAGGTATTCGGACGATAAAGCTGTCGTCGGCGGCCTTGCGCGGCTGGACGGCATGCCCGTCACGGTCATTGCAATAGAGAAGGGGCATACCGCGCAGGAGCGCATCGAGCGCAACTTCGGTGCGCCGCAGCCCGACGGATACCGCAAAGCTCTGCGTCTTATGAAGCAGGCCGAAAAGTTCGGCAGGCCTATTATATGTTTTATAGACACGTCCGGCGCGTATTGCGGCATAGAGGCAGAGAAGCGCGGGCAGGGTCAGGCGATTGCGGAAAATCTTATGGAGATCAGCACGCTGTGCGTGCCCATCATCTCCGTCCTGATAGGTGAAGGAGGCAGCGGCGGTGCGCTTGCTCTCGCAGTCGGGGACAGGGTGTGGATGCTGCAGAACGCCGTGTATTCCGTTATCTCGCCGGAGGGCTGTGCAAGCATACTGTGGAAGGACGCATCGCGCGCGAAAGATGCGGCAGAGTGCCTCAAACTCACCGCAGAAGACGCGAAAAGCATGGGCATCAGCGAGCGTATTCTTTCCGAGGACGGGATAGGAACACGTGAGTATTACGATAAAATACGCGACCTTTTAGCATCTGAGATAGTAGAGCTTGAAAACACGGGCGAGCTTATACAAAAGAGATACGAGCGCTTTCGGCGAATCGGTGTCGTTGCGGAAATAGAGTCGCTTTAATAACTAAAACAAAGAATCAGGAAAAGACAAGTTCGATGAATATATATAAAAAATACTGCCGTGAGCGTTTCGACGAGCACGGCGTTTTGAACGGCTTTGAGATAAAGCCTGCCGAAAATTTCAATTTCGGCTACGATGTCGTGGACAAGACGGCCGAAATGATGCCTGAAAAGAGAGCTATAGTATGGTGCAACACCGAAAACGAGGAGCATGTCTTCACATTCGGTGACGTGAAAAGGGAGAGCAACAAAATAGCCAACGTACTCATATCGTCCGGTATAAGAAAAGGGGATAGAGTGCTGGTTGTCTTAAAGCGGCATTACGAGTACTGGTTTACGATCGTGGCGCTGCATAAAATAGGTGCCGTGGCCATACCCGCGACGCATATGCTCACCGTCCGCGACTTTGAGTACAGGTTGAGAGCGTCGCATGCCGCGGCAGTCATTTGCACGCCGCAAAACGGCGTGCCTGAGACTGCGCTTTGCGCCGCGAAAAATACGCATTCCGAGCTCAAGCTTTGGTGCGTGGGCAGCGCATCAGCAGACGGATTCAGAAACCTTACAGAGCAAGCGGCGACGGCTTCGGATACGCTTGAGAGAATACAGACCTGCGTTAGCGACCCCATGCTCATGTATTTCACGTCCGGCACAACCGGACAGCCTAAAGGCGTGGTGCATGACTATACATATCCTTTGGCTCACATCGTGACGGCAAAGTATTGGCAGCAGGTCGAGGACGGCGGATTGCACTTCACCGTTGCCGAGACCGGCTGGGCCAAGGCCTCATGGGGTAAGATCTACGGTCAATGGCTGCTCGGATGCGCGGTCATGGTTTATGACTTCGATAACTTCGATCCCAAACAGCTCGTAAACATAATCAACCGATACGGCGTGACCTCATTCTGTGCTCCTCCCACGGTGTACAGATATTTAGCGCGCAAGGGCATCGCGCAAATGCCCGGACTGAAGAGCGCCGCGACGGCAGGCGAAAAGCTCGCGCCCGAGATATTCCGTTCTTTTTATGAGCGCACGGGCGTACATATAAGAGAAGGGTACGGTCAAACCGAGACTACGCTTTTGATCGCAAACTTTGCGGACAGGCCCGCAGTGGACGGTTCAATGGGTATGTGCTCGCCGATGTACGACATAGAGCTTCGCGGCAAGGACGGAAAAATAGTTCCTCGCGGTGAAGTGGGTGAGGTGGTTATAGTGCCGCCGAAGTCGGGCAAGCAGCCGGGCGTGTTCACGTCCTACCTTGACAACGATGAACTATACCGTCGTGCATGGCGCGGCGGCGTGTATCATACGGGCGACGCCGCTTGGCAGGATGAGGCCGGCCTCTTTTGGTTTTACGGCAGGTTCGACGACATAATAAAGACCGGAGGCTACCGCGTGGGTCCTGCCGAGATAGAGAGCATTCTTGCCGAGCATCCCGCCGTTGCGGATTGCAGCGTGGTCGGCGTGCCGGATACATTGAGAGGCCAGTCCATACGCGCATATGTCGTAACGCAAGGCGGCTTTAATCCGTCTGCCGAGCTTCAGGACCAGATAAAAGAGTTTGCCAACGACAGACTTGCCGAATATAAATGGATACGCAGCGTTGAGTTCGTTGCAGAACTTCCGAAGACCATAAGCGGCAAGACTATAAGATCCGAACTGAGAAAACGCGCATAACGCAGGATAAAAATTTTTTGCGCGAAAAACTAAAAAATACCCACTCGCTTGAAACATATCAAAAGCGGGCGGGTAATTTTTTTTACGTCCATAAAATTTTTCACTAAGCGAAAGATGTGCGCGTCTTTTTTCGTTTCCTTAAGAATAATAAGCCTTAACCCCCTAAAATATAACGCCATCGACGCTATTTATTACGCTGTAAAAAATCCATTTTGCAAGCGATTTTTTAACATCGTTTTATAAATGAAAAGTAAAGAAAAACGCCTGTTTTGGCGCGTTTTCGGCCCGTTTTTGATATTTTTTTACAAATCATACTCCTAAAGAATATAGTGCTAATAACGGGTTCCTTAAGGGAAAATGTAGCACTATATTTTACGAACACGCGGTTAAATTCTGTCACGCCTAAAGTGTTAATTTTTAACAAAAAGATTAACCGCGGTTTATTTATTGACTTTGATATGCTGTTTAAATATAATTAACCACGGTTAATATTTTTTTGACCGAATAAGGAGTGTGGATTGAAGTTTATCAAAAGGCATCTTGCGGCGATAATTTTCGCGGCGCTGCTGATTGTGGTAGGGGGCTTGTCGCTGTTTATAGGCGCGGCCTCAAGCACGGTCACTTTTTCAAATGTATTTTCAGGAAACGCTGAGGCGCTCAACCTGCTTGTAGTATCCAGAATCCCGCGGCTTGTGGCTATTTTGCTCACCGGTGCGGGCATGAGCGTGGCAGGCCTTATAATGCAGGCGCTGTGCATGAACAAGTTCGTATCCCCCACAACGGGTGCGACCATTTCGGGTGCGCAGCTGGGCACGGCGCTGTGCATGCTGCTTTTGCCCACGGCGGGGCTGTGGTCGCAGGTTGTCCTCGCATTCGTGTTCGCTCTCATAGGCACGTGGGTTTTCGTGGGTTTTATCCTCAAAATCAAGTTCAAAGACCCTGCGCTCGTGCCGCTCATCGGTATAATGGTGGGCAACGTGCTCTCGGGCATAACTAATTTTATAGTATATAAGTACGACATGAGCCAGCAGCTCACAAGCCTGTTCACGGGTAACTTTTCCACTATAATAGAGGGCAATTACGAAATTATCTACCTTGCCGCGCCCATGGTTGTACTCGCGTACTTTTTCGCCAACCACTTCAACATAGTGGGTATGGGTGAAGACTTCTCGCGCAATCTCGGCGTAAACTACAAGCTGATACTGTTTATAGGCCTCAGCTTATCTGCAATCATCACCGCCTCGGTGGTGGTAGTTGTGGGCACTATATCCTATCTCGGACTCATAATCCCCAACATAGTGTCTATGTTCAAGGGCGATAAAGTGCGCGGCACGCTCGTCCTCACGGCATTGTCGGGCGCACTGTTCGTGCTTGTGTGCGATATTATCGCAAGGGTGGCAATGCCCACGCCGGACGGCGCCGTTAATATAGAACTCCCCGTAGAGCTCATTATCGGCATAATAGGCAGCGTGCTGTTTATTTTAACCATAATATACCGCATGAAGTACGGGCATAAGTCTGTCAAGTTCAGGCTCTTCCGTCCGCTGAAGAGTGCAGAGCAAGGGGGTGAGGCATGAAGTTTTTATCAAAAGCAGGATCTTTTTTTGCGGCGTTTTTCACAAAGATCGGCTCTGCAATCGCCTCGCTGTATAACAGGGTGCGCAGGGTAAAACTGTCCAATACCGTAAAACTGATAATCCTCGTTGTATTAGCTGTTGCGGCGGTGGCGTGCTTCATGCTTATAGGACTCAACTTCGCCAAAGCTTCCTATGTGCGGTATTCCATGAAGCTCCGCGCGCCAAAGGTCATCGCCATGCTTATAGCTGCCTTCGCCATAGGCGCGGCTTCTATCGTGTTCCAGACGATTATCTCCAACCGCATAGTCACGCCCTGTCTTTTGGGTATGAATTCGCTGTACACCTTAACGCACGTCTCGCTCGTATTCGTCGTGGGTACGTCCAGCGTGCTTATCACGAACAGCAACATTGCCTTTGCAATCGACCTCGTGATAATGGTTGTGGTGGCGTTTTTCATATACGGCATCATGTTCAAAAAGACCAACTACAACATACTTTACATACTGCTCATCGGCACGGTGCTCGCCTCGCTGTTCTCCAGCATACAGAGTACGCTGGTCATGATAATGGATCCCACCGACTACGAAGTCACCCTGCAGTCGCTGGTGGCGAGTTTCCAGAACATAGACAGCTCCATCATGATAATGGCGGTGTGCATACTCGCTTTGGTTGCGGGGCTGTTGTTCAAAGATATTCGCGTGCTCGACGTAATGTCGCTGGGCAAGGCGCAGGCCATAAACCTCGGCGTAAACTTCGATAAATCGGTAAACCGCCTTTTGCTCGGCGTCACGGCATACATCGCCGTAGCCACGGCAATGGTCGGACCCATATCCTTTTTGGGGTTGATAATCGCCAACCTCGCGCGCGAATTTCTGCGTACCTTCCGTCACCTGCAGCTTATACTCGCCTCGTCGCTGTTCGGTATAATCGTGCTCGCTTTCGGCGAGCTTCTTGTAGAACAGGTGTTCGGCTACAGCGTGCCCATAAGCGTGTTTATATCGCTTATCGGCGGCGGATACTTCCTGTACCTCATCATAAGGCAGCCCAAGCAGAATGGTTCGCGCAGGCGCAAAAAGATAAAAGAGGAGGACAAAAAAGTTGTTCGTCAAAAATCTTGTTAAAAATTACGACGGCAAGCCCGTCGTCAATGATATAGACTTCGAGCTTGTGAAGGGCAAAGTCACCTCGCTCATAGGTCCCAACGGCGCGGGCAAATCGACGGTGATGGGTATAATAAGCCGGCTCGTGGCGCGCGATTCGGGTATAGTCGATTTCGAGGGAGAGGACATTATGAGGTGGAAGAGCAAGGAGCTCTCTAAGCATCTCGCCATCCTGACGCAGACAAACAATATTCAGGTAAAACTGCGTGTGCGCGAACTCGTCGCCTTCGGCAGGTTTCCATACTCCGGCTCCCGCCTCAACAAGGAAGACAACGAGATTGTTGAAAGAGCGCTCGCCTATATGGAGCTCACCGACATAGCCGATAAGTTTATAGACGAACTTTCGGGCGGGCAGCGCCAGCGCGCATATATCGCCATGGTAATCGCGCAGGACACCGAATACGTGCTGCTGGACGAACCGACCAACAACCTCGATATCTACCACGCCCGCAATCTCATGCGCACCGTTCGCAGTATGTGCGACGATCTCGGCAAAACGGTGGTGCTTGTATTGCACGAGCTCAACTACGCCGCGTTCTATT
>CAYLIO010000027.1:14746-16246 GCA_964383655.1 uncultured Clostridia bacterium | reverse complement strand
CAAAACATTTACATAAATACCGCGAACGCTCTTTCAGCGTACCGGATTTTCTATGAGGTTAAACGTGGTCCGGGAACACCTGAAAGATTGCCATAATTGCGGTGAGACGAAAAGGGGTAAGGGCATATGTTGGAAATTTTACCTGAAAAACTTAAAGAACTTGCCGAGGCTTGCGATTTTCCGCTGTATGTCGTAGGCGGGACTTGCAGGGAATATCTTTCAGGACTCAAGCCCGCAAAACGCGACTATGACATATGTGCTCCCGTCTTGCCCGGGGAAGTTAAAAAAATAGCCGAAAAAACAGGATTTACGGTATGTTCGGTGTATAAAAATACCGGTACCGTAAAACTCAAATGCGGTAGCGACGAATATGAATTTACCTCGTTCCGTTCGGACGAATATGTGCGTGGCAAACACGTACCTGAGACCATATGTTTTACCGATGACATAAACAAGGACGCGATAAGACGGGATTTTACATGCAATGCCGTTTATTTCGATATATCTGCAGGTCGTTTCGCAGATCCGCTCGGAGGGATTGAGGATATAAAGAAAGGCACGGTGCGCACGGTAGCGCCGTCTGAAAAGGTGTTCGGCGAGGACGGGCTTCGGCTCATGCGCCTTGCCAGGCTTTGCGGCACAACCGGCTTTGAGCCGAATGAAGCATGTATGCGCGGCGCGGCCGAGAACGCGCACCTGATAGCTGACATATCGGCAGAACGCATCTATTCGGAGCTCAACTCCATACTCCATGCCGATTCCGTGTACGGCATGAAACATGGCCAGTATAGGGCGCTGTGCATCCTCAAGGATACCGGTGTGATGGGTTATATCCTTCCGGAGCTCGCTGCGGGAGACGGAATGGATCAAAGGCAGGATTTTCACGCGCATGATGTTCTTGAGCACTCTCTCAGATGCGTGATGTACTCCGCAGACGACATACGCTTTGCAGCGCTTTTACACGATGTCGGGAAACCGTATTGTAAAATGAAAACGGGTGTGTTTCATGGTCACGAAACAGAGGGCGAGCGCATAGTGCGGGCCATCTGTGCGCGGCTTAAAGCGCCAAAAAAGTTAACGGATGAGACGGCACGGCTTACAGCGTTGCATATGTACGATACGGACGGCAAAATGAGAGAGAGCAAAGTACGCAGTCTTATCGTGAAGAACATCGACATATTTTTTAAACTCTTGGAACTGAAGCGAGCCGACTATTCGGCATGTAAGGACGATCTTTCCGAAGCACCCTCGGCAGTACGCTGGAGAAAGATCTATGAGACCATGCGCAGCGAGAATGTTCCGTTCAGCCTCAAGGATCTCAAAGTAAGAGGAGACGAACTCATAGCAGAAGGCGTACCCGCCGAAAAGACGGGGCGTGTGCTGGAGGCGCTTTTGGCCGAGTGCGCGATTTTGCCTTCACTCAATGAACATGACAGACTGCTTTCTGCCGCGAAACGGATAGAAAAAGAGCTTTGAACGCGGATGCTGAAAATGCGGAAA
>CAYLIO010000027.1:12933-14646 GCA_964383655.1 uncultured Clostridia bacterium | reverse complement strand
CCTCTTTGGCTGAGAAACGCAAAAGCATGGTTTCATGCATATATCGGTGTTTTTTGGTCGTATTGTTGATTTTGTGCAGCGATAGTATTATAATTGGGTCAAGGCGACGCGGAGCTTTGAAAAGCTTTTTGCGCCGCATACGTATATAAAAACATTGTGCCTTTTCTTTTCGATACGGCGCATCATCTCGGGGAACAAAAAAATGGAGAATAAAGGCAAGTCAAGAGTGCTTACCGGAGTGTTTTGTTTTATAATCGGTATCATCTTTACGATCGCAGCTCTTATCGGAAGTGTTGTGTTCGGTATTTATTACATAATGAATGCAAATATAGACGATCTTCTCGGTGTTGCGGGAGTAGAGAATACGGACAGCGAAGGTAATAAAATTTACATCAACACCAACGAGGTCGAAAACATATCAGAGCTTATAAGCACACTTCAGGATCTCATCGCGGCAGGGTTCGGAGATTTGACTATTGACGAGATCGCAAATATTTTTCCTGTCGCGGACAGTCTTGTCGATCAGCTATACGGCACCATAGCCGGCATCTTTTCCTCCAACGGGGTAACGGAGGATGATATTCGCGAAATTATAGACGAGGACGAACTGAAGTCGACCGCCTTGTCAGGGCTTTCCGGCTTTTTAATGAACAGTTTGTATGATACCGAACTGCAGCAGGTCTTCAATCTTATGGGGCTTGATCCCGAAAGCGATCCGCTCTACATGGCCCTTTGCTATGGCGCCGAAGCAAGTGTCGTGATTTCGGAAGACGGCGCTACTTTGGTGCTCTACGAAGACGTATTCACTCTGTCGGACGAAGGATACGTGCGCGAGAATGACGGCACTGTTCTGAAAGGTGAGTATGAGAACTATCTTGTCGCCGCAGCTAACGGAACAGAATACAAACTCTACTTTGCCGTAATCGACGGAGTGGCACATCTCGCGCAAACCGATGATGAGGAGGAGGAGAATGGTTTTTATCTTACAGACGAGACATATGAGGACTATAACGAGTCGACCGCCGAGCTCTCCGGTGCGTACTATTATCTTGGCGATGAGCTGGTGCTTACGCAGTCGCCTCGCACGATACGCGGCCTCTTAGGCAGCGATGACGGTATTTTAGCCTCTTTCAGCGACGTGTATATAAACGATATCATAGCCGAGAGCAGTTTGGAAGAAGATAACATTATTTATACCGTGTTTGACAAAATACAACTCGGAGACCTCACCGGAGGCAAGCTTGACTTCACGTCTTTGTTCGACAGGGTACATGTCACCGACATACTCACTATATCCGCCGACTCCAACGCTATTTTGATATATATCGCGTACGGCATCACGGGCTTCAAGCCGAGCGAGAATGAAGGCGAGTATTCGTATACCGCCACAGCCACATACTATCCCATAACCGATGACGATGATGCGGAGACTTATGATGCGAGTGTAGTCGTAGAGGACGGCGAAATAATATCAGTGTATTATGAGGTTGACGGTGAAAAAATATATGTAGAGACAAGCATAACCGAGATAAGTACGAGAGTGGAAATGCTCCGGGACCATCTCACGATAGGAGATATAGTAGGGGACGCTGATGACAATATATTATTTAACGCAGTAAGAAACTCCACGTTGAACAGCTTAATCACTGACATAGAGTCGTTGAGCGTTCAGCAGTTATTTGCTAGCACGATATACGATTTGGATGAAGATGA
>CAYLIO010000027.1:0-12833 GCA_964383655.1 uncultured Clostridia bacterium | reverse complement strand
CGTTGAGCGTTCAGCAGTTATTTGCTAGCACGATATACGATTTGGATGAAGATGATGATTCGCCCAAGCTCGTTATCCCTACAAATTGTGAAGATCATAATAAAGAAAGCGATGGATATTGTATCGGTAATACAAACTGTAATAAATATAGCGATATTACTTTGTACACCAAAGATGCGGAGGGAGAATACGACGAAGTAGAAGCAAGCGAGATTACCGATGGAACGCTGTATTATATATCATACAACGAAGAGTATATCGAGGTTATTCTGTTCAATTCCGCGTACTTATATTTCATTTATGAAGACGGTGATTACAGTTATGTTACAAATGATGATAACAACGAAGCGACCGGCCACCTTTATAGCTATACGTACGAAGATTACATGGGCGGAAAGATATACTATAGCTATGGCGTCCCTACAGGCTCATGGAGACTTCTTCTGTATGATGGCGACGCGGAGACGATATGCACCATAAACGAAGTTGCAAATATGCAGGATAATCTCTTAGTAAACCTGCAGAATGCTACTCTTTACGAGCTGGAAGAGATGGGGATTATAGAAATAAGCGATAACACATTAGACACAAAAATCGGTGAGGATGAATATATGGGGGATCTCACGATATCCGGGTTAATCGCGTATGTAAGCGGATCAGGCACAAGTCAACCTTAATCAAACACTGCTAAAACATATATTCAGCGGCGGGCAATGTTTGTCCGCCGCTGAATATAATACAAGCCCTTTTTCTCGTCTGCTGCGGGATGCCGCAATAATGGCCGGGCTGAAAAAAACATGCGTCAGCCTGAATCAATGAGTTTTACGAAAAATTCACCCCTTGAGAATTTTTAATTTTGTTTTTTAATTGACATTTCAGTCGCCGTTATAGTAATATTTATGAGCGGATTTCGAAAAAAATATTCGCAATCCATGCGCGGCGACGCGTTTACCTTGCATACTTGGATGTATGCCGAATAAGACCGGGAGGTAAAAAAATGAAATCTTACGAGATGCTTTACGTTCTGGACAATTCCATTGCGGACGAGGCAAAAGAAGCACAGATTGCCAAATTTGAAGGCATTGTGACTTCGATGGGCGGCGAGGTCGTTTCCACCGAAAAGGTCGGGGCAAAAAAACTTGCTTATCCTATTCGCTTCAAATCGGAAGGATATTTCTTGCTCATGAAATTTAATTCCGAACCCGACGTGATTAAGGAACTTGACAGAATAGCGGGTCTTTCAGATGAAGTTTTAAGAAGAATGATAGTAAAGATCTGAAGAGGGGAACAGCATATGAACAAAGTATTTTTAATCGGAAATCTTACACGTGACCCCGAACTTACCGAGACCCAGCAGGGTGTAGCCATATGCCGTTTCGGTATAGCGGTAAATCGGCGCGGCGGAGCTTCGTCAGATGGTGAGCGCAAGGCGGATTTTTATAACGTAACGGCATGGCGCGGACTCGGCGAAACGGTGGCGCGTTATGCGAAAAAAGGTAACAAAGTTGCAGTTTTAGGCAATATAGAGCTTAGGACCTACGAGGACAAAGAGGGCGTGGAGCGTATGGCGGTCGATATTATCGCGCAAGATGTGGAGTTTCTTACGCCTCGCGGCAACTCATCGGAAGATGTTGCAGGCGGAGAATATCCGGCCGCTTCAGGCGCGGAAAAGAGAAAAGCTTCTCAGCTCCAGCCTTTTGATGACGACAATGATAAGCTGCCGTTCTGAGTAATGCGAAAGGATGTCCCGATATGCGGCAGAATGTACGCCGCATCTTTAATCAAATAAGGAGTTTCATCATGGAAGATAGACCTGTCAAAAAGAATTATAAAAAATCTTCACGCAAAAAGGTATGCGTGTTCTGCCAAGAAAAGGTGGAAGTTATAGATTATAAAGACGTAAACCGTCTCAAAAAGTTTATGACTGAGGGCGGGAAGATTATTCCTCGCCGTATGAGCGGTACATGCGCAAAGCACCAGAGGGAGCTTTCCAAGGCGATTAAACGCGCAAGAGTTGCGGCTATTCTTCCCTTTAAAGGGGAATAAAATTTAACGAAAGATGTGCAATATAAAGAGTTGCGCATGAAAAAAGGCTGTATCCCGATTGAGTGGCCGGAATACAGTCTTTTTTGTTTGTTTCGCGTTAATTCATTCAGTCGTCTTTTTGCAGAATGCGTCTCGGACCGAAGACGGATGTGCCGAGCCGTATCATATTCGAACCGCATTCGACGCACAGTTTCCAATCACCGCTCATGCCCATGGAAAGATAGCTGATATCGGGATTTTTATCTTTGACCCTTTCGTACAGGTAGCGCATCTTTACGGCCAGCGGTCTCAGCACGGACTCGTCGTCAGTGAACGGCAGCATGGCCATAAGCCCGTTAACCCGAATAGAGGGAAGAAGAGATATTTTTTCGTATACATGCAGGCATTCGTCGTATTCAAATCCGCTTTTACTCTCTTCGCGTCCTACATTTATTTCAATCAGGCAGTCGGAGATTATACCGGCTCTTTCGCTGCGCTTTGAAATCTCGAGAGCAAGCTCGAATCTGTCCAGCGACTGATAAAGGTATGTTTTCCCGATGAGATATTTTACCTTGTTGGTCTGAAGACGGCCTATAAAGTGCCTGTTGGGATTTCCGTATATTCCGTCGTACTTATCCCGAAATTCTTGGACATGATTATCCCCGATGTCCGTAATTCCCGCAGCGATTGCGCGGTTGATGTCCTCAACGGTTTGAGTCTTGACCGCAGCCACTAAAGTCACCTTTTCGCCGAACGGGTTTTTATCCACCTCGCCAAGCAGTTTTTTTACATTTTCTTCGATCATGGTTTTTTATTTATAAATTATCACAAATAAGCTGCGACATACGGCTGCCTTTTACTTTTGTACAGCCTTCGCTGTAGATGTCTGCGGTGCGGTATCCGTCCGAGAGCGTCTTTTCTATTGCGGCTATTATGGCGTCATATTCTGAAGTCAGCGAGAAACTGTCGCGGAGCATCATTGCTGCCGCCAGTATGGTGGCGACGGGGTTTGCGATGTCTTTCCCGGCAATATCCGGCGCCGAGCCGTGTATGGGCTCGTAGAGACCGCGCGTGTCGTCGCCGAGAGAGGAAGAAGCCAGCATGCCTATTGAGCCGGTGACCTGTGCGGCCTCGTCCGAAAGAATATCGCCGAACATATTGGATGTCACGACGACGTCGAACTGAGCGGGATTTTTGACTATCTGCATAGCCATATTATCCACGAGTACATCTTCAACTTCTATGTCCGGGTAGTTTTTTTCAGCATAGGCATGAACGATCCTTCTCCAAAGCCTCGAGCTTTCCAAGACGTTTGCCTTATCTACCGAAACAATTTTTTTGGAGCGTTTTCTTGCGAGCTCGCACGCAATGCGTGTTATGCGCTCTATTTCCGGAACGGAGTATTTTTCGGTATCCCAGGCGTATTCGGCGCCGTCTTGAGTGCCGCTGCCGCGGTTTCCGAAGTAAATTCCGCCTATAAGCTCGCGCACAATGATTATTTCAATGCCGTTTTGTACAAGCTCGTATTTAAGCGGCGACGCATGCGCGAGGGCCGGCCAGAGCTTTGCGGGGCGGATATTCGAATAGAGCCCCATAGCCTTACGGATGCCTAAAAGCCCCTTTTCCGGGCGCTTGTCTCCGGGGAGATTGTCCCACTTGTATCCTCCGACGGCGCCTAAAAGGACGGAGTCGGAGACCAAGCACCTCTCGACGGTGAAGTCCGGAAGGGGAGTGCCGTATTTGTCTATCGCATACCCGCCTATGGGCAGGTAGTCAAATTCAAACACATGCCCGAACTTCTCGCATATTTTTTTAAGTACTTTAATCGCGCCTGCGCAAATTTCGGGGCCTATTCCATCGCCCTCGAGCACAGCAATTTTATAGTTCATTCTTTTTTCGCCGCCTCAATGTTTTTTCTGTTTTGAAAGATGTGGCATAAGTCCGCCGTCTGAAATAATTTCCCTGATAAAAGGAGGGAAAGGTTCGGCTTTAAAACTCTTACCTGTTGTCTCATTGGTTATAATGCCTTCGGCAAGATCGCAGGAGACGATATCTCCCGCCTTGATATTTTTCACCGCTTCCGGACATTCGAGAATGGGCAGACCTATATTTATGCTGTTGCGGTAAAAGATTCGAGCAAAGCTGTTGGCAATGACAAGGCTTATACCGCTTGCCTTTATTGCGATAGGCGCGTGTTCGCGCGACGATCCGCATCCGAAGTTGTCATCCGCAACCATGATGTCGCCGGGCCTTACATTTTTCACGAATGTCGGATCGATGTCTTCCATGCAGTGCGAAGCAAGCTCCTGCTCGGATGTCGTGTTGAGGTATCTTGCAGGTATAATTACGTCCGTATTCACGTCGTTGCCGTACTTAAAAACATTCCCCTTTACTTTCATAACGGTATCTGATGTCATCTCCTCATAAAAATTTTATATGCGGCATGCTTTTTTGTTTGGGAAATTCGCCCTTTTTTCAAGTCAAAGCTCGTCGGGCGAAGCAAGTCTGCCTGCAACCGCGCTTGCAGCTGCAACATAGGGCGAGGCGAGGTAGACCTCGCTTGAGACATGCCCCATTCGTCCGACAAAGTTACGGTTTGTCGTTGAGACGCATCTCTCGTTCTCGGCCAGAATACCCATATGTCCGCCGAGACAGGGACCGCAGGTCGGAGCGGATATAACCGCTCCGGCATTTATAAATATTTCCGCAAGGCCTTCTTTTACAGCCTGAAGGTACACCTCGTTTGTGGCAGGAATTATTATAGTGCGCACGTGTTTGGCAACTTTCCTGCCTTTGAGTACTTTGGCTGCAATTCTGAGGTCTGAAATGCGTCCGTTGGTGCAGCTGCCTATAACCGCTTGGTCTATTTTTACGTCGCCCCACCTCTCAGGCGTTTTAGTGTTTTCGGGCAGGTGGGGGAAGGAGACGGTAGGCTTGAGCGCGGAGAGATCTATTTCATATTCCGACTCATATTCCGCGTCCATGTCCGCCATGAAAATTTTCGGGTTTCTCTTGAAACGTCCGTGCATATACTCCAAGGTTTGGGCATCGACGGGGAATATGCCGTTTTTTGCCCCGGCCTCTATGGCCATATTGCATACGGTGAACCTGTCGTCCATAGTCAGGTTTTTTATGCCGTCGCCGAAGAACTCCATAGATTTATAAAGCGCACCGTCCACGCCTACCATGCCTATGATATGAAGAATAAGGTCCTTGCCGCACACATTTTTCGAAAATTTTCCTTTAAGCACGAACTTCATTGCCCTGGGCACCTTAAACCAGCACTTTCCGCTCATCATGCCCGCTGCCATGTCTGTCGATCCGACGCCCGTGGAGAAAGCGCCGAGTGCGCCGTAGGTGCATGTATGGCTGTCCGCACCTATGACAAGATCGCCGGCACCCACAAGGCCCTGTTCCGGCAGGAGTGCGTGCTCGATTCCCATCGTGCCTACGTCAAAGAAATTGTCTATATTCTGCTCGCCGGCAAATTCGCGGCACAGCTTGCATTGCTGTGCGCTCTTTATGTCTTTATTGGGAGTAAAGTGGTCCATGACAAGCGCCACTTTATTCCTGTCGGCAACGCTTTTCGCGCCGGCTTTTCTGAATTCATTTATGGCGACGGGGCCTGTTATATCGTTTGCCAGCACCAGATCCGGTTCGGCCTCTATAAGCTGTCCGGGCTTAACGCTGTCAAGCCCGGCATGCGCCGCGAGTATCTTCTGAGACATCGTCATGGGCATGATTAAATCACCTCGCAGTAAATATTTCTAATGTTTTTTCTTGGCTGCTTTCGCTCTTTATGCATGAGCGCGCATGTGTCTTTTATCCGCAACGTCTGTCCTTTCACCGGGCTTCTCGAAGTCCAGGACGACGTTTCCGCTTAAGGCACGTGCGCGTATGGTCTTCTTCGCAAAGCGAGAGGTGTCTCTCTTTATGGAGAGGGCAGGACATTCCAAATCGATGGAGTAGTCGCTCTCGTCTCCCTGCATGCATGCTGCAATATTGCCCTCTTCCGTATTCAGAACGGCGTATTCGCAGTCGGTGCACGAGAGTCCGATATTTCCTTTCTTTACTCGGCATGTCGCATTTTTGCAGAAAGTCTTGTCAAATTCAACCCTGCCGTCCGACGCAACGGTGTTTGCCATATTCCGTACGGTTATGTCGCCCGTAGATACGTCCAGATGATCGGCCTTTATTTCAAGGTCATGGAACGTCGCGCCGTTTAGTTCACATTTTATTTCTTTGCCGCAGATGCCTGCGTCATTGAAAATTCCGCCGTCTACCTTTACGTTGCTTCTCTCTGCATCTATGCGTATATCCGGCACATAACAGTCGGGAACATATATGGTCACGACAGGACGTCTGTGTTTCAGAAAAGGGATTTTTTGCTGTTTTAAGGTTACAACCCCGTCCTTTTCGGTAAAATAAGGCGAAAAGCTTTTCGAGTATTCTATGCGTAGCCCGCCTTTGCTTGTGCCTACAATATTTATATCGGCCGAAATAACGCCGCAATGTATTTCAGAAACATCCGCTTTTGAGCAGAATGTCAGATTTTTTCTAGATTTCATATTAAAGTTCTCTTATTTTTCTCTCGAAAGATTTTGTGTAATTCAGCTATTTTTTTTCGTTACAGAAAAAAATCGTCGCGCCACAGTCAATGCGTCTTTTTGGTACAACTCGGGCGCGAAAGAATGGTCAGATATAATTATTTTATTTTTTTAGCACGGCGCCTTCCGCGGCAGAAGTTACGTTTTTACGGTAGCGCGCGAGATAACCTGTCACCGGTTTTAATTTCGGTTCGAAGTTTTTGCGTCTTTTTTCTATTTCGCGTTCGTCGACGCGAAGATTTATGGCGCAGTTTTCTATATCGATGTCGATTATATCCCCGTCTTTGACGAGTCCTATAAGCCCGCCGACAGCGGCTTCCGGGCAGACATGCCCTATAGCGGCTCCGCGCGTCGCGCCTGAAAACCTTCCGTCGGTTATAAGCGCGCAGTCTGCTCCCAGTCCCGCGCCGATGATGGCGGAGGTGGGGGTCAGCATCTCGCGCATTCCGGGTCCGCCCGTCGGCCCTTCGTAACGTATGACAACCACGTCGCCTTTTACAATCTTACCGGACGAGATGGCGGTCATTGCGTCCTCTTCGCTGTCAAAGCACTTAGCGGGCCCGCTGTGTTTGTACATGGCGGGATCTACCGCCGATTTCTTGACCACAGACCCGTTCTCGGCCAGATTGCCCTTCAAAATCACAAGTCCGCCGGTCTTTGAATAGGGGTCAGAGACGGGACGTATTATTCCGCTGCCTGATATCTGTTTATCCGCCGCCGTTTCGGCGATTGTCTTGCCGCTCACGGTGAGTGCGCTTCCGTCCAAAAGCCCGGCTTTCAGAAGCTCGCCCATGACGGCGGAGATTCCGCCTGCCTCGTCAAGCTCCTCTATATAGTGATCCCCGGCCGGCGCTAGGCGGCAAAGGTTGGGCGTTTTAGCCGAAATTTCATTCATTATATCGATAGAGACCTTATCTTTAAGCCCCGCTTCGTTAGCAATTGCGAGCAAATGCAGTACAGAGTTTGTGGACGCGCCTATGGCCATATCCACTGTCTCGGCGTTTTTGAACGCCTGTGCCGTCAGGATATCCGACGGCCGGATATTTTTCTGCAGAAGGCGCATGACGGCCTCGCCCGTCTCTTTGGCGAGAACCAATCTTCTCGAATACACTGCGGGAATCGTGCCGTTGCCGGGCAAAGCCATGCCCAGCGCCTCGCAGAGGCAGTTCATGCTGTTTGCCGTGAACATACCCGAGCATGACCCGCAGGTAGGGCACGCATTGCACTCGAATGCCTTCAATGTCTCGTCGTCTATTTTACCCGCATTATATGCGCCGACCGCCTCGAACATTGTCGAGAGCGACGTCTTTTTGCCGTGCACGCGACCCGCGAGCATCGGTCCGCCCGAGACAAAGGCAGAGGGAATATTCACCCTGGCCGCCGCCATGAGCATTCCGGGCACTATTTTGTCGCAGTTTCCGACAAAGATTGCGGCCTGGAAAGCATGTGCGCGTATTAAAATTTCTGCGCTGTCGGCTATTATCTCGCGCGAGGGGAGAGAGTACCTCATCCCGGCATGTCCCATCGCAATGCCGTCGCACACGCCGATAGAGGGAACGATAACGGGCTTTCCGCCCGCCGCGATTACGCCCTCGGCCGCGGCTTTTGCTATCTCATGGAGATGGGTATGCCCCGGTATGATTTCGCTCTGTGCGCATATAATACCCACGAGCGGTTTCTTCATTTCGCTGTCCGTCCAGCCGAGCGCTCTTAAAAGAGAGCGTTGCGAGCTCATATCCGTACTTTCTGAAAATATATTGTTCATAATTGAAACCTGTTTTTTTAAAGGTGAATATTTAAGGTCAAATATTATCGCCGTAGCAGTCTCTGTCCTTAAGCGTATGCTTGCCGCGCGCAAGCACGGTGACGCCGGTGCGTTGCATTTCTATTATGCCGTAGGGCTCTATGACCTTAAGGAATGCATCTATTTTGGTGGGAATGCCGGTAAGCTCGAGTATCATCGTGTCCACGGAGAGGTCAACGACTTTTGCCTTATAGATCTCTTTAATCTCCACAATCTGGCTGCGCACCTTCGGCGTTGCCGGCAGCTTGACAAGCAGCAGCTCTCTGTAGACGCAGTCCATCTCGTCCGCACAGCCGATTTTTTTGACATCGACAAGCTTATCCATCTGCTTTATCATCTGATACAGCATATACTCGTCTCCGATAAGAACTATGGTCATCCTGGATATTTCGGGATCTTCCGTAGCGCATACAGAGAGACTTTCAATGTTATAGCCGCGCCTTGCGAAAAGACCGCTTATTCTGGTCAGCACGCCGCTCTTGTTAGATACAAGTGCCGCTATCGTGTTTTTCTTCGGATCTTTTTTATATTCGGCCATATCAGTTTTCCTCCATCTTATTCATCTGAGTATCGTAAGTCATTCCCGGCCTTATCATAGGGAGAACATTTTCGTCGCACGAGATACAGCAGTCCACGAGAACAGGCCCCGCGCTCTTTTCAAGGCAATCGAACGCCTCTTTAAGAACGGGCTTTATATCTTCTTCGCCCTTTATTCTGAACCCTTTCGCGCCGAAGCTCTCGGCGAATTTTACATAGTCCGTCTTCTTGTCGAGTACGGTCTGAGAAAATCTTCTGCCGTAGAAAATTTTCTGCCACTGACGCACCATCCCCAGCACGCCGTTGTTCATGAGAAGAATGAGAACGGGAGTGCCTTGCGTGACGGCGGTGGAAAGCTCCGTGAGGTTCATATTAAAACATCCGTCGCCGGTCACGAGCAGAACCGGTTTTCCGCTTCCGAAAGCCGCGCCTATGGCTGCTCCGAGACCGTAACCCATCGTGCCGAGACCGCCCGACGAACAGAAGAGACGGGGGTTGTCTATCTTATAATGCTGCGCCGTCCACATCTGATGCTGCCCGACATCGGTTATTACGGGTATATCCTTCGGCGCCATCTCGTTTGCCGCAGTCAGAATTTTACACGCCAAAACAGAGCCGTCCTTTTTAACGCTTTCCTCGCTTTTGTAGCCTGAGCACTTACTCGCCCAGCTCTTGCGCTCAGTCTTTTTAATCATGCCCAGAAGCGTCTCAAGCGCCTCGTACAGATCGCCCATCACATGCACGTCGGAGTGCACGTTTTTGTTTATCTCCGCATTGTCTATATCTATCTGAATGACCGTCTTATTCTTAGCGAATTGGTCGCGGTTCAATGCCACCCTGTCCGAAAAGCGCGTGCCGAGCGCTATGATGGTATCCGACTCCATGAGTGCCTTGGCCGCAGCTATAGAGCCGTGCATGCCTATCATTCCCAAGCAGTGCGGATCATCGTCCGCAACGCAGCCTTTGCCCATAAGGGTGTATACAACGGGACAGTCCTGACTTTCTGCAAGTCTTCTCAAAAGCGCGGAAGCGTTTGAGGATATTATGCCGCCGCCCGCGATTATAAGCGGTTTTTTGCTGTCCGCTATCGCATCGCATACAGGTACAAGTTTTTCTTTCGCTACCGGCAGAGGTTTGTACTTTTTCGGTGCTTCGGGTACGTATTCGCATTCCTCGGACTGGACGTTTTTCAGTATATCTACAAGTACCGGTCCTTTTCTGCCGCTGCTTGCTATATAAAAGGCTTTGCGCACCGTGTCCGCAAGTTCCTTGACGTCTTTTACTATGAAGCTGTGCTTTGTTATAGGCATGGTTATTCCGCAGATATCGATCTCCTGGAAAGAGTCTCTGCCTAAAAGATTAATTCCCACGTTGCCGGTAATCGCTACCATGGGTATGGAGTCCATGTACGCCGTGGCTATGCCGGTCACAAGATTGGCGGCGCCGGGCCCGCTGGTTGCAAAGCAGACGCCTGTTTTGCCGGTTACGCGCGCATATCCGTCGGCCGCGTGGGCCGCACCCTGTTCGTGCGCAGTGAGTATATGGTTTATCTTACCGTTTTTGTAAAGCGCGTCATATATATCGAGCACCGTGCCGCCGGGATATCCGAATATAGTGTCCACGCCTTGTTCGAGCAGGCAGTTTATTAAAATTTCCGCTCCTTTCAATTTCATGCTTCAACAACTCCTTGAACTACCACATTATATAAATACAAACGTATCTTTACCATTTTATGATATTGCCGCTTCTCTGTCAACAAAAAAGCACGCAGGCAACCGTTTTACCCCGGATCTCGGGGTAAAATTTAAGACTCGCTCGCCTTTTCAAAAAAATGTACATATGTCTCAAAACAACTTTCCCGTCTTCCGCCTTAATAATTTTCACCGACGGCAAACATCTTGTTTTTTGTATTTTTATCAACCCTTATTCTGTCCGAAATCTCTACTCCGAACACAAGCAGTACGTCTTTTCCGTCGCATATGAGCGGGATAGTCCCTCTGACGCTTTCGGGAATCTTCTTGTCCGTGAAATAGTCGCCCAGACTCTTTGTTCCTCCGCCGAATTTTGTAAACCTGTCTCCGTTTCTATAGAGGCGCACGACGGAAGAGGACGGTATTTTATCGCCGTCGAACATGAGTACATGTATTTTATGATCTGAAAAGTTTTCATTGCATAATTTATTGTTATTTACGTCTGATTCGCGGGTTTTTGCATAGTTTTCTTTTAATTTTTCTAGTTCTTCCGCGAGTAATTCCTCCGACTCGCATATCAACGCGATGCTGCCCGAAAAACATGAATAACTTTGCGAGTATTCAGAGTACGGTATTTCAGCGTTTTCAGATGCCGCCCTGTCTGCTTCAGAGTGCGCATCATCCGATATGGATACGTATCCGTTTTCTTTTTTCGCCGTGAGGCCGAGAAACTTGAATTGTTTTCCGTTTTCCGTGCGGCTTAAGTCGTAAAGCCTTTCAAGCTGATGTGACGTGTAGTCCTTTCTTTTGTACGCATACTGAGACGAGACAACGATTGCCGCCGCCCGGCAAAAAAGCGGTCTTTCAGGGTTGCACTCTATAATATAACAGTCTTTTCTTCGAAAAATAAGCTTTTTTGCCTGCCTTGCGAGATATTCTTCATCCTCTGCGGCAATGCGCGAAAAGCGATATATCGCCGCAGAGGCGCCGGGAACGGCGTTCTCAAGTGCCGGCAAAACGCTGTGTCTTAATTTATTTCTGGTATAGTCGTTTGAGAAGTTTGTTTCATCCTCCACATAGGGGATGTCGTTTGCTTTAATGTATTCCTCGATTTGTGCGCGCGTGCAGGCAATAAAGGGGCGTATTAAAGTGCACTGTCTTCCTGCGGCGAAGGATATATCCTCGTCATGTATGCCCGTCACGCCCTTTAATGCGCTCCCGCGGACCAGGTTAAAGAGGACGGTTTCGGCGTTATCGTTCAGGTGGTGCGCAGTTGCGATACAGTCTGCCCCGTGTTTTTCCGCCGCATCCAGAAAGCAACCGAGACGCCACTTGCGCGCTTCGCCTTCGCCGGAGAGCTTATCCTCGGCAACGTATAAAAAAAGTTCTATTCCCATCTTATGGCAATAGTTTTTGACGAACGCGCTGTCGTGCGCGGAGACGGCTCCGCGCATTCGGTGGTCGCAGTTGAGCGCGGTCAGTTTGATATGGTATTCATCGCGGTGTGATAGGAGAAAGTGAAGAAGCGCCATGGAATCCTTCCCTCCGGATACTGCAACACACACGCTTTTCCCTCTGTATTTATCCAGATTGACGTTCATGCGACAATTTTACCACGAGTCGGATTATAATGCAAGGGAGCAAAAGAGCCGCCAAAACGTAAATTCCCGAAGTAAATTCCACAGGATCTTTTCGGATGAGGCGGGCAATAGCCTTAAAAGTCATGCGCCCGGTAAGGCAATCCTCGATCTGTTTACGATCTTCCGGTGTCATGTGTTTGTTTGTCTTGTCATGATGCCGGGGTCAAAAGGTTCTGCAGAGGATTTTTTGCCCCGACGTCATAAAAAATACGGATATATACGCAAAAAAATCCGAAAAATTCGTTAAAACGCCTCAAAAATATGAATTTTTATGCCGTTTTTAGGCGATATAGGCACAGGGTGCAATCAAACACATGCCTTTGACCCCGATATCTTGTCATTTGTTTTTTTAGACGTAATCGTGGTCTCCTTTAAAAAAGATTTTCCTGATTAAGTTCAACCGCAAAAGACGTGTCAAAGTAAATCCCGTTTCAAATCCCAATGTGGAATTTACTTTGGGAATTTACTTGTTCACAAAGTCGGGTGGAAATATGTTCACGAACACTAGAAAGTGTCTTCTTCATATGTT
>CAYLIO010000026.1:0-16290 GCA_964383655.1 uncultured Clostridia bacterium | reverse complement strand
GAAGAAATCAGTATAAAGCTTAGGACATGGATGTGAGAGAAAAGAGAAAACGGCAAGGACGATATCGCTCAAAGCTTCGGAACACAAGATTGAAAACGCGCAGACACGGGTAAGCAAAACAAAAAAGCCGCACGATGCGGCTTTGGCTTTACAGAGCGATCTGCCGGATAAAAAAGAAAACCCTCCGGGAAGATGAACCGGTAAAAGCTATTATGAGGAGCGACAGGACATATGAGGAAATGCCGGAATTTCTCGGCATGTCTTCAGGGGGAATGTGATGGACGAAAGGATACAGATAATCATAGATGAACTAAAGATAGCCATTGACCAAAATGGTCCGGATTATCTGACACGCGAACCGTATAAAGCGTATGAGAGGCTGAAAAACAGTAAAAAGGTGAGCCGAAAAACATCGGCGTTGATCCTTTATGCCTTGGTCAATGATATTCAATCTGCGGCAACCGCGGATATGGATCCGGTGTTATTGTCCGAAAAAATCCGGACAAGATGCAGCCTTAATAAAAAAGCCGCAGACTTTCTTTCCGCAATATTTCTGGGCCTGTATTCGGAGGAAAACGAGGAATCCTGGGCAAAAAAGGACAAGGAAGGTCTTAGGCAATTCCTAGAAGATAAATTTGTGTGTGAATGGAAAGGATTTAGTGTCTGGGATGAAGGGAATGGGACTGTCGACTGTTACTATCAAGCGGAAATTATCCTAGCTCCGACAAAAGATTCAGTTGCCGATAAGGGGCTATCGAAGATGTTGAAGATGAATCCGTTCATAACAAAAGAAGAGATTTCACACTATTTCGGAGAATGCCTGAGAGATTATCTCGATAGAGAGTTTGAGATGTACTGTACGGCAGAGGACTATTATCAGCCGGTTTGTGAAGATTTTGATGTGTACGATTATGTATCAGAGTGGTGTAAAGAGCATGGTTTTGAGATGATTTCCTGCGATGGCGACGGTGGAGACGGAGGGTATGAGCCGAAGCATAGAAGCGGTTGGTACTAGATAATGGAGTCAATATGGCGGAGTAATGCGCTGTCGGATAACATTCAGTCGGAAAATTTCAGAAAAACAGGGCTTATTTCCGCTTTTGTAGGACAGTGAAAAAAAGAGTGGAATTTACTCTTACAAAAACAAGCGGTTAATAAAAAGATATTAAAAAATACCATCCCGGAAGCTATAAGTTTGGGATGATATTTTTTATATTGGCGACTCCGGTGAAACGGTAATGAAAAAAATTTTTTCTCAGTCTTCTATGAGCGGGTGGTCTGTATGTATGACGGCGTCTGTCGGCGGGTCATACTCTGCGAGAGCTTTTTTAAGTCTGTTTTCAATCTCTTCATCCGTAATTTTAAGTCCGTAAGGCACGGTAATATCGAAGTATACGATTTTTTTACCGTCGCTGTTTTTTGTCTGGAAATCGTGCACGGTTATATTCTCGGCTATCTCTCTTGCCTTTGCTTCAATATAATTTTTGATTGCCGGCGTTTCTTTGTCCGCTGTTACGGGATCAATATGAATGACTGCTTCGACGCCGAATTTTTCGCGTATTTCGCGCTCTATATGATCAGCCAAGGCGTGAGCATCCGTAAGAGAGCAATCTGCATGAACTTCGGCGTGGAAGCTCACTACGGCTCTGCCCGGGCCGTAGTCGTTGTATATCAGGTCATGAACGCCTAAAATATTTTCATGCTCGAGCGCCAGATTATCTATTTTATCCGCAACCTCTCTTTTGGCAGGAGAGCCTATAAGAGGAGTGCATATCTCTATAAGAGAACTTATGCCCGTCTTTAAAATAAAGAGTGCAACGATAATTCCTGCCACACCGTCTATAGGAAAGTCTGTATACATTCCGCCTATAAGCGCGGCGAGCGTCACACATGTTGCAAAAGCATCGGACAGAGAGTCAGCTGCGGTAGCTTTTATAGACGGCGAGTGGATGCGCTTCGCTATTTTTCTGTTGAAATAAAACATCCACAGCTTTATGAGTATGGCGGCAATGAGTACGCCCATCGCTGCGTACGAAAAGACGGCGGATTCCGATTCTATAATTTTTTCGACGGAGGAGAATATAAGCTCTGCGCCCATGACGATAACTATCACGGAAACAATGAGTCCCGCGATGTATTCCATCCTAGCGTGACCGAACGGGTGTTTTTTATCAGGCTTTTTTCCCGCGAGTTTGAAACCTGCGAGCGTGACGGTGGATGACGCTGCATCCGACAGGTTGTTGAGCGCATCCGCAACGATGGCAACGGAGCCCGAAATTATGCCAATAGCTAGCTTTCCCGCAACGAGAAGCGCGTTTAGAATAATACCTGTTATGCCGGACAAGATTCCACAGCGCACGTGCACTTCGGGATCATCCGCTCCTTTGTTTGGTACAAAAAGTTTTAATAGCAGCTCGCTCATGATTCAACCAAAAAACACTGTTTTTATAAACATGTTCGCCTATTTTAGCATAATACGACGAGAAAGTAAAGGTTTACATGGGAATATATAAAGAGAGTACATGGGAATATATAAAGAGAGTACAAGGGAATATTTCTTTTGATTATTGACAAGAAATTGCTTGCTATTATTCGCGTTTTAGAATATAATAAGAGTATAAATTCTAGAGGTGCAAGATATGTTAAGTTACATTTCTGCAAAAGAAGCTGCGGAGAAGTGGAATATCTCACAGAGACGCGTGGCGATTCTCTGTTCTGAAGAGAGAATATCGGGCGCAATGATGGTTGGCAATATGTGGATCATCCCCGCGAATGCAGAAAAGCCGATAGACAAGCGAACCGTTCGTTATGAAAAGACGCGCAAAGTCGAGCTAAAACCGTTTGTAAAATGGGTCGGCGGAAAGGGCCAACTGATAGAAGAGATCGAAAAAATGCTGCCTTCCGATGGCGGAAAAGTCCTCACGAAATATGCGGAGCCGATGGTTGGCGGCGGCGCACTGCTTTTCAATGTCCTTTCAAGGTATCAGTTTGACGAGCTCTATATCAGCGATATCAATCCTGAACTCATCAATGCCTATATGGCAATCAAGCGAGATGTCGAGACTTTGATTGAACAGCTCAGCGAGATGCAGATGGCTTTCTTGCCTCTTGATGAAAATGGCAGAAAGTACTACTATTATAATGTCCGCGACAGATTTAACACCGTAACATTAAGCAACGAGTCGTCCATTGAAAAAGCGGCGTATTTTATCTTTCTGAATAAAACCTGTTTTAACGGATTATATCGAGTCAACCGTAAGGGGTTGTTCAATGTGCCGATGGGTGCGTACAAGAATCCCACGATTTGCGATGCGGAAAATCTTCGCAATATTCACGCTGCCCTGCAAAACGTTACTATTGTATGCGGGGATTATACACTGTCAAAGGCTTTTATAGACAATAAAACTTTCGTCTACTTGGATCCTCCCTATCGCCCTATTTCGGAAACTTCGGCGTTTACCTCTTACAATAGTGACACCTTTGACGACAATGAGCAGAAAAGACTTGCAAAGTTTATCGATGAAATCAATGAAGTCGGAGCAAAACTTGTACTGAGTAATTCCGACCCCAAAAATGTCAATCCAGACGATAACTTCTTTGATGATTTGTATAAATCTTATCAGATTCATCGGGTATCAGCAACACGTATGATTAACAGTAATGCAGAAAAGCGCGGGAAAATAAATGAATTGCTGATATGCAATTGAGGAGAAAAGTCATGGCGGAACTAAAACTGTTCAAAATTAACGGAACTGTTGAAGAGTTGAAATCAAAGAGTGTCACGATAGAAAAAGAATTACAGCGTATAATCGAAAAGAATATGCTTGACTTTTTTGCAGTACGTTTTCTTGCATCGGAATATAGGATTGATAATGGGCGAATGGATTCGATCGGGATAGACGAAAACAATTGTCCGGTTATTTTTGAATACAAACGATCTTCAAGCGAGAATGTTATCAATCAAGGGCTATTCTATCTTAATTGGTTGTTGGGGCACAAGGCAAATTTTAAGTTGCTGGTTTTAGAAACCTATGGCAAAACGGTCGCAAATGATATTGATTGGTCTATGCCTCGTGTAATATGTATAGCAAGTGACTTTAACAAATATGATGAAGAAGCTATCAAACAGATAAATCGTAATGTTTCGCTTATTCGATATAAGCAATATGATTCCGGATTACTTTTGTTTGAGTTGCTCAATACCAATACTGTCGCACCTATTGATATCGAAACCTCGGAGCGGAGTCATCGACAAGGCGGAGGAAAAACTTTTAGCGAACAATATCAAGATGCGCCTCAAAAATTCAAGGACTTATACGATGAATTATATGATTATGCAATGAGTTTAGGGGATGATGTATCGCAAAGCACACTGAAGCTGTACTCCGCATTTAAGAAAATTAAGAACTTCTGTACGGTGGAGGTCTATCAAACTAAGCTTCTGATAAATTTCAGATTGAACCCGGATGACTTTACATTGACAGAATCACTGCGCGATGTCCGCAACATTGGGCATTGGGGATGCGGAGACTTGCAATTGATAATGAAAGATGGCGCAGAAATTAACCTTGCCAAAGAATTGATACTGAAAGCGTATCAGAATAACTAACGGAGTGTAAAAAATGATAAAAAGCGGCAAAGGCGGCGGCAATACACGCACAGGATTGATTTTTGAAGGGAAAACCGATTTGTCTAAATTTTTGGAGAACCAGCCCCATTATTCTGTGGCAGGGCATGATGTTTTTTACGATACCGACAAAGTTGCCGAGTTGTATAAAAAGCACAATTTTTATTCAGTATTTCTTAAGAAGCTTGATATTGACTGGAAAAACATTTGTCAAAGCAATTGCTGCCGGATGATTGTATATTTGTCTTGATGAACAATATTTTGTTCATCATCGAGTGTAAACATCAGGAAGTTGCGGGTTCTGTTGACGAAAAACTTCAAACCTACGATTTTAAAAAAAGCAGTATAAAAAGTTAATGTCTGCGGCGAATATTGATGTTGAGTACATATATCTACTTGATAATTGGTTCCGAAACGATAAGTATAGAGATGTGCTTGATTACATTCATTCGGTTGGGTGCGATTATTACTTTGAGTATATACCGCTTACAAGGCCTGGGCTTCCTGTCCCTCCAGAACTTATAAATGATTATGGAGAGTATATGAGAAAATTTAACGATTGGATAAAGCTATTCAGATCAAGTATCTGCGATTATAGTTACTATGTGGACTTCGAAAAAGTCTACAGCAATATCGATACTATCAAGGTGGAATTGCATATCCTTAATTCTTTGGTCGGATCACGTAATATAGAAGTAGATTTTTCAAAACTTGTGGCAGAGTATCCGCGGGTTTTGAAGTGTATCCCTATCCTTCTTGCCGTTCGCAGTCAGGAGATTTATGCGGCAGATGGTGATGGTGAATTCTTTTTCAATTTTTCCAATCCGAATTACAGTCTCGAAGAATACAAGATGTTTATGCACAAGACTGGGCTGTTTAAGTTGATTTCTGAGCGCATCACTAATAATCTTGTTGACTATGTCACGGGTGTTGAGGTAGGGTTGGACAGCAATGGCAGAAAAAACCGCGGCGGACATCTAATGGAAAATTTAGTAGAGAGTTATCTGCTTAAAGCGGGGTTGCGCCGTGACATTGATTATTTCAAAGAGATGTACATATCAGATATAGAAAGGAAATGGTCGATCGACCTTTCCAATATCTCCAATCAAGGGAAGGCTGAAAAGCGGTTTGATTTTGTTGTAAAAAAGGGCGGAACGGTTTACGGTATTGAAACGAACTTTTATACGGGCGGCGGTTCCAAGCTCAATGAAACGGCCCGTAACTACAAAACAATCGCGTTAGAAGCGAAAGAAATCCATGGATTTGCTTTTGTGTGGTTTACAGACGGCAAGGGCTGGCTTTCTGCGCGCCACAACTTAGAAGAAACCTTTGACGTGATGAAAAATGTCTATTGTATTGCCGAGCTTGAAAGCGGCGTTGCCGATCGGCTATTTAAGGATTAACGATGGCGAAGAAAGTTCCTGTACAACCTGAAAACTTTGAACTGGAAACGAATACCGTATGGACCTTCCCCGATCGCGGCAAATGGGCTACGCATGACGCAAAATATCGGGGGAATTGGTCGCCATATATTCCGCGTAATGTGATTTTGCGATACTCACAGGAAGGCGATACGGTTTTAGACCCGTTTGTCGGCGGCGGCACAACTGCCGTAGAAGCAAAACTTACGAACAGAAATTTTATCGGTTTTGATATAAATCCTACTGCAGTAGAATTAAGCCATAAAAAGTGCGAATTTGAATTTGATACTTCTGCCTCTTTGACTATCGATGTCGCCGACGCACGCAAACTACCATTGAAGGATAATTCAATAGATCTGATTTGTGCTCATCCTCCTTATGCCGACATTATTCATTACAGCGATGATATCGAGGGAGACTTGTCACTCTTACCGATGAAAGACTTTTTGTTTGAGATAGATAAAGTAGCGGATGAGTTTCACCGCGTATTAAAAAAAGATAAATTTTGTGCAATTCTTATGGGAGATATGCGCAAAAAAGGTATGGTACAACCCCTTGCGTTTGAAACCATGCGCGTCTTTGAGCTCGCCGGCTTCAAAACGAAAGAAATAATAATCAAGGAGCAACACAATTGCAAAGCGACTGGTTATTGGAAAACCAATAGCATAAAATTCAATTTTTTGCTATTGGCTCATGAATATTTGTTTGTATTCAAGAAATAGCATCAAATAGTGTGATAAATCGCATTTATGAGAGATCGGTTGGTGAAGTATGGGAAAAAAGAACTATGCTTATGTAAATAAAGACATGTTGATTTGGGCGCGCTTGGAAACGCCATTCAACACAACAGAGTTATTGAAGCTGCAAGGAAAGGGAAAAATATACCAGCACATTATTATGTTAAATATTTAAATCAAAATGGCTACCTGCTTCCTAGAACAATCTTGATTGCATTCGCCGCAGGAAAAATTACGCATGGCGAAATGTGTAAAGCTTTTGGCATTAATAACAAACATATTGGTAATATCGAACAGGCGGTGATGTTTAAATGAAAACGATATATATCATTGATGCCTGCGCTTTAATTGATGCCGCAAAAGAGTACAATATGTCTAAAAAGACATTTTTTCCGATATGGGAAGCCTTGAATAATTTAATCGAAAGTAAAGAGTTGTTTACGAGTTCAGAAATTTTTGATGAGCTTAAAGATGATGATTTATTAACTTGGGCAAAACAGCATAAAGATTTTTTTGTGCCACTCACCCAAGATATACAAAAATACGCTGTAGATGTTTTAAAGAAATATCCATCTCTTATTAAAATGAAAAGCTCATCTAATTCAAACGGAGACCCATTTTTGGTTGCAACAGCAATAGCTAAAAAAGGTTGTATAGTCACCAATGAACGTAGTGGTGATGATAAAACTGGAGACTATCATATTCCAAATATCTGCAAATGATTCGACATTGCATATATGGATTTGCATGCATTTCTGGACCGAATTATAAATTAATCAGAGTGCGGGTTCAAATAATCAATATATTAAAATTTGCAGCCCTGTTATAGTGTCAATAAAGATATGTAACAGTATGCAAGCTCGACCGCTTTGCCCGCAACCGCTACGATTCCGCTATGGAATTTACTTTGGAAATTAAAAAACTGTGTCGTGAAGTTTAAAAAAAATTCGTTCTATTTTTTTGCTTTATATGATATAATTTTACGCGTATGGCAAAGCTTAAGAATTTTTTCGCAGGGTTGGGCAGGAGAATAAAAAGCTGTTTCGGCATAAAGAGCGCTATTTTTTTTGGCATCTTCGCCGTGATGTTGCTCATCGATCTTCTGACGAAATATTATGAAGAGAAAGACGCTTGGGAATTCGTCGTTATCCCGGGATTTATCGAGGTTATGCATGGCATACGAAATACCGGTGCAAGCTTCAGTATGGGTGCGAACTCGGAGTGGGCGCTGACTTTTTTTATAGCGCTCACTTTCATAATTATTCCGGTTGTATTTTTTATCATACTGTTTCTTCCCGAGCGTTTTACCGTGCTTAAACTCAGTTTGTACATGATTAATGCGGGCGCAATAGGCAACCTGGTAGACAGACTTATGTTTGGCGCCGTGCGTGACTTCATCGGCGTTCATATAAACTCTAAAGGCTTCTATTGCAACTTTGCAGATATCTGGCTCGTTGCGGGAGCTATCATCGTGATTATAGATTTTCTTTTTTTGAACGAGATGGCGATCTTTCCTTTAACCAAACGCGCAAAGGCGCAAGCGGCGGAGAGAAGGGAGAAAGAGGAAAGGGAAAGAAAGGAGAAAGATTCGTCGTTTAAGATCTCCTCTTCCTGTGGGGAAGGGACAGAAAATACTGACGCCGACGCAGAAACGGGAGTGTTAAAGTCAGAGAACCGGGCTGACAAGACTCTGAAACCCGGGCTAAAAGATAGCGGTAATGACAAAGGCGGGGATGACGGAGATGGATGAGAATGTTTTTACATTCTGCGTCGAGGAAGACTCTTTAAGAGCGGACATATATTTAAGCCGGAAAATGCAGGATTTTACGCGATCGGCCGTCAAAAAAATATTTGATACGGGCGGCGTAAAAGTTAACGGGAAGACGGCCAAAGCGTCTCTTGTTCTGAAAGCGGGTGACAGCGTCGAAGTGACTGTGCCTGCCATACGGGAATATTCCGTAAAGCCGGAGAATATCCCGCTCGACATTGTGTATCAAGACTGCGACCTTGCCGTCATAAACAAGCCGCAGGGCATGACCGTGCATATGGGCAACGGCAACAGGGAAGGCACACTTGTAAACGCACTGTTATACAGTCTTGACAATTTAAGCGGCATTAACGGTGTTTTGCGGCCGGGAATAGTGCATCGCATAGATAAGGACACTTCGGGGCTTTTGCTTGTTGCAAAGAACGATAAGGCACATCTCGCTCTCTCGCGTCAGATCGCTGACAAGACATGCAGGCGCAGCTATCTGGCGCTTTTAGAAGGGGTCATGAAAGATGAAGGCGGCACCGTCACGACCTATATCGGCAGAGACCCGAAAAACAGGCTTAAGATGGCTGTCGTGCCCGAGAACAGGGGCAGGCTTGCCGTTACAGAGTATTCGGTCGTGCGGCGATACGAGGGGTATACGCTTTGCGCGTTTGATTTAAAGACCGGACGAACGCACCAGATACGCGTACATGCAAAGCATCTCGGACATCCCGTCGTAGGCGATCCGGTCTACGGTATAAAAAAGCAGAGATTTTCATTAAACGGTCAGCTTCTGCATGCGTATAAAATAGAATTTTCGCATCCGTCTACCGGTGAAAGAATGTCTTTCAAGGCGCCGCTTCCCGGCTATTTCGAGGCCGTTCTCGGCAAACTGAGAGTATAAAAATTGTTCTGCATAAAAAAGAATGCATCGGCAATAGTCGGCGTATAGTGCAAAAGAAGTCGGGTGATTTATTATACGACAAGCCTAAGATTTACTTTGCTGAATGTCGTGTTCCCGCGGGCCGGCGGGAGACGGCTTTGCTTCAACAAAAAATACCTTTATTTTTCCGTGGCGGTGTCGGGGAAAAATGGCTCCGGGAGAGCCGGAGTTGCTTGTTATCGGCGGAGCAATCCGTCGAATACAGGTCGATAAGCATTTGATACGGGATGCCGGCTTTGGCCGCCATGCCCTTAAAATATTCGACGGTGTTTACGTCAAGGTTGAAGGCGGCCTGTTACTTAACTGCTTGGCATAATGGTTTTTTCTGCGTTTGAAAAAGCATATTCTTCTCGCATATTTCATCACCTCACGATTTGTCGTAAATTTTGCTCTCTGTTTTGACGTAAATTCCCAAAGCAAATCCCGTTTCGGAAATATTTTTTCTCATACTTTATGTCATATTGTTGATAATATTTTTTCGCGGGAGTATAATTGTTTTACATAACCACTCAGGAAACAAGGAGATTGATTTATCATGGCGCAAAAAAAGAAGACAACGAGAAAACAGGTTGAGTACAGGGAGAAAGTTGACCTCACTAAAGTATGCGCATTCTGGGGCATCTTTTTATCTGCGCTTTTATTCATTGCGAGAGGGGTGCTCGGTTTATTGCAGAAATATACCGACATCAGCATAGGCGGTACGATAATCGGCATTCTCGACCTCATTGCCAAGCTCGCGTTACTGGTAGGTGTTGCTTTCCCCGCATACGCTTATGTGCGCGGCAGGAGACATGTGTGGAAGGTGATTTACTGGGTCGTTCTTATAATCTATATCGTCGGATGCGTATTCAGTCTTGTGTCCATTTCATAATAGATACGTAATAAAAAAACTCAAAAAAACGGTTTGCTTTATTGAAGCGGACCGTTTTTCTTTACAAAAAAGGCGGCTTTCATTATAATGGTTAGAGCAAAAACGCGCATTAAAAAGCAGAGGCGCGTACTTATGGCAGGTTAATTATGTCAAAACCGCTTGTGGCTATCGTCGGCAGACCTAATGTCGGCAAGAGCACCTTTTTCAATAAGGTCGCAGGCAGAAAAATTTCAATAACCGAAGACAGGCCGGGGGTTACGCGCGATCGTATCTATGCGGATGCGGAGTGGCGCGGGCGTGGTTTTGCCATGGTTGATACCGGCGGCATCGAACTTAAATCGAACGATGTCATGTGGCGCGAGATAAAAAAACAGGCAGAGGTCGCCATGGATACGGCGCAGGTGATTCTGTTTTTCGTGGACGGAAAAGAGGGGCTGACATCCTCGGATTATGATGTCGCCGATATGCTGAGGCGGAGCAAGAAGCCGGTAATTTTAGTCGTAAACAAGATAGATACATATTCAGAGGATTCACTCTTCGAATTCTATGCGCTCGGACTGGGAGAGCCGTACGCAGTCTCGTCTGAACACGGTACAGGCATAGGCGATCTTCTGGACGAGACGGTCAGCTATTTCGAAAAGAGTCCGGTCGAGGAGGATGACAGCATAAAGATTGCCGTAGTCGGCAAGCCGAATGCGGGTAAATCCAGTCTGGTCAATAAGCTTTTAGGTTTCGACCGCACAATCGTTACGGATATCGCGGGCACGACCCGCGACGCCATAGACACGCGCTTTTCAGGTCCCGACGGCGGAGAATACACGATAATAGACACGGCGGGGATAAGGAAAAAGAGTAAGGTTGAAGATGATGTGGAGTACTACTCCGTAATGCGCGCGTTCGATGCGGTGCGGCGCGCGGATGTATGTTTGCTCGTCGTCGACAGCACCGAAGGACTCACAGAGCAGGATACAAAGATTATCGGGTATGTTCATGAGCAAGGCAAGCCGTCCGTCGTCGTAATGAACAAGTGGGATCTCATTGAAAAGGACACAAACACCATAAATAAATTCCAGACGGAGCTCAAAGAGGATTTGAAGTTCATGGACTACTTCCGATCCGTGTATGTTTCAGCAAAGACAGGGCTTCGCACGGACAAAATTTTAAGCGCCGTAAAGCAGGTGTATGAGAATTCGCACCGGAGAATATCTACAGGGCTTCTGAACGATGTCATAAGCTCTGCGGTGCGCTCCAACGAACCGCCGTCATATAACGGCAAAAGGCTTAAAATCTATTATTCCACCCAGGTAGGAGAGGCGCCTCCGTCACTTGCTTTGTTTGTAAACGACGGCAGGCTCATGCATTTCTCATACGAGCGTTTTTTGGAGAATGCGTTGCGCTCGGCATTTGATTTCTCCGGAACGCCTATACGTCTTCTATTGCGGGATAAAAAAGAAGATTAAAAAAAGAATCGCGGTTTTTTACTAAATTTTTTTCGGACGGGTTTCGTGTATGCAGTTCGACATGGCTGAAAAATGGTATTATTTTCTTATAGCGGCCGTAATATGCTATTTTATCGGCTGTTTTAACTTTGCTGTTTTAATTTCCAACTTCAAGAAAAAGGATATACGCGGCCAGGGCAGCGGCAATCCCGGCACGATGAATATGATACGTTCTTTCGGACTCAAGATAGGCATCATAAACTTTTTATGCGATGCGTTTAAGGGCGCTTTGCCGGTAGTCGTGTCGTACTTCATTTTCAGAAGTTATTGCTTTGCCGGAACGGATGTGCTCGTCTCTGATTTTGCGAGGTATTTTTGCGGTCTTTTCGCTGTTATAGGGCACATATTTCCCGTTACCATGAAGTTTAAGGGCGGTAAGGGAATAGCCTCGACTCTGGGCCTTTTTTGGGCAGCGCTTGCATGTGAGCGCTGGTGGTTTTTCTTTATAGGTTTTGTTTTTTTAGTGCTCGTTCTTTTGTATATCGCAGTTTTTGAATGGGGATCTATGGGTTCGCTGATCGGCGTGGCGGGATTCTCGGTATGGCAGGGCGTGATCTTCTATGTAAGATATTCGGAAACTCTTACAAGCGCCCCGGCGGCGGCATGTTTTCTCTTGCTTCTGGCTTTAAACGTACTCACATGGGCCGCACACCGCAAGAATATTTACAAGCTTTTAGGCGGAGCGGAACATCGCACATCCATAAAACATAAGACAAAGAAAAAGTCCGCATAATGCTTTGCGGACTTAAATGAAGCGGGATTTCATGTTTATTATTGAATACTCAAAGAGCGGACGGATCCCGGGTGTTTTATGCTTTACTCGTCTTTTTTGTCGTCGTTATCATCTTTCCTGCGACGATGTCTGTCTTTTTTGCTGTTTCCATCGCTAAAAGCAACGTCGTACTCTATCTCGGAATTTATATCGAGTATGGCTTTTATAAAATCATCGTACCAGTTTTGTTTGACTACTATGACGATGAATGATTCGTCGGTGAAGGTTACGGTCAGTTTATCGGTGTTTTTATCAAGCACGATGACGGTCATCTTCATTATGTCATGGCAGCTTACGATGATACCGAAACACGTTTTAAGAGTTGTGCCCGTAACGACATATTTGGATGAGGCTAAAAGAGAGACCAGTATAACGAAGAGGATCGCCGGCACTACAAACATTAGGACATACCTCAAAACTTTGAACGTGTTCATTGAAATGCCTTCGTTAATCTCTCTGATAAGCAGAGCGAGGTTTATGCTGAAAGCCGCCGCGCACAGCGCAAGGCAGACTATGATTAAGACAAGAACTAAAGTTGAGAACTTGTATCTGTAGACTTTCATATGAGAAGTATACAGTAAAACATGCCCGAAAATCAAGAAATTTGCCTCACTATGATTTTTCGGGCGGTAATCCGTTGAATATTTCACGCTTTTACGCTAAAATAAATGACAAACATCAGAGAGACGGAGAACGGTAATGGCAATGGTGAAACTTATCAAAGGCGGAGTCTACTATATGGAAGGCAGTCTTATCAAAGAGAATGCCGCCTTTATGCTTGAAGCTAAGAAAAAACTCGCCATGAAGGGGACTATGGCGTACAAAATACTCTCGGCGCACAACAAGGGTGACGATGAGAATCTCAAAATAAAGTTTGACGCACTCGCATCTCACGATATAACATACGTCGGGATAATTCAGACCGCAAAGGCGTCGGGGCTCAAACAATTTCCCGTATCATACACGCTCACCAACTGCCACAACTCTCTGTGTGCGGTAGGCGGCACGATAAACGAGGATGACCACGTCTTCGGTCTCTCTGCGGCAAAGAAATACGGCGGGAACTATGTTCCGCCGCATTTGGCCGTAATACACCAGTACATGCGTGAAACGGAAGCGAAGTGCGGAGCAATGATTTTAGGCTCTGACAGCCATACCAGGTACGGTGCGCTCGGTACAATGGCCGTCGGTGAAGGCGGGCCCGAGCTTGTAAAACAGCTGCTGGGACAAAGCTATGACGTAAAGCGGCCGGAGATCATTGCCGTGTATTTGCGCGGTAAGCTGAAAAAAGGAGTCGGGCCGCAGGACGTTGCCATAGCCCTCGTCGGCGCCACGTTCAAGAAAGGATTTGTAAAAAATAAGGTACTCGAGTTCATAGGTCCCGGAATAAAGAATCTTTCCATGGACTTCAGGCTCGGTATAGATGTCATGACCACCGAGACGACGTGTCTCTCAAGCATATGGACAACGGATGAGACGACTCGCGAGTTTTTCAAGATACACGGAAGGGAGGACGACTATAAGGAGCTGCGCCCGGACGATCCGGCCTATTACGACGGCGCGGTTGTAATCGATCTGTCGCGGGTAGAGCCCATGATAGCTCTGCCTTTCCATCCATCCAACGCATATACCATACGAGAAGTTATCGAGAATGCCAAAGATATCTTGGGTGAGGTGCAAGCCTGCGGAAACAAATTAAAGGGGAGCGATACATTCCGTCTTATCGACAAGATCAAGGACGGAAAGATACATGTCGACCAGGGAATAATCGCAGGATGTGCCGGAGGCATGTATGAAAACATAGCCGAGGCTGCGGATATATTGAGAGGTGAAAGCTGCGGCAACGGCGAGTTCTCGCTGAGCGTATACCCCCAGAGCCAGCCGGTGTTCAAGTGTCTCGTCGATAACGGATACATATCTGCACTTATCGAGTCGGGCGCCATCGTTAAAACCGCATTCTGCGGTCCGTGCTTCGGTGCGGGCGATACGCCGGCCGACAACGGTTTATCCATACGCCATACGACGCGTAATTTTGAAAACAGAGAGGGTTCCAAGCTCGGCGAAGGTCAGCTGGCAGCCGTAGCGCTCATGGATGCTCGCTCCATTGCCGCAACGGCGGCAAACGGAGGCATACTCACCCCGGGCACCGAGGCCGAATACACGAGAAGAATAAAGAAATACTATTTTGACTCGTCTGTTTACCAAAAACGCGTATATCGCGGCTACGGCAAACCGGATACGGGTACCGATCTCGTATACGGCAATAATATCGCCGATTGGCCCGAACAAATACCTCTTAAAAACAACGTTCTGATGAAAGTAGTGTCTGTTCTTACCGATCCCGTGACTACGACGGACGAATTGATTCCGTCCGGCGAGACGTCGAGTTACCGCTCCAATCCCGTGCGGCTTGCTAAGTTTGCGCTCTCGCGTAAAGATCCGGGATACGTCGAAAGGGCCGAGGCGGTCATGGCGCAGGAGAGGGAGAGAAAAGAGACGGGGTCTCTTCCCGAAGAGGTATTTAAAGAGACGGGCATAAAGCCGAGCGACGATATCATGTACGGCAGCTGTGTGGCGGCGCGTAAACCCGGAGACGGGTCGGCGAGGGAGCAGGCAGCGTCGTGTCAGCGCGTCTTGGGCGGCGTCGCCAACATTGCGACGGAATATGCTACCAAACGTTATCGCTCCAACCTTATCAATTGGGGTATGCTGCCCCTTTTATGCAGAAATTTTGATTATAAAGTCGGGGATTACATATATATAGAGAACATAATCGGTCTTATAAAGGAAGATGCGGGCGTCATCCCCGCCAAACATATCTCCGGCGGCAAATTTAAGAATATTCAGCTCGAACTCGGATACCTCACACCCGAGGAAAAGCAAATAATTTTAGCCGGCTGTCTTATAAACTATAACAAAAACAAGGCAGGGCTTTGACGGTACGATACTTAAAACATCGCAGGCTGCACTCTCTCGTGCGGCCTTTTTGCTATAAAGTCCTCTCTCCGAATATGACTTCGGGGAGTCAGGAATAGGCTTGTGCCGATGCGCTAAAAAAAGGAAACTCCGTTTTTGGTTAAAGTTTGGGTGCTGCCGGCCGGTTGCAAAAGCAAAAAAAACCAAAACGGAGAACAAAAAGAATAAAAATTCCGATGTCGCCGAAACACTGTCACGTACAAAGCGAAATTGCAAGCATTACGCGAAATAAAGGCGAAAATATTTTACGGTTTTTTGTCTGCAATGACTATTTCTTTGTTTGCTTTTTAAAAAATAAGGTGTTAAACTTATACTGCCTGAACGGGAAGGGGATTTCTGACTGTAAAGGGGTGAATAAATGATGTGTACGAGTGCGTAAAATATTTATGCGCCGCTTTTTAAGTTCGCTTCCCTAACCCCTGATCGGGTAAAGGAGGCTTTTTTATTATGGGAAACAGAATAGCGATCGTCAGTATCATAATCGAGGATAGGGCGGAAAGCGCCAAGATCAATGCAATTCTCTCCGAGTATGGGGATTATATTATCGGAAGGATGGGCGTGCCTTACAGACAGAAAAATTTGTATGTGATGTGCGTAATAGTCGACGCATCCGCAGAGATTTTGAATACGCTCACGGGTAAAATAGGAATGCTTCCGAGAGTTACTGCCAAGACGCTCATGAGCAAGGCGT
>CAYLIO010000025.1:15342-16824 GCA_964383655.1 uncultured Clostridia bacterium | reverse complement strand
ATTTTTAACTCCGTAAATAGCGTATCGCATTTTTTGGGAAGAATCAATCCTTTAAATCGCATTTTTTCACACGTTAAAACAGAAATATCTATATTTGCTTCCGACTATCCGTCGAAAACATGAATTTCCGATCGACTATAATTTGTTATCCGACTCACTGTTCGATTTCTTTTTTTCTTCACAAAACGCAGTATTCCTTAAGAGACAGTCGCCTGAAAGATCGGTATTGACCATGAAAAAAACCGGCACTTGTTTTTTTGTTTGACCTTGGAAGATGTTTGCACCATTCTCACAAAAATTACCCCGCCGCTTAAATAAATCGAAGCAGCGGGGCAATTTTGTTTTTTTTCTGAATCTGTGTTTTACTCCGTTCTCAAGGCCGTAACCGGATCCTTATTGGCCGCAGACGAAGCCGGGATGAGACCGGATATGAGCGTCAGAACAATGCTTATGCAGACCATTATGATCGCCTGCACGAACGGAAGCGCCGCAAGCCCGCTTATTCCCGTCAAAGGCGTCAGGATAAGGTTTATAATTACTTGTATAATATACGCGACGATCATACCTATCAGGCCCGCACACAAGCCTATGATAAACGTCTCCGCATTGAAGACATTGCGTATATCCTTCTTTCTTGCGCCGATACTTCTTAAAATTCCTATCTCCTTCGTTCTCTCTACTACCGATACATACGTTATTACTCCTATCATTACCGTCGAAACAACGAGAGAGATTGCCGTAAAAGCGACCAAAACATACGTGACTGCGTTTAAAATGGTATTTACAAGACTCATGAGCGTTCCCACGGTGTCCGTATACGTTATCTCCGTCGGCCCGGAATACTCATATGTATACTCACCCTTATCTTCGTCATACTCAGGAGACAGATAATCAGTCGGTCCTGTGTATTCTCCGTCCGCATTTGAATAGTCGGAATCAGTCCCATTCTCTAAGAAGTCTTCATAAGCCGCCGCTGAATCCTCATACACGCTTCGCGCTTCGCTGACGTAGTCGTTCCATGCATCCAAGTATTGCAAAATATCGTCTTTTGTATCGAAATCCTGAGCATAAATGTAGATACTGCTGGGTTGATCGCTGCCGCCTAAATCGTGAATTATATCGGATATTCTTGTGGAGGTGAGATCATACCTTGTACTGTTGCCGGTGTAGACAGAGCCGAAACTGTTCCACATCTCGTAAATAGTCCATGCCTCGATAATACTCGACGGCTCTTTAATATTTGACACCTTCACGCTATCCTGCGTGGTTTCGTCGTTGAGCATCTCCACTATATCTGACACCATGTTTTGTTGTATATACTCTTTAACCAAAGACTCGGTGAAATACAGACCGCTGTCAAGACAGCCGTAGGAGAGACCCTCTTTAAGCTTTAAGATTCCGCTTATCTTTAATGTTATTCCGTCACCGTTATCTTCAACCGATTCATCTGCATCACTGTCATCTGCATCCGTTTCATCTTCA
>CAYLIO010000025.1:0-15242 GCA_964383655.1 uncultured Clostridia bacterium | reverse complement strand
TTCATTCTCGGTTGACGAAGTTGACGAAGAACCTACCTCAACTGTGGTGAAGAGGTTAGACGAGATGGATACGCCGTAGCCGTAACTTATGGCACCGTACAAATTTTCGGGCATAGCCTCTATATATTCAAGGTAACTAATCTCTTTCCCGTCTATCATCGCAACATTGTCGGAGGATAAGTCATTTGTCGTAGTCATTCCTTTTGCAATGGACGAGAGAAACGAGTTTACATAAACTTTATTGTCTACATTGTCCAGTTCGAGACTCGTTCCGCTTGAAAAATTCGCCATTGCAGACGTTAAATCCAACGATGTCTCGTTCACCGATATGGGATAATACGAGAGCATATCCTCTTCCGTCTGAGTAATGTAGTTGCTGAATCCGTTTGAAAGCGCAAGCACGAGACATACGGATATTATACCTATGCTGCCCGCCACCGAAGTGACGATCGTGCGACCCTTTCTGGTAAGCATGCTCTTACTGCTGAGTGCGAGCGCCGTAAAAAAGGACATGCTCGTCTTTTTCTTTCTGCGAACCGGCTTCTCTGTTAAAATCCCTGCTTTTTTTTCAGCCTTCTGCTGTTCGATTTCCGCCTTTTCCTCGGCTTTTATCATCTGCTCCTTATTAAGATGGGCCCGGACATCCGCCTGCTCATCCTCTGCGGAATATGGAGCGCTGTCGTTTATAACCAAACCATCCTTAAGCTCAACGATTCTGGTGGAGTACTTATACGCGATCTCGGGATTGTGAGTGACCATTATAACCAATCGCTCGCCCGCAATCTCTTTTACGAGGTTCATTATCTGTATGCTGGTATTGGTATCGAGAGCGCCGGTAGGCTCGTCCGCGAGTAAAATCTCGGGATTATTGACCAAAGCGCGCGCTATGGCAACTCTTTGCATCTGTCCGCCCGAAAGCTGGTTGGGTCTCTTGTTTACCTCGTCCTTGAGCCCTACTCTTTCAAGCGCCTCCATTGCCCGCGCCTTTCTCTCCTTTGCGCCTACGCCCGAGAGCGTAAGAGCCAGCTCGACGTTGGAGAGCACGCTCTGGTGAGGAATGAGGTTGTAGCTCTGGAATACAAATCCTATTCTGTGGTTGCGGTAGGTATCCCAGTCGTTGTCCTTATAATCCTTCGTGGACTTGCCCTCGATTATAAGGTCGCCCGACGTGTATTTGTCGAGTCCGCCTATGATGTTCAAAAGCGTCGTCTTTCCGCAGCCGGATGCGCCGAGAATCGAGACAAACTCGTTGCGCCTGAATGAAAGGGTTACGCCCTTGAGTGCGTTGACTACAGAGTCTCCTACTTTGTATTCCTTTTTGATGTCGATTAAACGGAGCATATATTGTTACCTTCTTTATCTTGGAATATGAATTTTATCGAAGTTTTTTGTCAGATGTTGAAACGGTTTAACTCTAAGACTATCTCTCTGCCGCCTTGAGTCTGGCAAGCGAACGCTCCTTGCCCAAAATCGCCATTATCGTGCACAGATCCGGCGAGTTCGGACTTCCCGTAACGGCTATCCGCACAATCTCCGCCGCATCGGATACACTGCCTATATAGTTTTGCGGATTGGCCTTATACTCAGAAGTTTCCGACGCAAAACCTGCCGCCGAAGCAGCTTTTTTGAGTTTTGCAAACCACGCAGCGTTGTCGTCCTTTTCGTCGTAATCGGATGCGAAGCTCCTCAGGACGAGATTTACCGTATCACCGTCATAGCGGAAGCTGTATTCCGGTCTGAATGTATCGTCAAAGAAATAATCTATAAGTCTTACGCCTTGCTCGGCGCGCACAATGTCCTTGCGCCGCTTTTTTGAACCCGCGCCCATGATGAGCTCAAGAATTTTTAAAATATAATCCTTATCCTCGAAATGAACCTTGTCAGCCTTATCCCCGTAGTTTGTCACCCAGCAGTTTAGAAAGTCGTACATTTCTTCAGGCGTAATCGAGGACAGTTCGGTACGCGAGATATCGTTCAACTTGTCGAGATCGAAGAGTGCGCCGCTTCTTCCCATCTTAGACACTGAGAAGGGAAAATCGCGGAAGTCTCTGCCCGCATTCTTCAACGTCCACTCCTCGAAGTCGGAGTTTAGAATAGTCATCAAATATTTTATCACGGCCAAGGGGTAGTAACCTTGTGCGCGGTAAAAGTCGAGAGAGAGCTCAGGGTCCTTGCGCTTGGACATCTTGCGCTTGGACTGACCGTCAACCTTCATGAGCGAACAGGTATGTCCGTATCTCGGCGGCTCGAAGCCGAGCACCTTGAAAAGCTCGAGGTGAATGGGAAGACTCGCAAGCCATTCCTCGCCGCGAATGACGAGCGTCGTGCGCATAAAATGGTCGTCTAAAACATGCGCGAAATGGTACGTCGGAATTCCGTCCGACTTCAAAATAACAATGTCCTGGTCATTTTCCGTGACGGTTATACTGCCCTTTATGGCATCGCGGAACGTGTGCTTGATACTTGCGTTCCCGCCGGATTTTAAACGTATGACATACGGTTTTCCGCTATCCAGCGCAGCATAGATCTCTTCCTCGGAGAGACTCCTGCATTTAGCGTACTTTCCGTAGTAGCCGGTAACTTCCTTCTTTTCCGTTTGCTCGGCGCGCACCTTATCGAGCTCGCAGGATGAGCAAAAGCACGGATAAGCCAAACCGCGCTCGATCAAGCTTTTGGCAAACGACCTGTACATAGGCGCGCGCATGCGTTGATAAAAAGGACCGTATATACTCTCCTTTTCATTGTTCGCGCCCTCATCGAATTTGAGCCCGAAATACTCAAGCGAAGAAATAACCGATTCAACCGCGCCTTCCACTTTGCGCTTCTCGTCCGTATCTTCGATTCTCAGATAAAAAATGCCGCCCGTGGTATGCGCGGCACGCTCGTCCGCAAGTGCGCTGTATAAATTCCCGAGGTGTATAAACCCCGTAGGCGAGGGTGCAAGCCTCGTAACCTCTGCACCTTCTTTGAGCGATCGCCCGGGATATATTTTCTCATACTCCTCAGTCGGAATGAGCCCGTCATCCGGAATAAGTCTGTCTGCAAGTTTTTTTAAATCCATATCTCCTGCCCCTTACGCAGAGTCATGACATCCTAAAAAAAAGCCGAACGCCCGCACGCATAAACATACAGGCGTTTTGTCTCCGATAGAAATTTCAGTCAGAGAAGAAAAGCGTCGCTATTTCTTTCTTTGCTTGTTTTTTCTTACTTTACTTTGCGGAATACGAACCAGAGAATTATAAGAATCTCGAACGGGCATCCCGCAACATACAGCAGCCACAGGTTATTGATTTGCGGCGCAAACAAATAAAGCAAAACATAGAGCAACGTCACAAACGTCCACAAAATAAGCGAACATGTTACGGAGTTCGTGATCCTGGTTCCCCACACACACGAAAATACCGTGAGAACTACCGAGGATGCGAACGAAGCCGCGACAAATGTCAGCCACCCGTACTCGACGCCGGATAAGTTCAGTATAACGAAAATACCCACGGCGATGAACCAGGTAAACGCGAAGGATAAAAGAGTAATCAGAGCATGCTTCTTACGCTTATTGAGAACGGGTTTTACATCTTTCTCCTTGGGCCGCGTAACGAGATCGTCAAGCTTTATACTGTATATCCCGGCTATCTGCATGAGCACCCGGATATCGGGCACAGACTCACCTCTCTCCCACTTGGACACAGCCTTGTCCGTATAATTCAACATTTCCGCAAGCTGTGCCTGCGTCAGACCGGCCTTAGTACGGAAACGCAGAAGATTTTTCGCAATAATTTCCTTGATGTCGTCCTGATCGTTCATGCATAAATTTTAACACAATATTTATGGAAATGCAATTAAAATCATACAACTCTACCGCAAAAAATAATACGCCTCTACTGTGAGTAGATTGTGAAATTTATGCGGTAGAGTTCGGTTTTTTACGGTATACATACTCAAAAAATCTGTAGACAGGATTGTTTCACAAGTAGGGTGCATTGCCCGGGCGCATGATGTATAATGTAACCGGTGATGCGAAACACGCGATTACCGGCACAGGCGCACTCGGAATCCGAAATCGCCTTGACCCTATTTATTTTGCATACACTCTCCGAATATAAAAAAACTTGGGCCTTCCGCCGTGCAGTCTTCTGTACGGCGGAAAGTTCTTTTTTTTGAGAAATAAAATACGGCCCCTTAAAGCAGAGCCGTATAAACACAATCAGGTTTTTATATAGTTTTTCAGTCCTCAAAGCGAATGAGATTGCTACCGTTCTCCCACAGACGTTCGAGATTGTAGAAGTCGCGCATTTCATCGTTGAATATATGGACGATGACGTCCGTGTAGTCAAGGACGTTCCATCTCCCTTCTCTCCCGCCGTCTCTGCGCGCGGGAACTTCGCCGAAGTCTTTTTCCATCTTCTCTTCAAGATTCTCGGTAAGTGCGCGTACGGCCGTGGACGACCTACCCGCCGCAATGACAAAGTAGTCGCAAAGACTCGATTTGTCTTTGACGTCGATGTATACTATATTCTCCGCTTTTTTGTCGGATAAAATTTTGCACGCGAGAAGAACTTTTTCTTTGCTTGTCATGTATTGCGCTTTCCTCTTTTTATTTTTTTCTCTTTCTGCTTATACGCACTTTTTTTCGCGGACGGCGCGGATATATTCATACGCCTCTCTCGTCAGGGCGAAGACCGGTTCGCCCTCATTTTCCAAGAAATCCAAAACATGCCTTAAAGAAAGTTCGAGGCACAGATCTATATCCTCTTTGAACGCCTTGCGAAGCCTTTCAATTTCGGGAAAATCTCTCTCCTCTTCCAGCATATCCGAAAGATAGATGAGTTTTTCGAGCCGCGACATCCCCGGGCGTCCGCTGGTGTGGTATCTTACGGCGTTCAGAATATCTTCATCGTCTATCCCGAAAACATGCTCCGCAATGTACGCGCCGGTATACTGGTGCATGACGCTGTCCGGAACATTTTCAGGCGGGGCAAATCCTCTCAAGATCTTATCGCCGGGTTTTACGTATTTGCCGCAGTCATGCAGCGCCGCCGCAATGACCGCCGCACGCTCGTCGATTTTTATTCTCTCACAGTTCTCCGCCGCCATATACGCGACGCGGAGAGTATGCATTGCCCTGCCCTTTTTGAGCAGTTTTTGCGCGGCTTTAAGCACGGGAATCGAATAGATCTTCTGATCGGATATATATTCAGCCACACCTTGCGGTACGCAGTCTGACACATCGTACCCGATCGCAGCCGCAACGCGTATGCGTGTCGAGGACAATGCCGCACCCGCATACCCGACCTTGAACACATCCGTACCGAAACTCTTCTTTATCTCGGCGCCAACTCTGCCGAGATCGGCCTCGCCTTCCCTTTCACATACGGCAAGCTTTACGCATCTTAAAATACGCTCGGGGTATACCCATTCATGGAAACATGCAAGCATGTCCGCACCCATGAGAAAGTATATCTCGTCGCCGGGGTACATGCGCTTTAAATGCTCGCATGTTATATACGAATAACTGGCGCCGCCCTTTTTTATCTCAAAATCCGACACCTCACACGTTTTTCCGAACGCTAAGCGGCACATCTCCAGCCTGGACGCAGGCGATGCCGCAATTCTGCCGCGCTTGTGCGGCGAGACTGCCGTGGGCATAATTATCGTCTTGTCCGCATTCAGCGCGGTCTGAGCTGCTTTCAGTATGGCGACATGCTCATTATGAACGGGATTGAACGCGCCGCCGAAAAGTATTATTCTCATAGCTGTTCTTTTTTTTTCGATGCAGGCAAAAAGCTTAAAATCCTCTGCTTTTTCAGCCGAGCTCGATATGAACTATGTCCTTGCGCGGAGAGCGGCGATAGAGGACGGCTTTCCGTCCTATTACTATCACGCACTCGGCGCCGAGACGTTCGGCAAGTTCGCATCCTATCGCCTTCGGCGCACCGTCAGCGTTTTCCAGGATGTTTATCTTTATAAGTTCACGCGCGTCGAGACAGTCGGAAAAACTTTTAAGCATGTTTTCGCCTATACCTTCCTTGCCGACCTGACCTACGGGCGATATGTTTGACGCAAGCGCCTTTAATTTGCTTCTTTGTTTGGAAGTGAGCATGATATGGATTACCCTCGTATTTTTTTGGTCAATCAAACGATAAGACGCCGCTTTAGTTTATAAACTCAAACTCAATGTCGCCGATTACCACCGTCTCCCCTTCTTTTATGCCCATGCTTAAAAGCTTTGAGATGACGCCTTTTTCTTTCAGAATCTTCTGGAAATAGGCCATTGAATCGGGATCGCTCAAAGTGACGTTCCTGCAAAGCATATCTGCAAACGGCCCGTCTATGACGTATGCGTCGCCGTCCGTATAGATTTCATAGCTTAAGTCGGAAGGTTTGCGGTATGTGAACTGCTCGTCGGCGTCCTCCGCCGCAATCGGCGGGAGATTATCCAGCTCCGCGGCTATGCATTCAAGCAACTTTGCAAGCCCATCGCCGGACACGGCGGTTATCGTGAATATTTTATATTTTTTACCGTATTTTTTCAGAAATCTCGTCACATTCTCTTCCGCACCGTATATATCGCACTTGTTGAGCGCTACTATCTGCGGCAGAGCGGCGAGCTTTTTCGAGTAATCCGACAACTCTCCGTTAATTTTCTTGAAGTCCTCGACGGGGTCTCTCCCTTCGCAGCCTGACACGTCTATGACATGCAATAAAAGCCGGGTGCGCTCTATATGCCTGAGAAAATCGTGCCCTAAGCCCGCGCCGAATGCCGCACCCTCTATGAGCCCCGGTATATCCGCCGCGACAAAGCTTTTGTCATACACCGATACCACGCCCAAATTCGGCGAGAGCGTGGTAAAGTGGTAATTTGCTATTTTGGGTCTTGCCGCAGAGATTTTGGATAAAAGCGTGCTCTTCCCCACATTGGGAAAACCTATTATACCGACGTCGGCGATAACTTTAAGTTCCAAAACGAGCGTATGCACGTCCGTTTTTTCGCCTCTTTGCGCAAAGTGAGGCGCGTGGCGCCTTGCGGTAGTGAAGCGCGTATTGCCCTTCCCGCCTCTGCCGCCCTCGGCTATAAGTTTCTTCTGCCCTTCCGAAAACATATCGGCGATGATCGTACCCGTTTCCTCATCTTTTACAACCGTGCCTACGGGGACCCTGATTTCGACGTCCTCTCCGCTCTTGCCGAAGCGTAAGTTGGTGCCGCCGCGCTCACCGTCGCCCGCGACGTATTTTGACTTAAAACGAAAAGGCAGAAGGTCATTGAGCCCTCTGTCCGCAACGATATACACATCGCCGCCCTTCCCGCCGTCGCCGCCGTCCGGACCGCAAGCGGGCTTGCCTTTGTACGACTTGAATGAATTCATCCCGTCGCCGCCATCGCCCGACTTTATTTTGATTTTAACCTTGTCCGTAAAGGAATTTCTATCTGTCATTACCGTTGTAAATTCTCAGCCATTCATCGACGCGAGAACACAGTTCCTGATTATTTCTCGTCTTGTTAATCATGGCATACACGTTTTCTATGCTGACCTGCTTGCCCATAATCTGACGGAATTTGCATGACGCATTCAGTTCGTCGCGCGAAAGCAGCAGCTCTTCCTTCCTCGCACCGGACCCCTTTATGTCTATCGCGGGGAAGATACGCTTTTCGGCCAAATCGCGTGAAAGCACGAGCTCCATATTACCCGCGGATTTGAACTCTTCATAGATGACATCGTCCAGCCTGCTGCCGGTATCGACCAGCGCGGTCGCAATTATCGTGAGCGAGCCGCCGCCCTCTATATTTCTCGCCGAGCCGAAGAACTTCCTGGGCTCTATGAGCGCCTGCGGGTCAAGTCCGCCGGAGAGCATCCTGCCGGAGTTTGTGATCGAGTTGTACGCGCGCGTAAGACGCGTGATGCTGTCCATAAGAATTACGACGTCTCTGCCCTTTTCCACGAGCCGCTTGGCATACTCGAGCGTGAGCATGGCGGCATGGGTATGGTGATTCTCGCCCTTGTCGAAGGTCGAATACACGACACGCGCATTTACAACGCTGCGTTTTATATCCGTAACCTCTTCCGGCCGCTCGTCGATGAGAAGCACTATGACTTCCGCTTGCGGGTAGTTGGCCGTTATCGAACAGGCTATACCCTTAAGCATCGTCGTCTTGCCCGCCTTGGGCGGGGAGACTATGAGCGCGCGCTGACCCTTGCCTATGGGCGAAAAAAGGTCTACGACCCTGTCCGTTAAAGTTCCGCCCTCTCGCTCGAGCGTATACCGCTCGTTGGGATAACACGGCGTGAGGCTTTCAAAAGTCGGACGCGGATTGAGCATATCCGGACGCACTCCGTTCACGCTTACTATGTAGATTGCGCCGGGGCACTCGTTTTCCTTGCGCCTTCTCGCCTTACACGTGACCATGTCCCCTTCCCTCAAGCGGAAACGGTTGACAAACGATGTATGCATAAAAACATCGCCGCTGGACGTGATTTCAAAATTATTCGTGCGCAAAAACCAGAATTTTTCCGTAAATTCAAGCACGCCGGTATAGATATGCTCCTCTTCTTCCGTCTCAGACTTCCGGTCTTGATTTAAAACACCCGCCTCGTCTTCGTCCGGTTTTATAGCATCTCCCTGTACGGTTTTTCCCGTCTCTTTCCCCGAATTCTCAAAAGAAGCTTTTCTGCACCTTTCTATAAGCTCTTCGACGCCCTGTGAAAGGGAGTCAGCTTTTGCTGACGCGTCTTTTTTCGAACGCACGGCCGGTTCTTTCTCGCCGTCTGCAATTTCAAGGATACTCTCTATCAGCGGAGCCTTATTCAATTCGGTCGGACTCTTTACACCCACCGCTCTCGCTATCTGACGAAGCTCGCTCAAGCTGTGTTTGGTAAGATCATCTCTCAAGTTCTGTATAATATCGCTCACTGTGTCAATCCTCGACTCTGCGCATCACTATTACTTTCGTACAATCGCCGCCGATGTCCTCGCGCGAGATTTCAAGCTCGTCACACATCTCATCGGCCACTTCCTCTTCATCGAAAAGATCGGTAAACTCATCGACTTTGTCAATATCGAGCTTCTTTCCCTTTTCGCGATAGTGCATGGGAATGACAATGTCCGGCATTATTCTGTCCACATATTCCTTGGCCTGTTCCGCATCGATCGTGTACGTACCGCCCACCGGTATGAGAAGGACGTTTACAGGCAGAAGAGCTTCAATGAGCTCGGTGGAGCAATCCTCACCGATGTCGCCCAGATGGCATATCTCGATCCCGTCCATGCTGAACTTGAAGATTATGTTCTCTCCCCTGTCTTTTCCGCCGTTATTGTCGTGATAACTTATTATCGAGTTTATCTCAACGCCCGGCAAATCATAACTGCCCTCTTTGTCAATGACGATCGGCTCCCCGCCTATTTTCGCGACAGAGTCGTGATCATAGTGATGATGCGATACCGTTACGGCATCGGCCGAAACTTCAGGCATCGTGATACCGACACTGTCCGAGTACGGATCAGTGACTACAGTTGTACCCGTGCTTTCTATCAGCTGAAAGCTTGCATGACCTAAATATCTGATTTTCATAAAAAATATATTTATCTCCTGAGGCCGCAAGGCCCGATTAAATCGATTTGTATTCTTTCGGGGAATTCATATCCTGAAATTTTAATTGACCATCATTCGCCTTTTGCACTGAACATGACGCATGAATATTCACGCTCGGCACCTTGAAAGTACTCAAGTTCCATGACGCAGCCGCCGTCGGACAAGGCGACGCTTATTGACTTGGTAGCGACGGGGAAAGCAAATCTTCTTCCCTGCTCGAAAAGGACGCATTCGGTTTCCCTGTTCTCGGAAAATGTCATTTTAAAATTTATTCTGCCGCTGCGCGTCTGAACGACCTCGCCGCCTTTATATTTGATATGACAGCTGTCTCCGTCCAGCTTATATGAAACGCTGAACCCGTCCGCTTCCGCAGTGAGCTCACCCGTTTCGCGAAAGCAAAACCTCTCTCCATTATTGACAGAAAGAATATTAATCCGGACCTTCATATCTGACAGTTATTTAAGCACGGTTACTTTGATATCGGGACAGTCGTTATCCGCATCATCCATGACGGCACTGCCCTTTTTCAGGCACTTTTCAAGCTCAGGCCTTTCGCCTTTTTTGAGAAATGAATTGACTTCCGCAAGAGTCGATATGAGATTGTCTATCTTGGCCGTCAAATTATCTCTGTTAATGAGATACAGTTCTGCCCATACTTTCTCATCCACACACGCGACCCTCGTCATGTCCTGGAAACTTCCGCCGGTAAAGCCTATACAGCCCTCAATCTCCGGATCCTTCGCGTACGCATTGGACACGATATGAGCAAGCTGCGATGTGTAAGCTATTTTCCTGTCATGCACCTCGGCAGAACACTCGACAATATATTTAAAACCCATGTCTTTTGTAAGTTTTTTTATTGTCTCAAGTGCACGCTTGTCTGTTTTATCGTTCGATGTGATGACCATGCTGGCCTTATCGAAGAGATCGGCACACGCATTCTCGATGCCGGACACTTCCTTCCCCGCCATCGGGTGTGTGCCTATATAGAAGAAATTGCGCTCGGACGAGTACACCTTGTTTTCAAGACTGCGCTTGACGCCGCAGATATCGGCAACTATTGCACCGTCCTTAAACGCGGCAGACGTTATGAAATCCGCAACGGCCTGCGGGGGGAATGCGACAAAAACTATATCGTAGCGGGTAAAGTCTGCAGCCGCGCCGTCAATAATCTTATTCTCAAGCGCATATTCGAGCGGAGCACGGGAACGGTTGTAGCCGTCTGCGCTGTAGCCCGCGCGTTTGAGTGCCATGCATATTGAACCGCCGATAAGCCCGAGCCCCGCAACGCATATTTTCATGATTTTGAATGATTTAACCAAAGCCAAATTTTGAAATCATTATACCATGTTCTCCGCGGTTATTCAAATTAATTTTAGCCCGGTTGCGAAAAAATCTTTAAAAACAGCTGTTTTTTGTCCGTTTTCCGCGATTATTCGCCCATTCCCCGCACATTATTTTTTCAGCTTTTTATTTTTTATATGCAGGCGCCGCGGGGTATATGAGTCTGAATACGCAATATAAGGATTGAGTGCAGGTTTATAAACACGGGACACAATCAAACGCATTGGTTTTGACGGCCGCCGCAACCACGACGCGGTCTTCTTCGGTGCCGCATCCAAAGGGAAGCTGCCTCTTTTAAGAACAAGTTTTATGCGTTTTTTGCCTTATCCAAAAGTTGACATTAATTTTATGAATATTTATAATTATATCTGATAAAAAAATATCAAAACGTGTAAGGAGAACTTTTTTTCTATGAACAAGATGACTGTCAAGGATCTCAAAGATCTTGAAGGCAAGAAGGTACTTGTACGCTGCGACTTCAATGTACCCATGAAAGACGGAAAAATAACGGACGAGAACCGGATCAAGGGCGCTCTGCCCACTATTCAGTATCTGCTCGACGCCGGCGCGCGCGTTACCCTTTGTTCTCATATGGGCAAGCCGCATGCAATACTTTCAAAAGAGTTCAAACTCAATAAAAAGGACAAGAAGAAAGTGGATGCGGGCGAGACAACTGCAGAAGCCGTCAAAGAGAAAGCCTTAAAGGAAGAGCCCGTAAAGCTTACTTTAGCTCCCGTTGCAAAAAGGCTCAACGAACTGCTCGGCGGAAAGGTAACCTTCGCTGAGGACGTCGTCGGACCTTGCGCAAAAGCAAAGCGCGATGCGCTTAAAAACGGAGAGGCCGTACTTTTGGAAAATCTTCGCTTCCACTGGGAAGAGGAAGCAAGAGACATCGACTTTTGCAAAGATCTTGCATACGATGCCGAGGTCTATGTAAACGACGCATTCGGCACAGCTCATCGCAGCCATGCCTCCACCGCCGCAATCGTTGAATACGGCATCATAAAGACGGCTGTGTGCGGATTCCTGATCGAGAAAGAACTTACCGTAATGGCGGATACGCTCGAAAATCCCGCACGCCCCTTCGTTGCAATTTTAGGCGGCGCAAAAGTCGCAGATAAACTCAACGTCATCTCAAACCTGCTCGAAAAATGCGACACGCTCATAATCGGCGGCGGAATGGCCTACACCTTCCTTAAAGCAAAGGGTTACGAGGTCGGCACATCGCTGCTTGACGAGGAAAAAATAGATTATTGCAAACAGATGATGCAAAAGGCTGAATCACTCGGGAAAGAACTGCTCCTGCCGGCAGATACCGTTATCTGCAGCAGTTTCCCCGATCCCATCGATGCACCCGTCGAGACAGAGATCGTACCCGCAGACAAGATTCCCGCAGACAAGATGGGTATGGATATCGGCACGGAAACGAGAAAGCTCTTCGCAAGCCGCATTTGCAATGCCAAGTCCGTAATCTGGAACGGTCCCATGGGCGTGTTTGAAAACCCCACCCTTGCCGAGGGAACAAAAGCCGTGGCACAAGCGCTCGCCGATACAGACGGCAAGTGCACCACTATAATCGGCGGCGGAGACAGCGCGGCTGCAATTCTACAGCTCGGCTATGCGGACAAAGTTACGCATATCTCTACGGGCGGCGGCGCATCGCTTGAGCTCTTCGAGGGCAAGGTTTTGCCCGGCATTGCATGCCTCAACGATAAGAACTAAGCATACTCTTCAATGCATACAAACGGCCTGCCCTCGGACGGTGCGCCGCGCCGTCCGGGGGCAGGTAATAAATTTTTATCGGGTATTGATTCCCGATTGCTCATTAAAATTTAATAATTTCGGGAGATGGATAAAAATGTACAGAAAACCGTTCATTGCAGGAAACTGGAAAATGAACATGACAGCCGAATCGGGCGCAGCGCTTATCAAAGAACTCATACCTTTAGTAAAAGATGCGGACTGTGACGTCGCGCTTTGCGTCCCCGCAATACTTGTCCCTGCCATGACAAAGGCAGCCGAGGGGAGCAATATCTCCATCGGCGCACAAAACATGCATTGGGAAAGAAGCGGCGCATATACGGGCGAGATTTCTGCAGACATGCTTAAAGACTACGGCGTTAAATATGTAATCATAGGACACAGTGAAAGAAGACAATACTTCGGAGAGACGGACGAGACGGTGAATAAACGCACAAAAGCCGTTCTGAGCGCCGGAATGACACCCATCACCTGCATAGGCGAGACGCTTGAGGAGCGCGAAGACGGGCTTACGGAAAAGGTGCTGGACAGACAGATAGAGACAGGTCTCGCCGGCATTGAGGATATAACCAAGGTTGTCATCGCGTATGAGCCTGTATGGGCAATCGGCACGGGGAAGACGGCCACGAACGACCAGGCCGAGGAAACTATAGCCTACATAAGAAAAAAATTGGGCGAGATCTTCAGCCCCGAGTGCGCAGAAAAAGTAGTTATACAATACGGCGGCTCGATGAACGCAGATAATTGCAAGGGACTTATGGCCCAGCGCGACATAGACGGCGGTCTTATAGGCTCGGCGTCGCTTAAAGCAGACTTTGCAAAGATCGTCAATTATAACAAATAAAGCGAACATACAGCCCGTTTATGCGGGTATTTAAAATACAGGACCGTTCTTTTACGCTCGCGGATCCTGAATGAGACATTTTTTGAGGATATTTTATGGTAAAAAAACCTTACGCTATAATCATTATGGACGGCTACGGCATAGCACCCGCAGGACCCGGCAACGCTATCGCCTTAGACGGAAGCAAGAACGTAGCCGCTCTTAGAAAGCAATACCCATCCGCCACACTCGGCGCAAGCGGACTGTGTGTAGGTCTTCCCGACGGACAGATGGGCAACAGCGAAGTGGGCCATATGAATATGGGCGCGGGACGCATAGTATATCAGGACCTTACTAAAATCACCAAGGAGATCCGGGACGGCAATTTTTTCAATAACCCCGCGCTTGTAAAAGCCATGGACAATGCGGCGGACGGAAAACAACTGCATCTATACGGCCTTCTCTCCGACGGCGGCGTACACAGCCACATAACACATCTGTTTGCACTGCTTGAAATGGCGAAGCGGCGCGGCGTCAAAAACGTGTTCGTGCATTGTTTTACGGACGGCAGAGATGTTTCCCCCACCTCCGGCGCCGAGTTCATTCGCGAACTCCAGGCCGAGATAGATAAAACGGGCTGCGGCAAAATAGCGTCTGTCTGCGGCAGATACTATGCTATGGACAGAGACAATAACTGGGATCGTATCGAAAAAGCATACGACATGCTCACGCTCGGCGAGGGTACTCCCTGCACCGATGCGGCGCAGGCTCTCGAAGAGAGCTACAAAAAAGGCGTGACCGACGAGTTTATAAAACCTGTCAAGGTTTATGAAAACGGCAAGCCCGTCGGAATTATTGAAAAGGGCGACAGCGTCATTTGCTTCAACTTCCGCCCCGACCGCGCGCGCGAAATTACGCGAGCGGTGTCCCAACGCGAGTTTGTCGTGCCTAAAGGCACGGCGTTTGAGCGCAAGACGGGTTTTCTAGAACCCGTCTATGTCTGCTTTACCGTATATGACGAAATGTTCGTCGGACCGGATATAGCATTCCCAAAGACTTCGCTCAATAACACGCTCGGCGAATATCTCGCTTCACTCGGGAAAAAGCAGCTGAGGATAGCCGAGACAGAAAAGTACGCACATGTAACATTCTTCTTCAACGGCGGAGTGGAAGAACCTAATGCGGGAGAAGTGCGTGATCTCATCCCCTCGCCCAAGGTTGCAACATACGACCTTCAGCCTGAAATGAGTGCATACCTCGTAACAGATAAGGTTATAGAGGAGCTTGATACGGGCGAGTTTGACGTCATGATTCTCAATTTTGCAAACTGCGACATGGTCGGGCACACCGGCGTTATTCCGGCAGCGGTAAAGGCCGTGCACGTAGTGGACGAGTGTGTCAAGCGCGTACTTGACAAGATTATGGAGATGGGCGGCTCGGCGCTTCTCACTGCCGACCACGGCAATGCCGACAATATGCTCGACGAGAACGGCGAGCCGTTTACGGCGCACACTACGAACCGCGTTCCGGTTGTACTCGTCTCCGAACAATACAAAAACATGACGCTACGCGAAGACGGTGTGCTTGCAGATCTTGCACCTACACTCTTGACAGTCATGGGACTGCCCGTACCGAGTGAGATGACGGGCAAGAGTCTTATAAAATAAACCCGCTTAAATTTGTTCAGCAGAAAGACAGGTGCGGCAGGAAAGTGAATAAAATCAAAAT
>CAYLIO010000024.1:0-16975 GCA_964383655.1 uncultured Clostridia bacterium | reverse complement strand
TGTAATGTGCTGTTCAGGACAAAAATCGAACAATTTGCGACATGTCTTTTTGTTAAATACTTGAATCGGACAGATTTCACCATATAATAAAGCAAAAAGGTCTTTTATGAGACCTGACTTTTGGTATCAGGCATTAAAAATAGCGTTAGTTTTCATTCCACTTCACTGCAAAAAATATTTACAAAAAAGCGCTTTCAAATGTTTTTCTTTCACCAACATATTGTGGTATAATCAAACTAGTTTTCCAATATAGTGTTTTTAAGGTGCGGCGGCGTTTTTTTATGCGGTGTGTACGCAAGAAGAAACCTTTGCCGGGATGCGGGGGAAAGATATGAAGAGAGGAGTTTATATTTATGCCTAAGGTAGCCGTAGTAATGGGTTCAAAATCTGACTTTCAGGTGGTAAAGCCTGCCGTGAAAGTACTCAAAGATTTCGGTGTGGAGACGACAGTGCGCGTCATATCTGCACACCGCACGCCGGATGAGGCGCACGAGTTTGCAAAGGGCGCAAAAAAGAATGGCATTGAGGTCATAATCTGCGCGGCGGGCAAGGCGGCGCATTTAGGCGGAGTCGTTGCGGCGTACACCACTCTTCCCGTTATAGGCCTTCCGGTGAAGACGGATATGATGGGCGGGCTTGACAGTCTTCTGTCCATTGTGCAGATGCCGTCAGGAATACCTGTTGCTACCGTAGGAGTTGGCGGCGGGGAGAATGCGGGGCTTCTGGCTCTGCAAATTCTCGGCGTAAAGTATGAAGAGATTGCCGAGAAACTTGAAGAATACAAAAAATCCATGAAGAAAAAGATAGCTGCCGACGACAAAGCGCTTCAGGCAGAGCTTTCGGATATCTGAAACTATACCCGCAGTGCACCTGCGGGTATTTAAATAATCGTAAAAATAAATTTTCCGGCCTGTGAAAAAAATACGGCCCGATCCGCTTTGCAGACGGAGAAGAAATATAAGGAGTATATTTTTATGGAAAAGAAAGAGCAGCTTTACGAAGGCAAGGCAAAGAAGGTGTATGCAACCGATAACCCCGACTATGTCATCGTATCCTATAAAGACGACGCGACGGCGTTCAACGGGCAGAAGAAGGGTACGATATCGGGCAAGGGTGTCATCAATAACAAAATGAGCAACATGCTCATGGCTTTGCTTGAAAAACAAGGTGTGCCCACGCATTACGTTGAGCAGCTTTCTGACAGGGAGACCGTGGTAAAGAAGGTGCAGATAGTTCCGCTCGAGGTAATAATCCGCAACGTCGCGGCGGGCAGTTTCTCCAAGCGCTACGGCGTTAAAGAAGGTACTAAACTTTCCATACCCACCATCGAATTCTCGTTCAAGTGCGATGAGCTCGATGATCCGCTCATCAATGACTACCATGCGATGGCGCTTGATCTTGCGACCAAAGATGAGATTGCAAAGATAAAAGAGCTTGCGTTCAAGGTAAACGATATACTCATAGATTTCTTCAAAAAGCTCAATATAGATCTTGTGGACTTCAAACTCGAGTTCGGCAGGTTCAAAGGCGGTATTATTCTTGCCGATGAAATTTCGCCCGACACGTGCCGTTTCTGGGAAGCGGGTTCTTGGGATACCGAAAAGCATGTAAGCTTAGACAAGGACAGATTCCGTCGCGATCTCGGCGGGGTAGAGGACGCGTACAACGAAGTGTTCAAGCGTCTCACCGGGGAGTAATGACGGATGGGCGGATTTTTCGGCGCGGTTAAAAGAGACAGTACCGTATTCGACGTGTTTCTCGGGACGGATTATCATTCGCACCTCGGAACCAAACGCGGCGGTATGGCGGCGTATGATAAAAAACTCGGTCTTCAGCGCGAAATTCACAACATAGAAAATGCGCCGTTTCGGACAAAATTCGAACGCATTTTGTCCACGATGCGCGGCAGGGCTGCTATCGGCTGTATAAGCGATACCGACCCTCAGCCGCTTATAATGTATTCTAAACTCGGCAAGTATGCCATAAGCACGATAGGAATAATAAATAACTCCGCCGCGCTTATGAAGCGTATTCTCTCGCAGGGCGGCTATTTTGACGCCATGACGGGCGGTAAAGTCAATTCGAGCGAGCTTATCGCGGCACTTATCAACAGTAAATCAAGTTTTGCCGAAGGGGTAAGGTATGCGCAGGACTCTATAGACGGCACGGCTTCGATACTTATCCTCACCGAGCGGGGCACAATCATCGCGGCAAGGGATAAGATGGGAAGGTTGCCTGTTAAGCTGGGCAAAAGCGATGACGGGTTCTGTGTGTCGTTTGAGGATTTTGCGTATAAAAAACTCGGTTATTCGGACTATAAGGAATTGGGGCCCGGCGAGATCGTCGAAATTTCTGCAGAGGGCGTGACACAGCTTGCGCCTCCCGGGGATAAAATGCGTATCTGTGCTTTTCTGTGGTCGTATTACGGTTATCCCACATCCTCGTACGAGGGTATAAACGTGGAGATCATGCGCTACAGAAACGGCGAGATAATGGCACGGCGCGATATCGACAGGGCGGGGATTGACTACGTGGGAGGCGTGCCCGATTCGGGAACGCCGCACGCGATAGGCTATGCCAACGAAAGCAAGATTCCTTTCGCGCGGCCGTATATAAAGTATACGCCCACATGGGCGCGCAGTTTTATGCCCGTCAACCAGTCGGAGCGGAACAAAGTAGCAAAGATGAAGCTTATACCCGTACACGACCTTATAACGAGTAAACGATTGCTCCTTGTGGATGATTCCATAGTGCGCGGTACGCAGTTGAAAGAGACGGTGGATTTCCTTTACTCTCACGGCGCGGAGAGCGTGCACATGCGTTCGGCTTGTCCGCCGATCATGTACGGATGCAAATATCTCAATTTTTCGCGTTCGTCCGGTGTCATGGACCTGATTTCAAGGCGGGTTATAAATGAGCTGGAGGGGCCTGAGGCTGAAAAGCATCTCGAAGAATACAGCGATTCGGGGTCTGAGCGCGGAAAGGAGATGTGCAGGGCGATATGCAAGAAATTCAGATTCGAATCGCTTGCGTTCCAGTCGCTGGAAGGGCTGATCGAGGCTATAGGTCTCGAGCCCTGTAAGCTGTGTACATACTGCTGGAACGGCAGGGAATGAGGCTTCAGGCGTGTATTTTTAGCAGATAAGTTGTAGTTTTTTTCAGACGTAAGGTTCCGAAAGAGGACAAAGGCGCGGCATAAGAAAGTTTTTTTTGCCGCGGCATGGTGCGCTTGTCATATAAGACGTCAAAGAGAGCGGGCGTGGTTGCGGAGAACTATGTACGAAATAAACGAAGAAGACAGGGATAAGTTCCATGACGAGTGCGGCGTGTTCGGCGTATACTCGTCTGAAAACCGCGCGGTTGCGCATACCGTTTACTACGGTCTTTACGCACTGCAGCACAGGGGGCAAGAGAGCGGCGGTATAGCCGTAGCTTTCGCGGACAAGATAATATATCACAAGGGGATGGGGCTCATCCCGGATATCTTCTCGGACGGTAATCTGGAAAAGCTGCCCGAGGGGGATATTGCCATAGGGCATGTGCGTTATTCGACGACGGGCGCAAGCCAGCTTCTCAACGCGCAGCCCATTGTCTTTACAGGCAAATGCGGCAAGATGGCGCTTGCGCATAACGGAAACCTGACTAATACGAAACAACTGCGCGACGAGCTTATCGCGCAGAATGCCGTTTTCCAAACGACCATCGATTCCGAGGTCATGGCCATACTTATAAACAACCTCTCGGACGGGGATATCTTAAAGGGCGTTACGCGCGCGTGTCAGAAGTTTAAGGGTGCATACGCACTCGTCATAATGACGACGGACAAGCTCATCGCCGTACGCGATCCGTACGGTATAAGGCCTCTATGTATCGGAACGGCGGACTACGACTATGTCGTTGCAAGCGAGAGCTGTGCCTTAGACGCGTCCGGTGCAAACTTCTTGAGGGATGTAAAGCCCGGAGAGATAGTTGTCATTGATTCTAACGGACTCACGTCCATCATGATGGACGACATTCCGAAAGAGAGCAGGCTGTGCATATTCGAGTATGTCTATTTTTCGCGGCACGACTCCGTTATAGACGGGTGCAGCGTGTACGAAGCGCGCAAAGAGGCGGGAAGACTGCTTGCTAAGTACTACGGCGTAGATGCAGACATTGTCGCCGGCGTGCCGGACAGTGCGAACGTCGCTGCCAGGGAGTACTCCGTAGAGAGCGGAATACCGTTCGTCGAGGCGCTGGCGAAGAACAGGTACGTGGGCCGCACTTTCATTCAGCCTGATCAGCATCAGCGCGAAACAAGTCTGCATGTCAAGATGAATGCGCTGCGCGCGAATATAAGGGGTAAACGGCTCATCATAATAGACGATTCCATAGTGCGCGGAACAACCATGCGCAAGATTATAAGGATGCTGAGGGATGCGGGCGCCAAAGAGGTGCATCTCAGGATATGTTCGCCCGTAATAAAGCACCCCTGCCATCTCGGAATAGATATACAAACGTATTCCCAGCTTATAGGCGCATATAAAAACGAGGAGCAAATCGGCAGAAGCCTCGGTGCGGACAGTTTAAGATATCTTTCCGTAGAGCATCTCATCCGATCGTGCGCCAAGTCTCGTCTCAAGCTATGCCTCGGCTGCTTCACCGGCGAGTACCCGTATCCCATGGATGATTATGAGACGGATAAACTCAAATTCGAATAGATGAACCGGCATATAAAAACAATGGGGGCAAAGATGACGAAAAAATGTTCCGGCTGTTCGGCTGAGATGGTCGGTGGTTATAAAGCAAAACTAAACAGTTCTCCTCTTGCCGATTTTGTTGTTTGCGGTAAAGGCAAACAGACAAAAATCGATGCGTATGTTTGCCCTGATTGCGGGAAAGTTGATTTCTATGTCCGCAATTTAGCAGGAGAAAACAAGAAGGACTGATACAAACCGTTTCATGCTTAAATCTTGACCGAAAAGTAAAAAGCGAGGCGGTTTTCGGTATCCGGCGATGCCGCGCAATGGCAGATATATGGTTTTAAACCGAAAAGACGGCGGATGGGAACCGGCTTTGTTAAGGTTTATTTTTCGGAAAATTCAAGCCGATTTTTTTCGGAGAAGTTGTAAAATGCACTCAAGGAGAGGATACGGATGTCAATTTCCTATAAAGACAGCGGAGTGGATGTAGAGAGAGGGTACGAGGCAGTGCGCCTCATGAAAAAGCACGTTCAGTCCACATATAACAAGAACGTTCTGGGAGATATCGGCTCTTTCGGCGGGTTTTACGAACTGCCTAAAGATATAAAAAATCCCGTGCTGGTGTCCGGAACGGACGGCGTCGGGACAAAACTTAAATACGCGTTCATCGCGGATAAGCATGACACTATCGGAATAGATGCCGTTGCCATGTGCGTGAACGACATTGTGTGTCAGGGTGCACGTCCGCTGTTTTTCCTGGACTATTTCGCAACGGGGCGGCTCTCGCCCGAGACGGTAGCGACCGTTGTGTCCGGCGTTGCAGAAGGTTGCCGGCAGGCGGGTGCGGCGCTCGTGGGCGGAGAGACGGCCGAGATGCCCGGTTTCTACGCAGACGGGGAGTATGACATAGCCGGTTTTGCCGTAGGGATCGTTGACAGAAAGAAAGTTATAAACGGAAGCAAAATCAAGCCGGGCGACGTGCTTATAGGCATAAAGTCGAGCGGTATCCATTCCAACGGCTATTCGCTCGTGAGAAAGCTGTTCGGCGAGGATAAGAAAAGTCTTGAAAGTTATGACGAGCGTCTCAAGGCGCGGCCTGTCGACGTGCTCTTAACGCCGACCAAAATTTATGTTAAATCTATCCTTGCGCTTATCGAAAAGGTGAAAGTCAAGGGTATCGCGCACATAACCGGCGGCGGGTTCATAGAAAATATTCCCCGCATTTTCCCGGACGGGGTGGGCTGCGAAATCGACCTCGGTTCGTACGAAGTGCCCGAGATCTTTAAGGTTATGCAGGAGCGTGCGGGTATATCCGACGAGCAGATGTATAACACGTTCAATATGGGTATCGGTATGGTCGTATGCGTTTCTAAGCAGAATGCTCGAGAGGCGGAAAGAGTGCTTAAAGAACAGGGCGAAGACTGCTATGTTATAGGCAGGACATGCGCCATAAGCGGGGTTAAACTGGTAAGATGAAAAAGATAGCCGTATTCGCGTCCGGTGGCGGTACGGATTTTCAGTCCGTCATCGACGCAAACAACGCGGATAAGTTCTGTGAAATATCGTATCTCATAGCCTCTAAAGACGGTATAGGCGCCATAGAGCGCGCTCGAAAGGCGGGGATAAAGAGTGCGGTGTTTGCCAAAAAGGACTACCCCGACATCGAGTCGCTCTACATTGAGCTGGACAAGCTTCTCAAAGAGGCGGAGACTGACTATATAGTTCTCGCCGGCTGGCTCAAAATTATACCCGAGAGCTTTATAAGAAAGTATGAGGGTCGGATAATAAATATACACCCGTCGCTCATTCCTTCGTTTTGCGGCGCGGGGTATTACGGGCTCAAAGTGCACCGAGCGGTGCTTGATTACGGTGCCAAGGTATCCGGTTGCACCGTGCATTTCGTTAACGAGATTCCGGACGGCGGCGAAATAATCGCGCAACGCGCCGTCGAGGTCTCGGGCGATGACACGGCGGAGAGTCTTCAGGCGCGTATTCTTGCGGCCGAACACGAGCTTTTGCCTTATTGCGTGAGAAAACTGTGCGAGGGCAAGATTATAAGAAATGGCAGAAAGGTCAGCATACTTGACTGATTTATCTTTCAAAAATAATTGTACGAGGTTAATGCTATTATGGAGATGAAAAAGAGGGCGCTTGTAAGTGTTTCGGACAAGGCCGGCGTGGCGGATTTTTGCAAAGGGCTGGTGAAAAACGGGTTTGAAATCATTTCCACCGGCGGCACGAAAAAAGTGCTCGAGGATGCCGGGCTCAAGGTTATAGGGATATCCGATATTACCGGCTTCCCCGAATGCCTGGATGGCAGAGTAAAGACGCTCCATCCCAACGTTCATGCGGGGCTTCTTGCCGTACGCTCCGATCCGGAGCATATGAAGCAGCTTGAGAAGCTCGACATCAACACGATAGACATCGTCGCGGTAAACCTCTATCCGTTCAAGGCGACTTTGGCAAAGGGCGCACCGTTTGCCGAGTGTATCGAGAACATTGACATAGGCGGTCCTACAATGATAAGGGCGGCTGCCAAGAATTACCAAGACGTGGCGGTTATCGTAGATCCCGCCGACTACGCAGCCGTACTTTCAGAGCTGGAAAAGGGCGGCGTGACGCTCGAGACTAAGAAATATCTGCAGTACAAGGTGTTCGCTCATACCGCCGTGTATGACAGCCTTATCTCCAACTACCTCGCAGAAAGGCTCGGGATAAAATACCCCGATACCATAACATTTGCATATGAAAAGGCGCAGGACATGCGCTACGGCGAGAATCCGCAGCAGTCGGCCGTATTCTATAACGAGCCGTTCATTCGCAAAGGTTCGCTTTCGTCGGCACGGCAGCTCTGGGGCAAGGAACTGTCATACAACAACATAAACGACGCAAACGGCGCTCTCGAACTTTTGAAGGAGTTCGGCGATGAGCCCGCCGTCGTTGCGTGCAAACACGCCAATCCCTGCGGCGTGGGAACGGGCAAGGATATCTATGAGGCGTATATGCGCGCGTATACGTCCGACCCCGTATCCGTGTTCGGCGGGATACTCGCCATAAACGGATTGGTGGATGAGCGCACGGCTGCCGAGATAAACAAGATCTTCATCGAAATAGTAATGGCGCCTAGGTATACGGACAAGGCGCTTGAGATCCTTGAGAGTAAGAAAAATATCCGTCTTTTACAGATAGACGACATATCCGTGCGCAGGGAGAAAGACGCGCGCGATATGAAGAAAGTTTACGGCGGACTGCTTGTCCAAGATTACGACGAGAGCCTTATAAAAGACGAGGATATGACGCTTTTTAAGCGCAAGGCCGAGGTCGAGGTTACAAAGACGGCTTCCGGGGCGGATAAATATGTTTACGGAACAGGCGTGGTGACGGACAGGATTCCTGCAAAGGACGAGGTTGACGCCATGATGTTTGCCTGGAGAGTGGTAAAGCATACAAAATCGAACGCCATAGTCATCGCCAAGCCGGGCAGAACCACGGGGATAGGCATGGGTCAGACGAACCGCATATGGGCGGCGCGGCAGGCCATAGAGCATGCCGCGGGCGAGGCTAAAGGCTCCGTCATGGCCTCGGATGCGTTTTTCCCGTTCCCTGATTGTGTGGAAGAGTGCGTAAAGGCGGGCATCACCGCCATAATCCAGCCGGGCGGGTCCATACGCGACAAAGAATCGGTGGATGCGGCCAATGCGGCGGGCATCGCCATGGTGTTTGTGGGAGACAGGCATTTCAAACACTGAGAAGATAAAACTTGAAAAGCATAATTTTAAAAAAAAGAGCATAGATTCTACAGATTTTGCGGCATATGAAAGAGACTGAAAAAGCACAGGTCCGGTGTCGCAAAATCTTCTTGATTTTTAGCGGCGGAAACAATTGCCGCGTCAGCTCGAGAAAAAAGATATACTTCGATGAGAGGTTGTTTTATGAATGTACTCGTTATAGGCAACGGAGGAAGGGAGCACGCCATACTTCTCGCGCTTAAAAAGAGCAAGAGGGTGGACAAACTATATTGCATGAAGGGCAATGCGGGCACTGCCGAGATCGCCGAGAACGTCGATGTCGACTATATGGACAAAGATGCCGTCGTCGCTTTCGCGAAGGAGCATCCGGATATAGATTATTACGTAGTGGCGCCCGATGATCCGCTTGCCGCCGGGCTCGTGGACGCGCTTGAAGGTATAGGCAAGCGTTGCTTCGGACCGTGTGCCGATGCGGCGATTATCGAATCGAGCAAGGCGTTCGCTAAGGAGCTCATGAATAAATACGGCATTCCCACGGCTGAAAGCTGTATTTTCAGCGATTATGACAGTGCCGTAGAATATGTGCGTAAAAAGGGTGCGCCCATAGTATTAAAGGCGGACGGACTGGCGCTCGGGAAGGGAGTTCTCATTTGCGATACGCTCGAGAAAGCCGAGCAGGGGCTTAAACAGATAATGCTGGACAAGGCCTTCGGCTCTGCGGGAAACAGAGTGGTTATAGAGGAGTGCATGCGCGGCTTGAAATACACGCCGGGTGAAGAGGTATCCGTTCTCACGTTCACCGACGGAAAGACCATCGTGCCCATGATAACTTCTTGTGACCATAAACGCGCCTTAGACGGGGATAAGGGCCTCAATACCGGCGGTATGGGCACATTCTCGCCTTGTCCGTTCTGGACAAAGGAGCTTGAGGAAGAGGTGACGGAAAAGATTCTGGTCCCGACGATGAAAGCCATGAATGCCGAGGGCAGGACTTTCAAAGGATGTTTGTATTTCGGGCTCATGCGTACGGACAAGGGAATAAGAGTGGTCGAGTACAATGCGCGTTTCGGCGATCCTGAAACGCAGGTCGTGCTTCCCATGCTCAAGACCGATCTCATGGATATATTTGAAGCCGTAACGGACGGAAGGCTTTCGGACATAAAGATTGAGTGGGACGAAGGCGCGTGTGTATGCGTGGTTCTCGCAAGCGGCGGGTATCCCGGCAAATACGAGAAGGGTAAGGAGATAAAGATAGGCGATACAGGCGACTGCCGGATAGTACATGCCGGCACGGCCTTAAAAGACGGAAAGCTTGTGACAAGCGGCGGAAGGGTTTTAGGCGTCGTTGCCAAGGGCAGAGATATAGACGAGGCCAGAAAAAAGGCGTATGCCGCTGCAGAAAATATCAGCGGTGACGGCTTGTTCTATCGCAGGGATATAGGCATTAAATACAGAGAAGGCTGATTTTTCCGTAAAAGAAAGATGAGGAAGTTAAAGGGCAGCGAATAAAAGGAAATATACGGACGGAGTTTTTTGTCAATGATATACAGGATCTTTGTTGAAAAAAAGGATAATTTGCAGGCAAAGAAGACGGCGGACGAAATAAGGAGTCTTCTCAATATCGACGTGAAAGAAGTACGTCTTCTCATAAGGTACGATGTCGAGGGCATGAGCGCCGATGAGCTTGAAGAAGCTATACCCGGCGTATTTTCCGAGCCGCCCGTGGATAAGGTGTACAGGGAAGAAATTGTCTTCCCCGACGGCTATTCCGTCTTTGCCATAGCATACCTCACAGGTCAGTACGATCAGCGCGCGGATAGTGCGGCGCAGTGCGTTCAGCTTCTCACGCAAAAAGAGCGTCCGCTCATCAAGTGTGCGCGTGTCTATGCGGTGAAGGGTGCATCCTTAAGCGAGATAGACAAAATAAAGAAGCATCTGATAAATCCCGTCGAGAGCGAGGAGGTAAGCCTGGATAAGCCCGCAACGCTCGTGCACGAGCACATTGAGGCGCCCGATGTGGAGTATGTAAAGGGGTTCACATCCATGACGGACGCCGAGCTGGATGAGTACCACTCAACGATGGGTTTTGCCATGTCGCATGAGGATTTGTATTTCGTGCGCGATTATTTTGTATCGGAAAAACGCCTGCCGACCGAGACCGAACTTAAGGTTATAGACACATACTGGTCGGACCACTGCCGGCACACGACGTTTGCCACCGAGCTTACGGATGTGGAGATAGAAGGCGATATCCCGGACGTAAAAAAGGCATACAGCCTCTACAAAGAGCTGTTTTCCGAACTGTACAAGGACAGACCGGAAAAGTATCCTTGTCTTATGGACATTGCCACGATCGGTGCAAAAAAGCTCAAAAAAGACGGTAAGCTGGATAATTTAGACGAGTCGGAGGAGATCAATGCCTGCTCGGTTAATATAGATGTCGTTCTTGACGGGAAGAAAGAAAAATACACCTTAATGTTCAAGAACGAGACGCACAACCATCCCACCGAGATAGAGCCGTTCGGCGGAGCGGCTACATGCCTCGGCGGCGCTATACGCGATCCGCTCTCGGGCAGGGCGTATGTACTCCAGTCAATGCGTATCACGGGCGCGGCGGACCCTACGGTCTCGCTTGATAAAACACTTCCCGGAAAACTTCCGCAGCGCGTCATAACGACGACGGCGGCGGCAGGTTTTTCATCCTACGGAAACCAGATAGGTCTTGCTACGGGTCAGGTGGACGAGGTGTACCATCCCGGGTATGTGGCAAAGCGTCTCGAAACCGGCTTTGTCGTTGCCGGCGCAAGGTCTGACATGATCCGCAGAGCTCGTCCGGTTGAGGGTGATATAATCATTCTTCTCGGCGGTGAGACGGGCAGGGACGGCTGCGGCGGCGCGACCGGTTCGTCCAAGGCGCATGACAAGAAGTCTGTACAGACCTGCGGCGCCGAGGTGCAAAAAGGCAATGCTTTGACCGAACGCAAATTGCAACGCCTCTTTCTGGATAAAAACGCGACGCGCATGATTAAAAAGTGCAACGACTTCGGTGCCGGCGGCGTGTCCGTGGCAATAGGCGAACTTGCTGACGGGCTGGTTATAGAGCTGGATAAGGTGCCCAAGAAATACGAGGGTTTATCCGGAACGGAGCTCGCCATCTCTGAATCACAAGAGCGCATGGCGGTAGTCGTTGCCAAAGAGGATGTCGATAAGTTCATAGAGCTTGCGGCAAAGGAAAATCTTGCGGCGACGCCGGTAGCTACCGTGACGTCTGACGGGCGCATGAAGATGTATCACCGCGGCAGGGCCATCGTCGATATTTCTCGCGAGTTCCTGAATACGAACGGCGTAAAACAGTGCGCCGAGGCGCATATTTCGGAAAACAGTACAAACTTCTTCGCGTCTCATAAATGCGACGATTTTGAAAAGGAGTTTTTAAATACGCTGTCAGATCTCAATGTGTGCTCCAAGAAGGGGCTCTCCGAGATGTTCGACTCGACGATAGGCGCGAAGTCTGTATATATGCCGTTCGGCGGAAAAAACCAGATAACGCCGGTTACCGCCATGGCGGCAAAGGTTGTCGGAGGCGAGACGGACGACTGCACCGTATCCGCGTACGGATACAGCCCGCAGCTCATGTCTTCTTCGCCGTTCACGGGAGCCGTCTATTCCATAGTCGCATCCGTTGCGAAAGTGGTGGCCGCAGGTGCGGATATGAAGGATATACGTCTTACGCTTCAGGAATTCTTTATGCGGCTTCGGGACGATAAAAAACGGTGGGGCGTTCCCGTTTCCGCGCTTTTGGGCGCATTATACGCGCAGATCGAGCTCGGCCTTGCCGCAATAGGCGGCAAGGACTCCATGAGCGGGTCGTTCGAGAATATAGACGTTCCGCCCACACTCATTTCATTTGCCATAGCTCCCGCCAAGGCATCCGCTCTCATAACCAACGTGCCTGAGCGCGAGGGGATTAAAATGTATATTTTGCCGATGCGCAAAAATTCAAGTTCTATCCCCGATTTCACATATCTCAAAAAACTGTATAAAGCCGTTCATGACGGCATAGCTTCGGGTAATATCAAGCATGCCGCCGTCATAGAAAATGGCGGCGCTGCGGCGGCCGTCGCTAAATGCTGTTTCGGTAACGGGCTCGGGTTTGAATTCGCTCTGTCAAAGGAAGATCTCTTTACCGAGCGTTACGGCGATATAATAGTTTCAGCCGGCGACATTGCAAAACTTTCCGGCATAGACAGCAAATATTTAGGCGAGACGGCGCACACAAGCTTTACGTGCGGCGGAGAAAGCGTCTCATGCGACAAAGCCTTAAAAGCATACATGGCCAGGCTTGACGACGTCTTCCCCGCTACGGCCCCGGCATCAGGTAAAGCTGAAGACTGTGACTTCGCGGAAAGGGGCAGGTACTCGACTGTCGGCATAAAGACTGCAAAGCCGCGTGTCTTCATTCCCGCATTCCCCGGAACAAACTGCGAATGGGATACGGAGCGCATGTTCCGGCTTGCCGGTGCGGAGACCGAGGTGCTGGTCATTCGCAACCGTTCGCCGCGAGACATAGAGGAGAGTGTTGCCGCTATAATAAAGGCTATAGACAAGGCCAATATAATAGCCTTCCCCGGCGGGTTCTCCGGCGGCGATGAGCCTGACGGGTCCGGTAAGTTTATAGCAACGACTTTCAAAAATCCGGCAGTATCCGAGAAGATAGCAGAGCTGCTCGAAAACAGGGACGGACTCATTCTCGGTATATGTAACGGATTCCAGGCGCTCATAAAGCTCGGGCTCGTGCCCTACGGCAAGGTCAGTCCTCTTACGGAGAATTCGCCTACACTGACATACAACAACATAGCAAGGCACGTATCCACGCTGACGGATATAAGGGTAGCATCCGTGAAGAGTCCATGGCTTGCCGCATGTAATGTGGGCGATATCTATACGGTACCCGTCTCTCACGGTGAGGGTAAGCTGGTGGCGCCTGCCTTTGAGCTCGAGAGAATGAGGAAAAACGGTCAGATTGCAACGCAGTACTGCTGTCCTGAGGGTAAGCCGACAATGCTCAGTCCGTATAATCCTAACGGGAGCATGTGGGCAATCGAGGGTATAACTTCGCCGGACGGCAGGGTATACGGCAAGATGGGGCATGCCGAGCGTATCGGAGATAACCTGTATAAGAACTGCGGCGGGAATTTTGATATGAAGATTTTCGAAAGCGGTGTAAAATATTTCGGTTGATGCAAACTTTCACGCGCTTTACTTATACGACGGGCATAAGCGGTGATTTAGGGACATGCGTCCTTTACAACCGCAATATTTTGTGGTACGATATAAAAAAATTAGCGGCAGAGCTGCTTTATTAATGCGAGGTGTTCGGGTATATGAAGTGCATGTATTGCGGCTGCGAAGACAGCAAGGTTATAGACAGCCGTTCGGCAGACGACGGGAAGGCTATAAGGAGAAGAAGGGAATGCATAGGCTGCGCCAGAAGGTTTACGACATATGAGACCATAGAGGACACGCCCGTGCTTGTCATCAAGGCGAGCGGAAACAGACAGGCTTTTGATCCGCAGAAGATTAAAAACGGTGTCATAAAGGCCTGTGAGAAGCGGCCTGTTCCCATGGCTAAAATAGACGAGCTCGTCGACAAGGTCTCCAAACAGGTATACAATTCCATGGAGCAGGAGATCTCCTCAAAGTCCATAGGTGAGATGGTTATGAACGAACTCAAAAAAGTGGACGAGGTGGCGTATGTGCGCTATGCTTGCGTATACCGCTCGTTTAATGACATCTCCAGCTTTATGGCCGAGCTCCAGAGTCTTATGGAGAACAAAAAAAGTTAAGCTTTAAATTTTTTTCGGCGCGCTGATTTTTTTTGTTCGGAAATATTTCTTTTTATTTTGGACAGGCCGCTTCAATATCGGGGCGGCTTTATGATTTTTTTCAGGGACGGCTTTTTTTTTATGAGTAAAAAAGTAAGAATAGGAAGCTTAGAGATAGGCGGCGGGGAAAGCATCAAGGTGCAGTCCATGTGCACGCATAAGACCTCGGACACAGGCAGAGTGTGTGCCCAGACGGAACAGCTCGAAAATGCGGGCTGTGAGATCGTCAGAGTGTCTGTCTTAGACGAAGAAGACGCCAAAGCCGTACGCGAAATCAAAAGGAGAATACATATTCCGCTTGTCGCGGATATACATTTCTCGGCAAAGCTTGCCGCTATGGCCATCGAGTCGGGTTGCGACAAGGTGAGAATCAATCCGGGGAATATAGGCGGAGAGGACAAGATAAAGTATGTCGCCGACTGCATAAAATCGCACGGCACGGCCGTGCGCGTTGGCTCGAATACGGGCAGTATAGAAAAAGAGTTTCTTGAAAAATACGGGCGTGGGGAGAAGGCGCTTGCCGAGAGCGCCTTAAGGAGCGCGGCTCTTTTAGAGCGCTGCGGCGTGGACAGCATTGTATTGTCTGTCAAGGCTTCGTCGACGCTCGTGACTTATCGTGCGTATAAATACGTGGCAGCGCGCACAGACTACCCGCTGCATATAGGAGTGACAGAGGCGGGCACGTACGAGTCCGCGCTGGTGAAGTCTTCCGCTGCGCTAGGTGCGCTGCTTTTAGACGGCATAGGCGACACGATGCGCGTCTCGATAACCGGTGATCCCGTCCGCGAGGTGTATGCCGCAAAGAGCATTCTCCGCGCTGTCGGACTGGACACGAACTATGCGGATGTAATATCCTGCCCGACATGCGGCAGGTGCATGTGGGATTCGGCCGCTCTTGCCGAGAGAGTGAACGAAATCGTGAAACACGTTCAAAAGCCGCTTAAAATCGCGGTGATGGGCTGCGCGGTGAACGGGCCGGGCGAGGCGGCGGAGGCGGATATAGGCATAGCCGGCGCCGAGAAATGGTGCGTGATCTTCAAAAAAGGCAAGAATACGCGGCGCGTACCTGTCGAAAAAGCAGAGGATGAGTTTATAAAGGAGATAAAAAGTCTTATAGATGACTGAAGACATACTTTCAAAAGTGCGTTCGGTGGCGAGCATGAAAAACGCCATTATAGGCGGTGTCAGTCTGAACAGGGCAGAGTCCGCCGTCGAGGTTCGTCTTATTACGGACTGCGCCTATTCGCAGAGCGATTTTGAGAGCGCGTATTCTGCGGTGCGCAGTTTTGTGCCGGACGATTTTTCGCTCGATCTGTATATATCCAAACTTACGCCGGACTGCGGCATGGTGAAGAAAAAGATAGTTGCCGTAATTTGCGAAAAATTTCCCGCAGCGGCAGCCGCATTCAGCGATAAATGTGTGGCCGTCGAGAAGATTGAAGATGGGTTTGAATTCACGCTTAAGCTGCTCGCTTCGAAGTCAAAGGGTGAGGAAATCGTCCGCTCTGTCGAGGAGACGCTCGAAAAGAGTTTTTGCGGCGTCTTTTTAGGCATACTTTCGGACAAGACGCCGGACCGGGACGACATCTTTGATGACGAGAGCGTTCCTGAAGAGGTTTTTACGGTGCCGGTGCGTACTTTCCCGATTGAAAATTTTAAAAAGATAGACGGCAAAAGCGAGCCCTCATATGCGATATACATAGCCGACTTCGACTTCGTAAGCAACGAAACTGTCTGCTGCGGCAAGGTTTTAGATATAACGGAGCATTCGTTCACAAAGCAAAACGGAGAGGAGAAGCCCTTTTTTACAATCGTGCTTACGGATGGTACTGCAACTTTAAAAGCGACCTATTTCTCGCGCAAAAGGACGGTGGATAAGATACGCGCGATAAAAGAGGGTGACGGTATAGTATGTACCTGTAAAAGCGAGCTGTACAGAGGCGGTTTGCGCTATACCGCCGTCGATATAGACTACGGGTCCCCGCCTGAAAATTTCAAGCCCGAAAGAAGGAAATCAAAGCCCGTTCCCGCGGCTTATCATACGGTAAGGCCCGTGAAGTTCGAGGATTACACACAGACCGATTTATTCACGGATACTACGGTCCCGGACTTCTTTAAAGGCTCGTCGTATGTCGTGTTCGATCTCGAGACCACGGGGCTCAACACATCCTCCGCATCGGGCGGGATAGACGGAATTATCGAGATAAGCGCATACAAGGTGGCGGACGGCGAGATTTGCGAGAAGTTTTCAAGTCTGGTAAATCCTGAGCGCAACGTACCTTTAGAGCCGAAAATAATAGAGCTTACGGGAATCACCGACGATATGCTGAAAAATGCTCCGTCCTACAGGGACGTTCTCCCGGATTTTCTGAAGTTCTGCTCGGGTTCGGTGCTTGTCGGGCATAATGTTGTCGGGTTTGATATAAAGTTTGTAAAATACTACCTCGAGCAGCTCGGTTACGATATTGACGGACCGGTGGTGGACACACTTACTCTGTCGCATAAACTGCTCCGTCTGCCAAACTACAAACTTAACACCATTGCTGATTATTTCGGTATCGAGTTCAATCACCACAGAGCGGAGAGCGATGCGCTGGCAACTGCAAAAATCTTTATAAAGCTCGTGAAATTAAAAAAATCTTTGCCCGAGTGTTGATAA
>CAYLIO010000023.1:0-16999 GCA_964383655.1 uncultured Clostridia bacterium | reverse complement strand
TTAACAGAAACTTCGAACCTAAATTATTGATTTTTAAGCGCGTTAATGTATAATAGAGTGTGTTCGAAAACGTGTGTATGAAAAGAAAAATAAAGACAAGGAGACAGGGTATAAAATGAAGGATAAAGATAGAAGCATGAGAGAAGATGCGGTAAATGCCGTACGCATCTTGTCCGCCGAAGCGGTGACGAAGGCCGGTAGCGGCCATCCCGGCATATGTATGGGCGCGGCTCCCGTCGGTTATGAGTTGTATGCCGACATTATGAACTATAACCCGGAAGTGCCCGAATGGGACGACCGCGACAGATTTATTCTGTCTGCGGGGCATGGTTCGGCAATGCTCTACTCTCTTCTTCATCTGTTCGGTTTTCGTATAACAGGCGAAGATTTAAAGAACTTTCGCAGCTTCGGCTCGATTACGCCCGGTCATCCCGAGAGAGAGCTGACCCCGGGAGTGGATTGCAGCACGGGCGCGCTCGGCCAGGGCGTGGCAAGCGCGGTGGGATTTGCGCTCGCCGAGAGTTTTCTTGCGGCAAAGTTCAATAAAGAGGGCTTTAATATAGTAGACCACTATACCTACGCGCTGTGCGGCGAGGGGTGTCTGGAAGAAGGTATCTCCTACGAGGCATGCTCCTTTGCCGGCAAACAGAAACTCGGCAAGCTCATACTGTTTTATGACTGCAACAAAATTTCAATCGAAGGGAATACGGACGACGCCTTCACAGACGATATCCGCATGCGCTTCACCGCTCAGGGTTGGCAGGTGCTGGAAGTTGAAAACGCAAACGACCTCGACGGGATAAAACTCGCGGTTGAGGCGGCCAAAGCGGAGAAGGAGAAACCTACGCTCATAATCTGTCATTCGGTGATAGGATACGGTACGCCTGTAGCGGGAACGTCCGCGGCACACGGGACGCCGCTCGGCAAAGAGCAGCTGGATAGGACAAAAGAGTTTTTCGATTGGACGGAAGAGCCCTTTGAAGTGCCCGACGCGGTAAAGGCGCATTGCGCTCGGTGCATAGAGGAGCGCTCGAAAAAATACGGCGAGTGGATCGATCTTTTTGATAAATATTCAAAGCGGTATCCGGATCTCGCCGAAAAGTACCGCAGCTTCATGCGCGGTGACGTGACAGATCTCGGCGATCTATACGAAACGCTTAAGACGGACAAGCCGGAAGCTACGCGCATAAGCGGCGGAGTTATAATAAACGAACTTGCTAAAAGACTGGAGAATCTCATAACCGGCTCGGCGGATCTTGCGCCGTCAACGAAGACGGATATAAAGGACGGGGGTTGGTTTTCACCCGAAAACAGGACGGGCAGAAATATCCATTTCGGCATACGCGAACATGCCATGGCCGCGATATGCAACGGCATAGCCTTCCACGGCGGACTGCGCGTCATTTGTTCGACATTCTTTGTCTTTTCGGATTATATGAAGGGTGCGATGCGCGTGGCGGCGATATCTCGTCTGCCTGTAATATATGTTCTGACGCACGATTCTATAGGCGTCGGAGAAGACGGGCCTACACATCAGCCGATAGAACAGCTCGCCATGATGCGCGCCACGCCGGATACGAACGTATTCAGGCCCGCCGACAGGACAGAAGGAATAGCTTCGTTTGTGAGTGCCTTGGCTTCAGACCGTCCGTCGGTAATAGTGATGTCGCGCCAGGATCTTCTGCAAAAGAATGCCAAAGCCGAAAACGGCGGCTATATAATAAGCAAAGAAGAGAAAAGTGCAGACGTCGTGCTCGTTTCGTCAGGCAGCGAAGTGGATATATGCATCTCGGCGCAAAAGCTGTTGAAAAAAGAGGGCATAGATGCGCGAGTCGTTTCGCTCTACTGCACCGAGCTTTTCGACGGCAGGCCGGATAGTTACAAAGAAAGCGTCCTGCCTTGCGGCATCGCGCGCGTATGCGCGGAGGCGTCGGGGGATAATATCTGGTACAAGTATGCAAAAGAGGGCGCGGTCATCAATATGACCACTTTCGGCAAGTCCGCGCCTATGGATAAATTATACGAATATTACGGCTTCACGGCGCAGAATATTGCACAGACGGTAAAGAAGGTCATAGCGAGAAAAAGATAATATATGAGGGGAAAGATGAAACTTATATTGGGAATAGAGCTGGGTTCGACACGCATTAAATCGGTTCTTACGTCCGAGAAGGGAGAAGTGCTGGCACAAGGTTCGCACGAATGGGAGAATTCGCTGTCAGACGGACTGTGGACATATCCGCTCGAAGAAGTAAAAAGAGGACTTCAGTCAAGTTACGCCGACCTCGTGAAAAATTTCGGGAAACCCATCGAAAAACTAGACGCCATGGGTATATCCGCCATGATGCACGGCTATCTTGCTTTGGACGATGAATGGAATTTGCTTACGCCGTTTCGTACATGGCGCAACACAAACACCCAGGTCGCGGCAGATGAGCTTACGGAGCTGTTCGGGTTCAATATCCCGCTGCGCTGGTCGGCGGCGCATTATTATCAGTCGATTCTTGACAAAGAAGCGCATGTGGACAAAGTCGCGCATTTGACCACGCTTGCGGGGTATGTGCATTATATGCTTACCGGGAAGGACATATTGGGAGTAGGCGATGCTTCCGGCATGTTCCCCACCGCGGGGTGCGAATACTGCCCCGAATATGCCGAAAAATTCAGGCAAAAGACGGGCAGAGACATTATAAAACTGCTTCCTGAAATCATGCCGGCAGGTCAAAATGCGGGAACGCTTACAGAAAGCGGCGCGGCGCTTTTAGACCCTTCGGGCGTCTTAAAAAGCGGTGCGCTCGTATGCCCGCCTGAAGGCGATGCCGGTACCGGCATGGTAGCCACAAACAGCATAGCGCCCGGTACGGCCAATGTATCGGCGGGAACATCCGCCTTTCTTATGGCAGTGCTTGAGAGACCTTTGAAAAAGGTGTACAAGGAGATAGATATAGTCGCCACGCCTGAGGGCCTGCCCGTCGCAATGGTGCACGTCAACAACTGTACGTCCGAGATTAACGCATGGGCAAGCCTTTTTGAAGAGCTCATAGTTTTAAGCGGCGGAAAAACAGATCGCGGCGCGCTCATGGAGATGCTCTTCAAAATTTCCGAAAAGGCCGAGGGTGACGCCGGCGGCATTGCGGCGTACAACTATTTCTCGGGCGAGCCTATCGCGGGGGTTGACCGGGGCGTGCCTGCGCTTTTCAGAAAACCGGAGTGCGTATTGAATCTTGCAGGTTTTATGCGCTCCCAGATTTATTCGGCAGTGGCTGCGCTCAGGCTCGGTACGGAAATCCTGCACGGCGAGGGCGTCAAGCTGGAAAAAGTATGCGGTCACGGCGGCTTTTTCAAGACCGAGGCGGTGGGGCAAAAGGCCATGGCAAGTGCGCTCGGCGTACCGGTAACCGTCATGACCAACGCCGGCGAAGGCGGCGCATGGGGAATGGCGCTGCTTGCAGGGTATGCCTTAAAAAGCGGCGTTTCACTTTCAGATTACTTAAACGAAATTTTTGTACGCTCGGACAGCGCTGTGCTCAAAGCGGATGAAAAAGAGGAGAAGAACTTTGAGCGGTTCATGGCCGCTTACAAGAGGTGTCTGGTTGCCGAGAAGTGCGCGACGGAGGTGTTTTAATGCTGGAGGAGCTGAAAAAAAGGGTATATGAGCAAAACCTTGCTCTCGTAAAGCACGGCTTAGTAATTTTAACCTGGGGCAACGTCAGCGGGTTTGACCGCGAAAAGGGGCTCATGGTTATAAAGCCGAGCGGCGTAAGTTACGACGAAATGAAGCCGGACGATATGGTTGTCGTGGACTTAGACGGCAATGTCGTGGAAGGCGAGTACCGTCCGTCCAGCGATACGCCCACGCATATAGTTTTTTACAAGTCTTTCCCCGGAATAGGCGGTGCGGTGCATACGCATTCGACATACGCCGTTGCATGGGCGCAGGCGGGAAGGGATATACCCGCATACGGCACGACGCATGCAGATGCGTTCTACGGCGCGGTGCCTTGTACGCGTTCGCTTACGAAGGACGAGATACAAAATGATTACGAAAAGAACACGGGGCTTGTCATTGCGGAGACATTCAAAGGAAGAGACGTCATGTCCGTTCCCGCAGTAATCGTTAAAAACCACGGCCCTTTTACGTGGGGCATAACGCCTGAGAAGGCGGTGGAAAACGCCGTGACGCTGGAAGCCGTCGCGCACATGGCGCTTCTCAGCGAGAAAATCAATAAAAACGTACCGCAGGTAGATAAGTATCTGCTGGACAAGCATTACTTCCGCAAGCACGGCGCGAATGCATATTACGGCCAGGGCAAGAAATAAATTTTACTTGAAAAGCTAAGGAGATTCTGCATACGCGAACGGGATGAGAGAGGCCTGTTTTTCTTGCCCGCCGCTAAAGAATATCGCGTGTCAGGACGAAGGGGTTTTATGGAATACGAGTATAAAGTCACTGCCGCGGGCAGGGTAAACATAATAGGCGAGCATATAGACTATTGCGGCGGCAAGGTTCTGCCTGCCGCGCTTAAGCTGTGCAATACGGTTTATGTCCGGCCGAACGGTACCGATAAAATTAATTTAAGCTGGACGACGCTTCCGGACAAGGTCAGTTTAAGCATCGACAGGCTTGAGAGTTATAAATCGCTCGAGTACGGCAATTACCAGGCGGGCAGCGCGTACATGTGGCTCAAGGCGGGGCATAAACTCATAGGCTGCGACATGCTCCAGGACTGTACCGTTCCGTTCGGCAGCGGACTTTCATCGTCTGCGGCGATAGAGGTGTCGACCATCGCCGCGCTTGCGGCTGTGGCAGGCGAGGCTATAGACAAAGTCGAAATTGCGCTGCTCGCGCAAAAAGCCGAGCACGAGTTCGCGGGCGTGAACTGCGGCATCATGGACCAGTACGCCTCTGCGTGCGGCAAGGAGGAATGCGCCATGCTTTTAGACTGCGCCACGCTCGATTGTGCCTATGTACCCGTTAAACTCGGCAAATACTGTTTCGTCATCATAGACACCAGAAAGCCGCATAACCTTATACAAAGCAAATACAACGAGCGCAGGTCGGAGGCGGACAGTGCGCTTGAGAGGATACAAAAACGTTTCGATGTCCCGTCTCTCGCTTCGGTGACGAAGGAGCAGCTGAATAAATGTTCCGATCTTCTGCCCGGAGCGCTTTTCAAGCGCGCAAGGCATATAGTAAGCGAATGCGAACGCGTAGATAAGTCTGTCATAGCGCTTGAGAGGGGCGACGTTTCGACGCTCGGCGAACTTTTAAACAGTTCCCACTATTCGCTTCGCGACGATTACGAGGTCACCGGCTTCGAGCCCGACGCTCTCACAGACGCGGCTCGCGCAAATAAATACTGCATAGGATCGCGTATGACCGGCGGCGGATTCGGCGGCTCTGTAATTTCGCTCGTCGAAAGCGAACACGTGCAGCAGTTTATCGAAGAGGTAAAAGAGGAGTACTTCGGAAAAACGGGTTATAACGCAGTAAGCTATCCCGCACAAATCGGCAACGGAATCACCGTAACGAGGCTATGAAAATGCTGGACGAAAATATTCAACGGCTTATCGAGTATGCAAAAAAACACCTTATGCTCAGCGCGCGCGACGAATTCTATGTCCGAAACGTTCTTTTAGAGATGCTCGGAGCATATGACTATACCGCCTGCCGGGAAGTACCCGGCGCTCTTCTTCCGAATGAAATCCTTGACGCGATTTTTGCCGATTTAGACGACGCGGGAAAAGAGTACGATCGCGCTGTTTTAGAGGACAGACTCATGGACGCGGTCAGCCTTCGTCCGTCAGAGGTCGAGGAGCTGTTCTATGAAAAATATGCGTCTGACCCGGAATCGGCGACGGGCTGGCTGTATGATTACTGTATCCGTAACAATTATGTAAAAAAATCCGCCATCGACAAAAACATTAAGTGGATAGCTAAGACGGACAAGGGCGGACTGGAGATAACCATCAACCTCTCTAAACCGGAAAAGAACAACAAGGATTTGTTAAAGCAGCTCACATCCGTCAGTACAAGCTATCCCATGTGTACGATCTGCCGCGAGAACGAGGGGTATGAAAAACCCGGTTTTTCGCGCAGAAACATGCGCACGATCGGAATAAAACTCGCGGGAGAGGACTGGTTCTGGCAATACTCGCCGTACGCCTATTTCAACGAGCACGGAATAGCTATACGTCAAATACATACGCCCATGGTCCTGGACGAGAAGACAAGCGAGCGCCTTTTCGATTTCGTCGACCTTTTCCCCGGATATTTCATCGGCAACAATGCGCCCCTTCCGCGTGTAGGCGGGTCTATACTGATGCACGACCATTTCCAGGGCGGGGGTCATATCCTTCCGATGCAGCGCGCTAGAGCGCGCGCGTACTATAAAAGCGCGGAGTATGACGATGTCCGCATATCCATAACCGACTGGTACAACAGCGCGATACGCCTTGAAGGGAAAGACAGAAAAAAGCTGAGTCTGCTCGCGTACAAAATATGCGATGCATGGAAAGTGTACGAGAACAAGCGGCTTGACATAATCCCCGAGACCGATGAAAAACACAGCACGGCAAGTTTAATCGCGAGAAAACAGGGCGGCGGCTATATCCTCGACATGATTTTGCGCAACAACCGCTGCAGCGAAAAATATCCGGACGGAATATTCCATGCACACAAGCAGTATCACAACATAAAGAGCGAATCCATAGGCCTTATAGAGGCAATGGGACTTTTCATCCTGCCCGCGCGCCTCGAGCGCCAGTTGGGCGAGGTGGAAAGCTATCTTACCGGCGCGAAGAAGTATTCAAGGGAAAATCTTTCCGAGGATATGCTCATTCACGCAGATATGACGGAAAGATTGCTTTCATGCGGAACATGTAAAAAGGAAAGGGCAAAGGAGCTCATAAAGCAAGAAGTCGAGACGACGTGCATAAATATTTTGAAAAACACGGCGGTGTTTAAAGACGACGAGAGCGGCAGAGCCGCTTTCGACGGCTTCATGAAGTCATTAAACCTCACAAAAATAAACTGAAATCAAAGCTCTTCCGGGCAGGCGCGCTCTATAGCCCGGCGACACATACAAAATATAAAATACGACCGCAAAGCTTTATTTGTTAAAGTGCTTCCGCGGTCTTTTTTTTACAGGCCGGAAGCACCCCGTCGGCGGGAGATAAGACTTTACGCCCCCACGATGAAGCCTGTTTTCATTGCCGGCATGATAATGAAGTCGCATTCGTCCATGCCATACCGCGATGCCAAACAGAATTTTTACCCGCCAAAACAGTCGGGGAAGACAGATTTTATGCCGGCAGGTCATTCGCTTCAGGCGGCGGACGGCCCTGCCGCAAATAAACCGAGGCGCCAAAATCAAGAAATTTTGCTCAAAACGCTTTACAAATTTAAAGCGATAAAGTAAAATAAACGTACCGCAGAACGAGCGGCGAAAGTTTTCGGATAAAAAAAAGAAGGAAGAGATGGAAGGTTTTGACAAGAAGAAGGCGTACAGGGAGCTCTGCGAGTTTTTCGCGGCTATAGAAAGCGCCGAAGAGATTGAGAAGGTGCTTGACGATCTGTGCACGTACAAGGAGACGGAGCAGATGGCTCAGCGGCTGCTCTGTGCGAAGCTGTTGTTGAAGGGTTACACGTACAGCCGGATTATTGAGATGACGGAGATATCGTCGGCCACGCTTTCGCGCATATCGCGGTGTATAAACCGCGGAAGCGGCGGGTACAGGGAAGTGCTGGGCAGGTATGCGGAAAAAAGCGGGGATATAGAAGAGGGCGGAGAGAATGAAGAGAAAGCTTAACTATACCGAGGAAGAGAGGGTGTACTACAGCCTTAAAGGGCTGTATGAGAGCTTCGGGTACACGCAATACAGAATGACAAAGTTCGAGGAGTATTCGCTGTATGCGGAAAACAGGAGTTTTCTGCAAAGCGATGATATAATAACGTTCAGTGACAGGAGCGGCAAGTTGCTTGCGCTCAAGCCGGACGTGACGCTGTCCATAGTCAAGAATTCCAAGGCGAGCGGAGCGCAGTTTCGCAAGCTGTACTACCGGGAGAGCGTCTACAGGCCGGATAAGGGGAACAACCGGTTTAAAGAGATAAGTCAGATAGGACTTGAGTATTTAGGGGATCCGAACTGTTACAGCCAGCTGGAGGTGCTGTCGCTTGCGGCGGACAGTTTAAAGGCGGTCGGCGAGAGTTATCTTATAGACATATCGCACATGGGCATCATCGGCGGGATAATGAAAAGCTGCGGAAAGGAAGTATGCCCCGAGCCCGTGGCCGAGTGCATACGCGCAAAAAACGTGCACGACATGCCGGTAATGTGCGCTCAGTGCGGCATTCCGGACGAGACGGCGAGGGGGCTTGTCGAGCTTATAAGCGCCGGCGGGAATAATGCGGAGAAGCTCGAGCTTTTGTATAAACTCTTCCCTTGCGAATGTAAAAATGCGGCAGATGAGCTTAAAGAGCTTTTGGACGCGCTTTCCGAGAGCGGGAGAGCGGACGTGTTCAACGTCGATTTCTCGCTCACAAGCGATCCCGCATATTATAACGGCATAATATTTCAGGGGTTTGTGGACAGGTTCCCGCACGTAGTGCTCTCCGGCGGGAGATATGACAATCTCATAAAAAAGTTCGATGCCGGTTTCGGCGGAATGGGGTTTGCGCTCTATCCGGACGAGCTCAACTATTATTGCGGCAAGAGGCCTGAGTACGACGCCGACGTGCTTTTGTTGTATAAGGAGAGCGATCCGCCCGCACTTGTTTTAAAGAAGGCCGAAAAACTCATAGCGGAAGGGCAAAAGGTGCAGGTTGCATCGAGTGTGCCCGAGGGGATGAAATTCGCAAAGATTACGGAGGTATAGACGGATTATGCTCAACATTGCGCTGCCTAAGGGACGGCTCGGCGAGAAAGTGTATAAAATGCTGGAAAAAGCCGGCTATTCCTGCGAGGATATTTTGAAAAAAGATACGCGAAAGCTCATATTTACGGACGAGCGAAGCGGCGTGAGCTATTTTTGGGTCAAGCCTACGGACGTGCCCATATACGTGGAGCACGGCGTGGCGGATATAGGCGTGGCAGGACGAGACGTGCTTTTAGAGAGCGGCGAGGACGTGTACGAGCTTTTGGACCTGAAGATAGGCAAGTGCCGCATGTGCGTCGCGTCCGTGAACGACTTTAGAGAGGATCTGTCGCGGCCGCTTCGCGTCGCAACGAAGTTTCCGAGGATTGCCGGGGAGTATTACGCGAAGAAAAACAGGGACATAGACATAATAAAGCTCTACGGGTCTATAGAACTTGCGCCTATTTTAGGGTTGTCGGACGTCATTGTGGATATAGTAGAGACGGGGAATACGCTGAGGGAGAACAATATGTCGGTCATATGCGAAATTTTCCCCATAAGCGCGAGGCTTATAGCCAATAAGACATGCTATAAATTCAAGAGAGGTGAAATAGACACCGCCGTGATGCGGATCAAGAAGGAGCTTTCGGATGATTAAAATATATAAAAACTATTCGGCGAAAGATATTTTAAACAGACAGATAACCGAATATACCGAATACGAGCAGGCGGTAAGAAGCATCGTCGCCGATGTCGCAAGGCGCGGAGACGAGGCTGTAAAGGAGTACGGCAAAAAATTCGACGGCGCGGCTTTGGACAGCCTCAAAGTTACGGATGAGGAATTCGACGAGGCGGAAAAAGCGCTTTCGGATGAGTACAAGGGCGTCATAAAGGCCTGCCTCGACAATATCGCGCTCTTCCACGAGAGACAGATAAAGACGGGGTTCGAAATAAGGAAAGAAGGCGCAGTGCTCGGCCAGAAGTATACGCCCGTGGAAAAAGCCGGCGTGTACGTGCCGGGCGGTACGGCGAGCTACCCGTCCACCGTTCTCATGGATATAGTTCCGGCCAAAATAGCAGGGGTGGGCCGGATAGTCATGGTGACGCCCGTAAAGGGTGACGGCAAGGTAAAGCCGGAAATATTGTACGCCGCAAAGCTTGCGGGAGCGGACGACGTGTTCAAGACCGGCGGCGCACAGGCTATAGCCGCGCTCGCGTACGGCACGGAGAGCATCCCCAAGGTGGATAAAATAGTAGGGCCCGGGAATATATATGTCGCGCTCGCGAAAAAGATTGTGTACGGGCTTGTGAGTATAGACATGATAGCGGGGCCGTCCGAGATACTGGTCATAGCAGACGGGACGGCAAACCCCGTATACGTCGCGGCGGATCTTTTATCCCAGGCCGAGCATGACAAGCTTGCGACGGCCGTGCTGGTAACGGACAGCGAGGCTTTGGCTTATGAAGTGCAGAAAGAAGTCGAGAGGCAGCTTGAAAAGCTGCCGCGTTCGGAGATAGCGCGCGCATCCGTAGAAAGCAGCGGCAAGATAATTATTTGCAAAAACATAGACGAGGCAATCGATGCGGCGAACGAAATCGCGCCCGAGCACTTAGAGATATGCGTGGATAATCCTTTCGATTACCTCGGAAAAATTAAGAATGCCGGCTCTATTTTCCTCGGCAAATACACGCCCGAGGCGCTCGGCGATTATTATGCGGGACCCAACCACACGCTGCCCACAGGCGGCGCGGCTAAGTTCTCGTCGCCGCTGTCGGTGGATGATTTCGTGAAGAAGTCTTCGTACATTTATTATACTAGAGAGGAGCTTGAAAAGGCTGCGCCGATAGTCACTGCCTTTGCCGAGAGCGAAGGACTCGACGCGCACGCGCGCTCCGTCAAGGTGAGGATAAATAAGGATAAATGATGTATATTACGGGGGTAATTTTATAAAATGTCCCGGTTTTTGAGTAAAGAACTTGACAAGCTCGAGCCTTATGTCCCCGGCGAGCAACCGCAGGAGAAGGCTTACGTAAAACTTAATACCAACGAAAGTCCGTACCCTCCCGCCCCGGGAGTCATAGAGGCCATATCGGGCGAGGCCGAGCGGCTGAACCTTTACCCTGACCCTCAGACCGTGCGGCTTAAAGACGAGCTGGCGCGTCTGTACGGGCTGGAGCGTGATATGGTGAGCGTGGGGAACGGCTCGGACGAAAACTTGGCGCATATATTCAGAGCGTTTTGTTCCGAAGACATAGGAATGGCGTGCCCGGACGTAAGCTACGGGTTCTACCCGGTCCTTTGTTCGTTGCTCGGCATAAGGTATACGCCCGTGCCGCTCAAGAGCGATTTCACCATAGACGCGGAAAGATTCAGCGGTGCTATTGAGAACGTGTGCATAGCCAATCCCAATGCGCAGACGGGTATATATCTTGAGCGGGACAAAGCGGAGAGAATAGTAAAAAGCAACCCGGACAGAGTGGTCGTTGTAGATGAGGCGTACATTGACTTCGGCGGACAGACTATGGCCCCGCTCGTAAAAAAGTATTCGAATCTCATCGTCGTGCAGACGATGTCCAAGTCGCGCTCGCTTGCCGGCGCGAGGGTGGGAATGTGCTTTGCGTGTCCGGAGCTCATATCCGACATAGAGCGGGTGCGCTGCTCGTTCAATCCGTACAACGTAAACAGAATGAGTCTATCGGCCGCGATTCAGAGCCTTAGAGAGGAAGAATATTTCCGGTCATGCACGGACAGGATAATACAGGTACGCGCATACCTTTTTGCGGAACTGGAAAAACTTAAGTTTGAGGTGCTGCCCTCAAAAGCAAACTTTTTGCTTGCCAAAAGCCTTGAGAGGGGTGGAGAGGAGCTGTATTTGAAGCTTAAAGAAAAGGGCGTGCTGGTGCGCAGGTTCAATGACGAGCGCATAAAGGATTACATACGCATAAGCATAGGCACAAAGGAACAGACGGATGCTTTTCTTTCGGCCTTAAAGCAAATACTTAGAGGAGACGAGTGACTTAAGACATGAGAAGTGCTGAAATTACCAGAAAGACGGCAGAGACGGACATAGCGGTAAAACTTTCCATAGACGGGGAAGGCAGATACAAAACAGACACGGGCTGCGGTTTTCTCGATCACATGTTGGAGCAGTTTGCGCGTCACGGCGGGTTTGACCTTGAAATAAAGTGCAAGGGCGATACGTGCGTGGACATGCATCATACCGTCGAAGATTGCGGCATAACGCTCGGCAAGGCGTTTTCGGACGCGCTCGGCGACAAGCGCGGCATAAGCCGCTATGGCTGGGCGGTGCTGCCGATGGACGAAGCGCTCATTCTGTGCGCGGCCGACATATGCGGCAGGGATTACCTCAATTTCGATGTCGCTTTCCCGGACGAATACAGACTCGGCGACATGGACTGCGAGCTCTTCAAGGAGTTCTTTTTAGCGTTCACCCGCACATGCCCCATGTCGCTGCATATAAAAAAACTCTGCGGCGAGAACAACCATCACGTGGCCGAAGGCGTGTTCAAGGCATTCGCAAAAGCAATGTCGTCGGCCGTTAAGAAGGGCGGTTGCGGCGGAGATGGTCTTCCCACCACAAAGGGTGTTCTATGATAGCCGTTATAGATTACGACGTCGGCAATCTCTTTTCGCTCTCCGCCTCGCTTAAGTATCTCGGCGCGGAGAATGTCGTAACGTCCGAAAAGAGAAAAATAGAGGACGCCTCGGCGCTCATTCTGCCCGGGGTGGGCGCTTTTGCGGACGCATACGCGAAACTTGAGGAGTGCGGGCTTATACCGGTGCTGGACAGAGAGGTTAAAAAAGGAAAACCCGTGCTCGGCATCTGCCTCGGCATGCAGATGCTCTTCGATAAAAGCCTAGAGTACGGCGAGCACAGGGGCCTTTCATATATTCCGGGCACGGTTTCGCCCATAGCGCCGGATCTGGACACGCCGCTTAAAGTGCCGCATATGGGCTGGAACTGCTTAAACCTTACGTCGAAAAAATCGAGGCTGTATAAATATACCGAAGAGGGCGAATACGTCTATTTCGTGCACTCGTACTACGCAAAGGATTGCTTAAAAAGCGTCACGGCCACGGCGTTTTACGGCGGAATAAATCTTACGGCATCCGCAGAAAAAGAAAATGTATTCGGCACGCAGTTCCATCCCGAAAAGAGCGGAGCTTCCGGGCTCAAAATTCTGCGCGCGTTCAGTGAAATCAGGGGCTGAATACGGAATAAAAAAAGACAAGTGAGGCAGATATGCAGATTTATCCCGCTATAGACATACGCGGCGGAAAGGCCGTGCGCCTTACGCAGGGCGACTACGAAAAAGAGGAGATCTTTTCGGACAGTCCGGCAGAGACGGCAAAGAAATTTGCCTCTCTCGGGGCAAAGTGTTTGCACGTCGTCGACCTGGACGGCGCGAGAGAGGGTGTGCCGTGCAATTTTGAAATCGTCGGGACGATAGTCAAAGAGAGCGGACTATTTGTGGAGATAGGTGGCGGAGTACGTACCTTGGAGCGCATAGAGGAGTATCTCTCTTACGGTGCGGGCAGGGTCATTTTGGGATCGGCTGCGGCGGAGAACTTCGCCTTGGTAAAAGACGCCGTCAAACACTTTGCAGACAAGGTAGCCGTCGGCGTGGACGTAAAAAACGGCAAAATAGCCGTGCACGGATGGAGAACGGTGACGGACTTGGACGCGCTTGACTTTGTGAAAAGGCTTAAAAGCATAGGCGTGAGCACGGTCATATACACCGACATATCCAGGGACGGAATGCTCTCCGGCATAGACACGGACGTATACGAAAAACTTGTTTCATGCGGCGTCAATATAATAGCCTCGGGCGGCATAACGTACTACAGCGAGCTTCACAGACTCCGCGAAATAGGCGTGTACGGCGCGGTGCTGGGTAAAGCTGTCTATACCGGCGCACTGGATTTGAAAAAAGTACTTACGGAGAACGGTGATCTTTAAATGCTGGCTAAGAGAATAATCCCGTGTCTGGATGTTAAGGACGGCATGGTTGTAAAGGGTACGAATTTTGTAGGGATAAAGGACGTGGAGACGCCCGTGAGCCTTGCGCAGTTTTATAATCTGTCCGGTGCGGATGAGCTTGTGTTCTACGACATAACCGCCTCTGCAGAGGGGCGCGGGCTGTTTACGGACGTTTTAAGGCAGGTCGCATCGTGCATATTCATTCCGCTTACCGTGGGCGGCGGCATAAACACGTTAGACGATTTCGACCGCGTCTTGAAATGCGGCGCAGATAAGGTCAGCGTAAATACGGGCGCCATAAAGGATCCGAGTATTATCGGGCGTGCGGCAAAGCGCTACGGCAACCAGTGCGTAGTGCTCTCCATGGACGTGAAGCGCGTGGACGGCAAATTCACAGTCTTCTCGCACGGCGGAAGATTCAATACCGGAATAGACGCCGAAGAGTGGGCTTATCGCGGCCAGGAAGAGGGGGCCGGAGAATTGGTGTTGAACAGCATTGATACGGACGGGGTGAAGAAGGGCTTTGACTGCGAAATGCTCAGCTTCTGTTGTCGCAGACTTACAATACCCGTCATAGCCAGCGGCGGCGCAGGATGCGAGGAGGATTTTCTGACGCTCTTTAAAAGCGTTCCTGCGGCGGACGCCGGACTTGCGGCATCCATATTCCACTTTAAGGAAGTGAATATCGAGCATCTTAAGAAGTATCTCAAAAAGTCCGGCGTAGAAATGCGCGTATAGCGATAAAGCCTCAAAAGAGGCAGAGTAAAAACCTCAGTAAATTACAGATAAGTGAAGGAGAAGATAAATTATGGAAGAGATGGTTGATATAGAGAAATTGAGATTTGACAGGGACGGGCTCATTCCCGCCGTCGTTCAGGACGCATACTCTAAAAAGGTACTCACCGTGGCGTACATGAACAGGGAAAGCCTCGAGATAAGCATGAAGAGAAAGCTGACCTGTTTTTATTCGCGTTCGCGCAAGAAGCTGTGGCTCAAGGGCGAGACGTCCGGCAATTTTCAGCACATAGTTTCCATAACAGCCGACTGTGACTATGACAGTCTGCTCGTCGAGGTGGTAAAGGACGGCCCTGCGTGCCATCTCGGTACGGAGAGCTGTTTCAATTCGCCCGTGCTCGAGAACGAGGATATCGACACGTTCTCGCTTGAGGGGCTTTACGAGCTGCTCGAGGACAGGAAGAGCAATGCAAAAGAGGGTTCATATACGAGCTATCTGTTCGAAAAAGGGCTCGATAAGATACTTAAAAAAGTGGGCGAAGAGTGTACCGAAGTGGTGATTGCGGCAAAGGGCGGAGACAAGGACGAGACGGTGTTCGAGATAGCCGATCTCGTGTATCACGTGCTCGTGCTCATGGCCGACAGCGGTATAACCATAGGCGACGTAAAGGAGCAACTCGCCTCAAGACATGTAGTAGATAAAAAAGTCAAGCAGGAGAGAATGCAATAAATTATGCCGTATATCAAATCAAATGTACATACGCACACGAATTATTGCGACGGCGACGACTCGATGGAGAACATGATAAAGGGCGCTATAGCCTGCGGCATGGACACGCTCGGCTTTTCTTTCCATTCGTATACCGCATTCGACCCGTCCTATTGCATACGTGATTATTATGCGTATATACGCGAGTACGAGATTCTGAAACGAAAATACGCCGGCAGTATACATCTTTTAAACGGCGTCGAGCTCGACTATTTCGGCGAGCGTCCGTCTGTCTGCGACTTTGTCATAGGTTCGGTGCATTACCTTGAGGTAAAACCCGGGAAATACCTGCCTATAGATATTTCCGAGAGAGGTTTTGCAAAGACTACAGAGCGCATATATCACGGCGACGCGCTGTCTGCAGCCGAGGCATACTACTCCGAGGTTGCAGACATGGTAAAGACTTTACAGCCCGACATAGTCGGCCACTTCGACCTCATAACGCGCTTCAACGGCAACGGGCGTTTCTTCGATGAGAACAGCGATAGATACAGACGCGCCGCACTCGGCGCCATAGAGGCGCTCCCTGAAGGCGCGGTGGTCGAGATAAACCTCGGCAGACTGTACAGGGGCGAGGGAGATATATATCCGTCGGAAAAACTTATACCGGCACTCCGCGAACGCGGTTGCAGGTTCATGCTCTCCTCCGACGCGCATCAGGCGTCTGCCATAGGATTTGCATTTGATGAAACTTGTAAAAGACTCAAAAAACTGGGGATTAAATCGCTTGTGAGATATAAAGGGAGCGAACTTGTCGAAGAGGCTTTGTAAATTATAGAGTAACCGGATGTGCTTTGAGATTGCTCTAAGCACGTTTTAAAGCTTTTTGCCGGCAAGCTTACAATATAATTGATGGTTATATATTGTCTGACTTTGTTGTCCGGCATTCAAAAATGGCATTGATTTTCGTTTTAAAGGGGCTGTTTCGTTTTTTTTGCGGCAGCTCCTTTTACTTACAACTCAGATTTTGCTGTTCAGAATGGATAGGGTCTTAGTTTTGGGAAGATGATAACGGGATAATATTCTCCGGTTCAGGCAATCGTAACCCGACTAATGCCTGTGGGATAATTATGAAAAACTTGTGAAATTTTCAAAATTTTTGTTGGATATTTACAAAATATGTTAAAATTGATGACGTAAAGGGCCGGTGTATTTGCGCCGGGCGATTACGATAAACTTGTATAAGGGTAACTCTTTAGCCGTACGTTTTTCACGCACGGCTAAAGAGCTCTTAAAAAAATTTTTCTGAGGGAGAGCATTTATTATGGCGAAGCTTAGCGTAAAGTGCAGTATTGTCATAGCCGTTCTTGCGGTTATAATGGCAACTTGCGCCGTTTTTGCATTTGTGCTGCTTAGCAGTTCAAACGTAAGCACCGCGCTGGCCGATACCGATGAAAATCATGCTTCTTATCACAATGTTGGCGATGTTACATGGAGTGAGATTGGCGAAGATAGAAACATCACACTTTCAGAGGGTTACCATTATCTTTCAAAGAACGTTGCAGCCAACATATCAGTAGACTCGGGCGAGGTGTATCTGTGTCTCAACGGGTATACCCTCACGGGTAACGGCGGCTCTGTAATCACCATTAGAGGCAATGCAGTCCTTACTTTGCTCGATTGCCGGGACACCGG
>CAYLIO010000022.1:0-17895 GCA_964383655.1 uncultured Clostridia bacterium | reverse complement strand
GAGGATTTTAAACTCTCCAAATCCTGTAAAAGCTTGTCGAAATCGGTATCCGGCCCGGCATACTCAGGCCCGAGCATACCCTTCACCTTCATCTCTGCCGCACCGAACGCCTTAAGATCTTCCCGATATTTATTCAACGTGTCTACGGCGGTGATTGCCTGCATATAATTCGGCTTTTTATTGTCTTTCGCGCACAACCTTATGTCGTTTATTATCCTCTTATACTCTCTCTTAAACAACCTGGATATCACGCTTCCGTAGTCGCGCGCGAGTTTCTTATAGAGTACGCGCCCGTCCAGCTTGTAGATATCCTCATTAAATTTTTTATCCAGAACGGCCTTTCTGTACCGGATATTCTCGGCTTTAGACTTCATCTGCTTTACCGTCTGTATGACGCCGTCCTGTATCTTTATGTCGAGCAACGACGGCGTAATATATCCGCTTTCGCCCGACAAGCGGAATATCTCGCCGAGCGCGTATGCCTCGGCTATGCTTTCGGCTGACACGCCGTATCTCGCATACGCCTCTTTGTTTATCTCTTCTAATGACGAGCAGAGCGAAAGCAGCGCCTGCAAATCGCTCTTAAGCCTCACGGTGCCCTCATACCCGCCGCCGAGGTCCGTATAGCCATACCAGGGATTGTCATGGTAGTCTTTCCCCACCGAAACGGTATAACCTGCGTAACGCTTCAAAAGCTCTTCCGCGCCCTCGATATAGGCCTCGTCCTTATTATTTATATCTTTTACGATAAAATCCGTATTACTCAGCTCTCTGCACGCCGAGATCTCCTCGTACATCTGATAAACCGACTTGTTTATTCCCGGCCGGACTTTATGCAGTTCGGCTGCATAGGCGTCAAGTTTATCTTTAGCGTCCTGTTTGAGTCTCGCCTCTTTTTCGGCCCTGTCCGACAATCCGCTTCTACCGAGACGCAAGGTTCTGCACAGCTCGTCTATCACCTGCTTTTTATTGGATTTATGGCTGTGCAGCTCAAGACAGAACTCATCCAGCCCCGCTTTTTTAAGTTTATCGTACACTACGTTCAGCGCGGCGAGTTTTTCGGATACAAACAACACTTTTTTGCCGTCCATGAGACACTCGGCTATTATGTTGGTTATCGTCTGGCTCTTGCCGGTTCCGGGCGGTCCCTGAAGCACGAAGTTTTTACCCGCCTTGGCAGTAGCTATCGCCTCACATTGACTTGAGTCTGCGTCGACTACGTTGTGCAGGTCAGAAAAATTGATCTCATGTTCGGTATCCTCTGCGACGTTTTGTTCGCATGACGAATCATACTCGCCGAGCAGTGCCCGAACACTGTTGTTGCCGCTGATTTTATGAATATTGTCCTTCAGGTCCTGATACATGTTTATTTTCAGGAATGAGAATATGCCTATTTTGCACTCGGAAGAGACTATCCACTTGAGTTTTTTTACAAGCTCGGACACCTTTTCAAGATAGCCGTCGAAGCCGTCATCCTCGTCATACTCCGGAAGGGTTATTCCGTATTCGTTCCGAAGCTTATACGAAAAAGTCGGATTGACGACGATGTCGCCGTCCGTGAATCTTACGGTAAACGGATCCACCGCCGACTTGTTCTCTATGGAAACGGGTACGAGAAGAAGCGGCGCGCGCATTTCGATCTCTGAATTTTCGCTTTCCGTCCAATTCACAAACCCGAATGCGGCATATGCAATGTTTACGCCCGTCTCCTCTATAGCCGTTGCTGCCCGCCTGCCTATATTCTGCAGCGCCCTTATAGGCTTCCCCGCCGCGTTATAAATAAGCATCCGGTTCTGCTTTATTTTTTTTGCATAAGCGGTCAGATATTCCTCTTTGGACATAAACTTTTCGTCCGTAATCCCTTGCAAGTTCTCGTCTTCATCGTCATCGTCATCATCTCCCGCAAGTTTCGGATCATATACTTCGAACGTGACCGCATTCTCCGCGCCTTTCAAAAGCACATTTTGGTCCGGAGCGACGATCTCCGCCGTTCCGAGTTTAGTGTCTTTGAAGTTTATGAGATTGTTCCTTTTGCCCGTATCAAGCAAAAGCTCCGCCCATTTCCCTAATTTTTCAATGTCCATTATCCATCCGCCGTATAAGTTTTATTACGTGATTTTCACATAAATCAAACGTTTTTTCGTTTGATTTATTTTGGCACATTTTGACAGAATAATCAAGATAAAGAGATCAATATTTACAGCATCCGTAAAAATGTATGACGCCGCCTGAGCGATAGCCCTTACACCGAAATCCGGTATTTTTATACGCGGATTTCATTATTGCCCTTTTTTTATCTTCAGCCTGCTTTTACTCTTCGGATATCCCGTAAGTTCCGAAGCGATCAATTTTCCGAGCGCACCCCTGCTTCCTCTTTTTTCTTCGGATTTCGGCCTCAATATCCTGCAATTGTTACGAAAATTTAACACAAAATACAAAGACTTAACCTAAAAACCATGTATAATCGATGAAGTCATGGGACCGCCGGTCAATTAAGGTTCTTCCCCGTAAAGCTTAAAAATAATGCGGTTGAGAGGTTTTGTAGATTTATGCTTGAATATGAGGATTACTACAACAAAATTACCAAGTCTCTGTCTCTTTTAGTCGAGGCCAACTCTCTCTATACAAGCAGTGCGGAGAACGACGATGCTAAAAGTGCGCTTATAAGGCGATTTGCCATCGCTTTCGACGCCGTTTGCTCGGCGCTGCACAATATCCTGATCTCTCAGGGCTTTTCGCCCTTGGATTTCGGTTCGCCGGGCTGCATATTCGTCCTTGCCCAAAGAAGCGGACTTATCACGGACGAACAAATATGGCAGGATATGCTGCGCGTAAGATGCGTTGCCTTCCGGTTTGACCTCGACTTTTCGGATCTCGTTGCCAAAACTATACACGAGCGATTCGTCATAGCTCTTTTTTCGCTTAAAAACCAACTGGCAAAGCATATTGCATAGCCTCCTTATATTCAATCGGGCCCGGCAGTTAATTTGCCGCCGGGCCCGATTTCGTTTTCTTTCTATTCTATATTCCTTTCACACGGCAAAGTATTCCCTCACCAGCTCCTTTCCGCCGCTCTTTTCGACGACGCCGCTTTTTATGAGTATGGCTCTGTCGCACAGCGCCTCGGCGCAGCGCACGTCGTGCGTTATGGTTATCATGGTATTGCCTGTCTCCGCATGCAGCCTGTTGAGAACATCCACGAGCATGCACAGCCCGTCATAGTCCTGACCGACGGTCGGCTCGTCAAGCAGAAGAATCTCCGGCTCGTATGCGACGACGGCCGCTATGGACACGCGCCTTTTCTGCCCCTCGGACAGAGACTGCGGATGCCTGTCTAAAAGATGATCGATGCCGAACATCTTTGCAATGGTTTCAACTTGTTCGGGGCTCTTTGCACCGAACGCAATCTCTCTGCGAACGGTCGGCATGAAGAGCTGGTAATCGGGGTTTTGGTACACGACGCCCACCTTTTTGAACCATGCACTGCTGCCCCTCGTCTTTTGTTTCAAACTCTCGTCGATATACTGCGTTATGCTCCCCGCCGTAGGTTTGTTCAGCCGTGCCATAAGGCGCATGAGCGTCGTTTTGCCGCAGCCGTTTTCGCCTAAAATGACAGTTCTTCCGCCCTTCGGAACAGAGAAAGTTATATCCTTCAATATCTCCTTCCCCTTCTTTATCGAAAAACCCAGCTTATCCAGCACCAAGGCGGGCTCGGCGCCGGTAAATTTCGGACATGCGTCCTCTATCCTTGCAGTCTGCTGCACGAGATAGTCCTCTTTATTCTCCGCTTTGACGACCGTCCTGCCGCCCATGTGCCATACGGCATCCGCAAACGGAAGGACCATATCCAGCCTGTGTTCTATGACAATGACGCAGTACCCGGCCTTTGCAAGCATGACAAGCGCCCGCATAAGAAATTTTGCGCCGTCCTTATCCATGTTTGCGAGCGGCTCGTCCAGAACTATTATCCTCTGACCCATCGCGAGCGTGCTCGCGGTTATAAGGCGCTGCTTCTGCCCGCCGGACAAGGTGCGGCACTTTGCGCTTTTTTCCAGATTCATGATCTTGCAGACGAGATCTATCTGTCTCTCTGTCTTTTCGGGCGGAAACGCAAGGTTTTCGCAGCCGAAGGCTATTTCATCCTCTACAATCTTCTGTATTATCTGTTCGTCGGCGTTTTGAAGCACTACGCCTACCTTGCGACATATGCGGCCCATTTTTTTGCCGACGATGTTTTCCCCGTCTATGAACACTTCACCCGAGAGCTCGCCGTGGTTTACATTGGGAATAATGCCGCTTAAAATATACATCAAGGTACTCTTCCCTTCGCCGGAATGACCGGAAAGCAAGGTAACCTCGCCGTATTCGGCGCTAAAATTTACATTCTCTAAAATTCCGGTTTTTCCGTCGTAGGAAAAATTTACGTCTTTAAATTCTACCGCTCTCATAGTATCACCACCGGGATCGCTCCCGCAATTATGCCTAAAATAAATATCACGTCGGACAGGACGGGGAACTGCTTTTTATACACGGTATAGAGCGGACTGCCCAGCACAAACCCGCGCGTTTCCACCGAGAGCGCGAGCGTATCGGAAATATTCACGAGACGGGTCACGAACGGCACTAAAAAAGCGCGATAGAATATTCTCGGGTTTAAAATACTGCCCGCGCCGCGCGTTCTCATGGCCTCGCGTACGCGCCTCTCTTCCTCTTTGAGCATCGGCACGAATGACAAGGCTATCAGAAGACCTAATGTGACAGAGCGCGGGAAATGCAGCTGCGAAAGCGCACGCGTCATGTTTACCGGCGCGATAGTCGCGCTTACCGCAATACCTAAAAAGAGTGCGCCGAATCTGTTCAGCATGGCTATAGACGAAAGCAGGTTGCCGTCGGATGCGGCATACGTTATACCCGCAAAAATGCCGCCGAAAACAATTATCGGAACGAGCATTTTAAGACAGCTCTTCAGACATCCGAATATGCACAGCCAGACAAAGAGCGCTACAAGAAAGTAAGAGCAATTATATGTACGCGCCTCGATCATGCCGAAGATTATTATAAACAGCGATGCCGCTATCGCTATGAGCGGATATAAATTGTTTCTGAGCGAGAAGAACTTCATTTCTTGAGCACCCCCGCCTTTTTAAGTTCGCGCGAGACTACCATTCCTATCATCGCCCCTATAAAACTCACGGCGACAATGGCCACGCATATTCCGCCTATGACCCAGCCGTTTACAGGGTCAAGCCCCATCTGTTCACGGTATGAGTTGTCAAGAATAAACATTGCAGCCATAAGATTCTCGTCGCCCGTCGAAGTATAGAACACGTTGTAATACAGAAGAAGGAGCGGTGTCGAAAGCGGCATGTACAGGGTGGCGGCCAAAACGCACGCCCGATCCTTTTTATAACTGCGGAAAAGAGCTAACGCTATAAGCTCGGAAATTATCGCGCATAATGCAATGAGCGCCATCGGCGGGAACATCATGAGAAGAAAGAGCGCTATGATTATCCCCATAAGCGAAAGCGACCCGGCCTTACGCACCTTCATCAGCCCTATGACGGAAAACAGCGAGAACTGCAGCCCCAGTCCTATCTGGACTATACCGAACACGGGCACATTGACAAGCAGCGGCATGATGGCGCTGGTTATGAGAGTGCATGCGTTGACAATGGCGAGAAATACTATATCTTTTATCTTGAATCTGCGGAACGCCTTGCTTTCATCGGCATCCCTCATCTCACGCTTTTTATGCTTATCGGAAAGGTTTGCCTCTTTCTCGGCCGCAGCCGCCTGCATTTCGGCGGTGTTTCGTATGAGCCCGGACACTTCCGACTCAAACACGTCATTGCTTCCCAACACTTTTAACCTCCTTCATTACTCCGTCATCCACTCTGTAAACTCTGTCGGCGAGCGCCATGGTAGACTCTCTGTGCGACACGAGAATAATGCTCTTTTTACTCTTCTGCTCTGCGAGCGACCTCAATATCATACCCTCGTTAATCGAGTCCACATTGCTCGTCGGCTCATCCAGAAGTATCAACTCGCTGCCCTTTAAAAATGCGCGCGCAAGCCCTATGCGCTGTTTCTCTCCGGCTGAGAGATTGTCGCCCATGGTGCCGACCCGCGTCTTGTATCCGTCGGGCAGAGTCGTTATAAAATCATGCACGGACGCAAGTTTGCATGCATCTTCGAGTTCCTGCCGCGTCGCGTCGCTCTTTGCTATTTTCAAATTCTCCTCGATGGTGTCGTCAAACAGGTATGTCGTCTGACTTACCATGGTCACGTTATCTAAAAGATTATCCGAATCGATATCGTCCACATCAATTCCGTTGTACTCTATTTTACCCTTATCCCTTTCCCAAAATCTTAAGAGAAGCTTCAAAAGGGTCGATTTCCCGCATCCGCTTTCGCCGACGATTCCGACTATCTCGCCCTTTTCGGCGTACATGCACACATCTTTGAGAACGGGCAGATTTTTGTCGTAGGAGAAGGATAGCCCGTCGACGTATAGCTTTTCATACTCGAACGTCTTACCGTCCTCTACAGGCGTTACGGCCGGCTTTTCCTCAAGAAGGGCCAAAACCCTGTCTCCGCTCGCGAATGTCTGCGTGAGATTGCCGGGCAGCGCCGATATGGCGATTACCGGGCCGAAGCTTCCTAAAATTGCCACTACGGCTATTATCATTCTGCCGATATCTGTCACGCCGGCGAGCGCGAGCGCTATCCCTGCGGCAAGCGCCGCGATATCGAACAGCGCCACTATGAGATCTGTCGCAGAGCTTGCTTTGGTCGTGCTCTTTCTCATTTTCTTCGTCTCGCTTAAAAGAACATCCGAACGGCGATTAACCTCGACCTTCCTGTCGCTTTCCGCATTGTTTATCACGATATCCTTTATACCCTTGATACTGTCAAGAAAATACGAGTTGAAGGATGCAAACTCTCTGCGGTAATTGACTCCGGACTCCTTAAGCGCTTTAGACGAGACAAGCGGCACGACGACGCCTATGACTATATATGCAGCCAAAGCTATGAAAGCTAAATACAGGCCTGCAATAAAACCTGTGAACAGCAGTACGGCAAGCGATACCGTCACGGCTATGAATACGGGCGATACGGTGTGCGCGTAGAACACCTCCAGCGTCTCTATGTCGGATGTAAGCATGGATATGATGCTTCCCTTTTGCTTACTCTCGAGCTTTGCGGGACAGAGCACGCGCAGCGCGGCAAAAATCCTGTCGCGCAAAACCGCAAGCAGTCTGAACGCTATGTAGTGATTGCTGTACTGCTCCAGATATCTGAGCGCACCGCGCACGACGCCGCAGCCTACCGCAAGTCCTATGATCAGACCCCATGAGAGCGAAATTTCGGCGCAGAGCCCCATAATTCCGAGCGCTTTTGCGACAGCCGTCGCGCCGAATACGGTTACGCCCATAGCCGCAATCGAGCCCAAGGCCCCGTTCAGCACGGCAAGTATCATTATATAAGACAGAGAACCGAGAAGCACAATGAGCCCGGCCATTACCTTTGCGCCGCTTCTGCGAAGTTTCTTTTTCATACTCCCCCCTTTGCGGCATTGGCTGAAATTACCGTCTTATACCCTTCCTCTAAATCCTTCTGGGTCGTGAAAAGTCTTGCGTACCCGCCTTTGAGACTCATAAGATAAGAATGAGTGCCTTGCTCCTTAACTTCTCCGTCTTCCATGTAATAGATCCTATCCGCAGAAACGACGTTTGCCAGACGATGCGAGATGACGATAACCGACTTATCCTTACTCATGGCCTTTATATTATCCATGATGACGGCTTCGCTCTCTATGTCTATATTACTCGTCGCCTCGTCGAACACATAGATATCCTTATCCGCAACAAGATTGACCGCGAGCGCAAGTCTTTGCTTCTGTCCGCCCGAAACGTTGTCGGCGTCCTCGTTTATCACCTTATCCGGCCCGCCGTTTTCACGCACGAACGCGTCCAGATTGACGGCCTTCAAAGCCGCCCATATCTCTTCGTCGCTGACATCCTTTTTCGCAAGAGCGAAGTTCTCGCGTATGGTATCGTTGAAGATGTATGTATCATATGAAACGCATGCAAGATGCGAATAATACGACCTGCGCGAAACGCTCTCTATGTTCATCCCGCCTATGGCGACCGTTCCCTCTTGCGGACGGTACGCACCCGTTATCATATTGACAACCGTACTCTTTCCGCACCCGCTCTCGCCCACAATGGCAGTCATCCCCTTTTCGGGGAAGCGCATATTAACGTTTTTGAGCACTCCGCGTCTTTGATCGTACGAGAAAGTGACGTTGTTTAACTCAAGCTCTGTTCCTTTGACTTCATTTTCACCCCATACGGGATCGGGCGTATTCAGAAGCGAAATTATCTTTTTCCCCGCGCTCGCGCCATTCATCGCGACATGGAACGCGCTGCCGAGCGAACGAAGCGGCAAAAAGAACTCTACCGCAACAAGCACGAGAAAGAGCGCAGCCGCAGGCTCAAGCCGACCGCTCATAAGCCCGACGACCGTAAGCGCAATACCTGCGCCGGCGCCGCCGTATGCGACCAGGTCCATGATGGTCGTGCTCGCCAGCTGCATAACCAGCACCTTCATGGTTATTTTGCGGAACTCTTCCGCGCTCTCGTTCATCTTCACGTGCCGCCTTGAATCCGCCTTGAAAATTTTGAGCTCTTTCAGCCCCTGCACGCTGTCTAAAAACCCGTCGCCCATTGAGATGTATCTATCCCAATATTTAGCAAAGACCTTCTTCGCATACTTGCTCACCGCTATTATAGACAACGGAATGAGCGGCACGCACGCAAGCAGCACGAGCGAAGTGCGCCAGTCTATACCGACACAGATACAAAACAGTATTACGGGCGCCGTCACGGAATAGAAAAGCTGCGGCAGGTACGTCGAGTAGTACGTGTCCAGCTGTTCTATTCCTTCCAGACTCACCTGAGTAAGCCCGGCCATGTTCATGCCGTCCGCCGATCGCACTCCCAGCCTTAAAATCTTGTCATACGTACGCTCTCGCAAATCTTTTTTGACGCTGCGCCCGAGCTTGTCTTTAAGGCTTCCCGTCGCACGGCTCGCAACATAGCGCACGGCTATGGATAAAACCGCAACCGCCGCAGGATAAATAAAGGCGAGCGCATCGTACTTTTTTACAAGAAAATAAACCGCCCAGCATATGCTTCCGGTAATCCCGATATTGCCCAGCATGCCGAGAATCATGAGAAGAACCGTATAGATCACATACCTTTTATTCCCGCCAAGCAGTTTAATAAGCTCTTTATCAAACATTTGTTTCCTTTTTTCGTTCTTTCTTGATTTTTCTTTTGTACCCAATCACCTGAATAACGTGTTTGCACACATAGACGGGGTGCCTGAAAATCATTCTCGGCCCCGTCCAACGCATGACATCTATCATCTTTTCGCGCATATCCGTCTTATAGCAATGCACGCTGCAGCAAGAGCAGAACTTTTTATTTTCCTTAAACGGACACATCTCAAGCCGCAAAAGCGCGTACGACGTCAGCTTTTTGCATTCTTTGCACAGCGCCTCGCCCTTGGTATTGTGTTTTGCGTGACAATACTTTTTGATAAACAACGGGATATATTTTTTCTCCCTCTCCCATTCAGCCATGACATCTTTCATATTATTTAGTCCCCCACGTGATATCGAATATGTTGCAGACCGGCTCTTCCGATTGCATACGGCATCCGCGCGCGCATACGCGCCCGTACACGCCGCGTCAACCGGACGCTCCGAGTCCGAAATCGCCATATATTTTTCCCTTTAAACGTTTAGCGCAGGCTAACCCTCAAACAATACTCTATCCGAAAGGTATGCCGCACAAAAAATATGCCCTAACCTTCCGGATAGCCGCCTTTTTTTTCTGCAAAATCAGCCCGTTGCCGAAACTTGCCTGTAAGTTGAAGTTAACTTCAGTTCATTTTTAAATCATGATACCACATCCGGAATCGTTACACAACTGTTTCGGCCTATTTTTTTTCTTAAGGCCGTCCCGGCGCGTACTCTAAAAAAATATACCGGCCGCAGCGGGGCATAATCCCGCACTCGGCCGGCGCCTGACGATTGCCGCATAAATTTTTGCGTTTATCGTTTTCTTTATTGCAGTTTCGATACTCCGGTCTCTTTTGCCGCCTTTGCGACCGCTTCTGCCACGGCCTTGTGCGAGTTTATATCCCAGGCGCTCGGCAAAATGTTTTGACGGCTGAGCGCGGAAGCGGGAACGCTGTCGGCTATTGCGCGGGAGGCCGCCATCATCATTTCGATGTTTATCGTGCTCGCGCGCACGTCGAGCGCGCCGCGGAACAGTCCGGGGAAGACTAAAACGTTGTTTATCTGGTTGGGATACTCGGAGGATCCCGTGCCTATTATATACGCACCGGCGTTTGCCGCCTTCTGCGGGTTGATTTCGGGCACGGGGTTGGACATTGTGAATACTATAGGTTTATCCGCCATGGACGCTACCATGTCCTCAGTCACGCAATCGGGCACGGAAACGCCTATGAACACGTCGATGCCCTTCATGGCATCGGCGAGTGTTCCCTTTTTATGCTCAAGATTGGTCACCTTAACTATTTCCTGCTTTGCAAAATTTAGCGTAGGATCGCCCTCGCACAGGATGCCGTCCCGTCCGCACAGCGTTATATCCTTCACGCCGAAGGCAAGCAGGAATTTTGCTATGGATATCCCTGCGGCGCCTGCGCCGTTTATAGCCACCTTTATATCCTCCGCCCGCTTTTTCGTAAGCTTCAGCGCATTGCGCAGCGCGGCTGCGGTGACGATGGCCGTGCCGTGCTGGTCGTCATGGAATACCGGGATATTCAGATCTTTTTTGAGCCGCGTCTCTATCTCAAAACAGCGCGGAGCGGAGATGTCTTCAAGGTTTATGCCGCCGAATGAGCCGGAAATAAGCTCTATCGTCCTTATTATCTCCTCCGTGTCCTTGCTCTTTATGCATATGGGAAAGGCATCCACGTCTCCGTACGCCTTGAAAAGTACGCTTTTCCCTTCCATTACGGGCATTCCCGCCTCAGGGCCTATATCTCCGAGCCCCAGAACGGCCGTGCCGTCGGTGATTACGGCTACCGTATTCCATCTGCGTGTCAAATCAAAGCTTTTTTCTATATCATCCCGCACCGCGAGACAGGGCTCCGCAACCCCGGGCGTGTATGCGAGAGACAGATCATCCCTACACGCAACGGGCACACGCACACGCGTTTCTATCTTGCCGCGCCACTCCTCGTGCATTTTCAATGATTGCTTTCTGTAGTCCATACATTATCTCCTCTTCCGCTTTCGTCTTTAAAAAAGTTACGGCTTCTCCGTCTTTCCGCATACATCGTGAGTGCGCGGGATAAAAATTAAACTCATTTTTCAGCGCTCGCGCAGATCGCTCGTTCAATTTTCGCCGTCCGGCCCTTCGCCGCCCGCGCTCTCCTCTTCTGCGGATACGGTACTTGCGCCTGCGCAGGCATCTGCGGCAGTCTCGGCGCAAAGCTCGGACTCTTTCCGCTCGAAGCCGTAAAAACCGGCATGTCGACCGAAGAACTTATAGCCCCGGAACTTGTCGATAAGAAGCAAAAGGAAAAATACTGCATCGCCCGCGAGACTTATGAGCATATCTTCCATCGTATCCGCAACACCCGTTTCGGCGACACACTGCGTATCGCTGCCCGTTATGAGGTCATACACAAACTCTATTATCTCCCAAAAGCCGGCAATGCCGAATGCGGCAATTACCATAATGGTTACAAATCCGGCAGGATGAAGTTTGGCACCGCCCCATTTTACGAGCACGATAAAGAGAATGCCGCTGACCATCAGCCCGGAACTCGCATGGAGCATGAGATCCCACCAAGAGAGCACATTATACAAATCCATGACGGACTCCAGTCCGACCGCAAGGAAAACAAACAGCGCGGCGATCCATGCAAGAAATGTCGGGAACGGTTTCTTGAGGAACATAGAAATGACGGGCACAAAAAACGGAATCATCCCCGAGGCGATCAGTTCGAAATATGCAAGACCGTTCACTTCGCGAACGACAGTATAAACGACGCAAAGTATGATTGCGGTGATTTCACTCACGATTCCGGGCAACCACGGAGAAATTTTTAAATATAACGTCTGTTTTTTATTCATAAAAAATCTTGTCAACCCTCCTGATTGCAAGGCAGGCGGCATAAGCAAACTTAAACGCCTCTTTTACTGCAATAGGTCTGTTTTTTCAGCGTTCATGCTTTAAATGCACGGCCTTAGGTATAATACATGCGGCGACACATGTCAACACAAAACCTGCACAAGCCGTAATAAAACCTGCACAAACCGTAAAAAATTTTTTCTTTTCGGCGTCGCGCGAGGCCCTGACTCTTACAGATGGCCGAGCTTTACGTGCTTGCAGAGATACTTATAGCTCGCCAACGTGAACTTACCCTTAAGTCGCCAGCTGAGCGAATTTAAAAAGGCAATTGCGGGCATTCTGCGTATACGCCTGTACAGCTTCTTGTCCTTTTGCTTTAAGCTGTTCCACATTCCCGCAAGTTTGCGGCGTCTCTCCTCGTCATCTGCCGCCGTCGTGAAAAAATACGTATTCAGAAGTATTACATGCAGGATATGGTACATGAGCTTCCTGAGCCCCCGGCACATGGCCTTCAATTCGGCGTACGTGTATGACAAGAGCATACGCGTCATACACGTTATCTGATCCGAATAACGCTTTGTCATGTTCTCCAATGCCACGGACTGATCGCTCCGGCCTATATAATAACGGTACAAGTCGACGTTTACATAATAAAGTCTCTCCATATACGGAAACGGATAATACGCATAATAGTTATCCACGTAAAAACAGTGTTCCGGCATGACAAGCCCCGTTTCCTTAAGTTTTTCGGTTCTGTATATGAGCGAATGCATCAGAATCATCTTCCACAGCCTGAGCGGCTTTATCTCATTCCAGCCGAAAAACCTGTTTTGCGGGAATTTGGTTGTATAGTCGGATATATAGCGCGTATCATCGCATAAATGTTCATAGACGAAGTTTGTTATATACAAATCCGCGCCTTCCCCCGAGTCTGTGTGCCGCTTCAGCGTACGCAATACCTCCCCGTACGCCTCGCCATCCAGCCAGTCGTCCGAGTCGACTACTTTGAAATACACTCCCGAAGCGCTTTCAAGGCCTGCGTTCACCCCCGAACCGTATCCGCCGTTGGGTTTGTGCAGCGCATGGACTATACCGGGATATTCCTTCTCGTAGCGATCGGCTATTTCGGCCGTCCTGTCCGTACTGCCGTCGTTTACGATAATTATTTCGACATCTTCTCCGCCTGAAAGGAGAGAGTCTACACACTTTTCCAGATAATCTTCCGAATTATAGCTCGGAACAACAAATGTTATATACTTCATACACACGCATTATACCACAAACGATAGAATAACCTAAAGGTTTTATCAAATACTGTGCTGATTTTAGCAAATACTGTAATAATTTCACTCTGATTTTTCGGCAATGCTCGCCTTCGCTCGCTTACATTCATGATTTTCGGACATGGTCTATCCGAATAATATTTTATATTCCCGCAATCCGTGACAAAGAGCAGAACTATTCGAAAGTCTGTTCGCCGCTTTGCCTGTTTTGAAGCGCTGACTACTTCTGCCAGCCGTGAATCCCGGAGCGGACGTGCAGTTTATACGAAGGATCGGGCGATGAGACGCGCTTTATGATGCATTCGTCGCTTATATCTCCGCTTATGGCGGTCAGTTTATTACTCTCGTCCATTACGATTCCGAACACGAATATATGTCCGTCTATAACCTTTTTAAGCGCGGCTTTTCTGCCGTTATGAATAAGTTCGACATTTTCACAGTTAGAGTACACCTTTATATCCGTCTTTTTTTTCGTGCGGTTGGCAAAACGCTTCCCCGCTATGTGCACAAACTTTTCATCGCTCCAATACGCCTTGTAGATGTAGAAGCTGTCCTTTTTTATCTTTCTGTCAAAGGTGACCAGCCCTTTGTGATTCATGCCGGGCTCGCCGCCTTGATTTCTCCCGTCTGAGGCATGATCGAACATGTTCCAGACATATGTACCCCAAAGATACGGATGTCTCTTGAAACACCTGAGCATAAACTCGTGGTAGCTCGCCTGGTACTCTTCTGAATTATCCCCGCGCTTGGGCCGGGCCGAATGAAGGTTTGGCATACACTCCGCGCCATACTCCGAATAGGCGAGACATCTGTCGGGATACATCTTATGAAAAAACGATATCCAAAGATCGTTTAAAAAGAACCCGGGCACATACCATCCCAGATACAGGTTCCAGCCCACAACGTCGGTTATATGCGCACTCCTGTGCGCGAAGCCGCACATGGCAAAGCATGCGAGGGCGGTACACCTTACAGGGTCTAGGGAATGCACCAAATCATTGAGTTTTCTATGAAGCCTCAGCATATCTTTTTTATGCTTGCGGCAGATGGTTATCTCGTTAGATATGCCCCATACGGCAATGCAAGCGTGATTATACTGCTGGTAAATGAGCTCTTTCAGCTGATTTTCGGCGTTTTCGTTCGCTTGCGGCATATGCCGGGATATATAGGGGATCTCCGTCCATACGACGATTCCTTCCCTATCGCAGATCTCGTAAACACAGTCGTCCTGCTGATAGTGCGAAAGCCTTAAGCTGTTTGCGCCCATATCCTTTACGAGCCTTATATCCTCCTCGTGCATTTCACGCGTTACGGCATTGCCGATGCCGGGTCTGTCCTGGTGCCTGCATACGCCGCGGAGCGGATATTTCTCACCGTTTAAGAAAAATCCCTTTTCAGGGTCGAAAGAGAAGGTCCTGAACCCGAACTCGGCGCACACGCTGTCAATCTCTCTTCCGCCGCCGTCGAAAAGTTTTGCTTCGGCCGTGTATAGGTACGGGTCTTTTACTCCTCTCCAAAGCCTTGCGTCTTTGACCTCCAACTCTTCGCCGCTTTTGCCGCAGGCGACCTCTTCCCCTTTTGCATCCCTTATGCTTATTGTGACATCACCCTCTCCCGTGACGCGCGCGTCCGTCTTCACGAAGCATCTCCCGCTTTTAAGCAAAGGCGTCACAGCGATGCCGGGTGAGCCGTAGAAGTCGAGATCAAAATGATTTTTATTCACCAAAACGAAATTCACGTCACGATATATGCCGCCGTAAAAGGTGAAATCGGCCATCTGAGGATACACCTTCTCCGTCTCGGAATTATCCGCATATACGATGAGGCAGTTTTCTTCTTCTAAAAAATCCGTTATGTCCGCGCGGAATGCGGAGTATCCGCCGTCATGCGCACATACCGCATTCCCGTTCAAAAATACTTTGCACGACGAATTCACGCCCTTGAACTCGATATACAGCCTCTCATCCGGCGCCATGGCGCGGCGCGGAAACTTTTTTACAAACGTGCATGCTCCCCTGAAATAGTCATCGCCGCCGTCCTGGCCGTCTTTTCCGTTCCATGTGTACGGTAAATCGAGCACAATCCCCGCCACATCCCGCGCATCCGAAAGCGGAATTTCTGAGCCTATAAATTTCCAGCCTTCGTTTATGTTTATTATCTTCCTCATCCGTCTCACCCGTACGCGTCACCATTGCCCGGCGGCATCGCGCACCAATCCACGCCTCTATTATATACCGAATTATTCGTTTTGTTTATACGGCGGCATAAAAATTTTCGCTCTGCTTATGCAGCGCTTTTCGTTTCTCTACTTTTTTAAAATTATGGCGACAGATTCGGCAAGCCCCGTTCTGACGCGTAAAATTTCGGAGAGCGACCGCGCAAGACGGAAGACTGTTTACGTTCACGCACAATCCTTTTTTGAAGCAAAAATCTCTGAAAAAAATAGTTCCAAAGGCGAGCACAAAGCAGTCAGGCCTCGTCATCTCCAAGCTCCATGGCGATTTTTTTCTGTATTCGTACGGCGAAAAAGGTGTTTGTATTTTCGGACATAAGACAGCCCGGCACATAATAATCTTCTGCTGAATTTGCGCAAGGTTTATTTTATGCCGGGCATATATTGCTTAATGTCACATTATTGAAGCAGTGCCTTTTTGCACCGCATGTTTCATCTGCGCAAGCTTTACCGTATCAGCGGTAAAGCTTGCGAGCGCTTTATAGAAGATCGGGCCTCGCTAACGAGATTACGAAATATATGCCCGTGTAACATGCGCCCGCAAGAGCGATGAATCCTCCGCTTCCCGCCACAAAATTGTAAGTAGCCAGAATGAGAACGGTAATGCCTGCGGCTATCACTATCCCCATCCATACAGAACGTGACGTGGCGATGAATGAATACACCATAAACGAACTGAGCGCAAATAATATTGCAATGAAGAAGAAGACCGTTGTATTTGAGTCAAGCGCCATGAGAAGGCTTATGACAAGCACGCTGCATAAATCAAAGAGATACTGCTTGGACCACACTTCGGTTTTATATACTTTGCCTACATAATAGAAGACGCCTATGCCGATTGCCTCTAAAAGCCCCATTATCCCTTCAAAATAATCCTGGTTTATTATAAGCACCAGATAGGTATATATCGAAATAACCGAAGCAACGCCCGTTGCTATATCGAGAAGAAAATCGGATCCTTTCAGAGCAGAGATAACGGCAACGGCTGAAAAACAGAACGCTAAAACGGCAAATACGCCGGCAACGATAAACCATGCATCGCTTAAATTTACCGACGTATACATCGTATACATCATAAACATAGCCGCCACAATGCCGACGATAATAGAATATCTCTTTCTTGCCATAACTTTAAATCCTCTTGTTTAGTATTTACGACAAAACTACCGCCATTTCCGTATTATACTCTTTTCACCGCGAATAATCAAGATCTCCCGGCAAAATACACATAACATAACTTATTTTTTATTAAAATTTCACCTTATTAAAGGATAATACGCATTTTTAAGCACAACTTCAAAAGCATGACCCTTTTCAGATAAATAGTCGAGACAACTTAATATAGCTTTTTTATTCGAACTTGTATTCATACACAAACGAGCTTCCGCTCGCGCTGAACGAATAGGGCTTCTCCCAAATACGCTTAAACCCGCGTTTTTCATAAAACATGTACGTGGAAGCCGTGTTTGTGAAAACCCTCACCGTCTTTGCCCCGTCTTCTTTACACCGCGCGGCAAACGCGTTCCACAGCGCCGTTCCCAGCCCCTTCCTATACTCACTGCGCGAGCACAGCGCCTGCAGTTCGCAATCGCATTCAAGCGGCGTATCCTTACCGTTCTCCCGTATTTTTTTGAAAAAAAGAGCAAACTGCTCTTTAAATTGCGCGGAGAGTTTGTACCCGCCGAAAGCAAATTTCAGAAGGTGCCATATATGCGTCCCGTAATGCCGCTTCAAATCGTGCCTTTTATAAAGCTTCTTTGAAAAACGCTTCCCGTAGCTTCCGGTTATAAAGCCCGCAACCTGTCCGTCCTTCTCTGCCGCATAGGCAAACGAACTGAACTCCATAAGCATATTTGCATAGTCGGAAAGAAGTCGCCTGTCCCCGTCATTGAGAGGACAATCGAAAAAACTCTCGTACAGACACATCGCGCAGTCCGCCGTATCGCCCGGCGTCAATTTTCTGATATTGAATACCATAAATACTTACCTCGCATCCCCCGCCGCCCCGCAAAAAAGGGCTCGCACATTCTCGATGCAAGTATACCACAGCCCCTTCGCGAAAGTAAAATAATTAATCAAAGTTAATTTTTGTTCTGCCGGGGATTCGCCGAGGAATTTTTTTCTTTTCGCCCCATTGTATTTTTTAAGTACGGGTGCAGCGTAAAAACCCTTTGTTTGACAACCGGAAGCGCTTTATGTTAAA
>CAYLIO010000021.1:12841-18175 GCA_964383655.1 uncultured Clostridia bacterium | reverse complement strand
AAAGAAATTTCGGCGCACTCTTAACGCCGAAATAAAATACAAGTATCTACATTATATATAAACCATTCCGGCAAAACGATTGAAAAAAATTCCGCAATGTTACTTGCGCCTCGTCTTTTTTTCAAACAAACCGCTTCCTTTGAAATTCCTTAACTTTGCCTGTCGATTATTTCCAATATCTCGGCGATCCTGTCAAGGTCATCCCTCGAATAGTAATCTATATATATTCGTCCTTTTTTGTCGTTCCCTATAAGGCTGACCTTGGTTCGGAACGTAAACCTCATTCTTTCGACAAGATCTTTAAGCTCTACGGATGCAAGCGCCCTTTTCTTATTCCTCTTTTCCGCTATTGCTTCCGGCGGTAAATTATAGGCGCGAACCTTTTTTTCAAGCGCACGCACCGACATTGATGTCTTCACCGCCTCCCTTGCAAACGAAATCTGTTCCGTCGCAGGGAGCGTTACCAGCGTCCTCGCGTGCCCCGCAGAAAGCTTCCCTTCGGCGACGAGCTCTATCACCTCGCGATTAAGAGTAAGCAGACGCAAAGTGTTTGCGATTGCCGGCCTTGATTTGCCTATCCGTTCTGCGAGTTCGTCCTGGGTAAGCTTATAATCGTTCATGAGCTGCTTCATTGCGGTCGCAGCTTCTATCGGATTCAAGTCCTCTCTCTGGAGATTTTCTATAAGCGAGATTTCTTTTATTTCTCGCTCGCTGTATCGCCGGATAATTACCGGAATCGCTGTCTCCCCGGCCAGCTTGGCCGCCCGGAATCTGCGTTCGCCGGCAATAATCATATACGTGCCGTCATCGTTTTCGTTGACGACTATCGGCATGATTACGCCGTGCTGCTTTATAGAATCGGCAAGTTCTTTGAGCGCTTGCTCATCAAAATTTTTACGAGGCTGATCAGGGTTCGGATAAATCTGCGAAAGAGGCATTTCCTGAGCATTTTTCCTTTCCTCTTCTGTAAACTCGAAAGGTTTGCCCCCTTCGTAGATGTTCTCGAACGCCGCGCTCGTTTCTTGCAGCAATTCCTCAAGCCCTTTCCCTAAACCTTTTGCCATATCGTTTCTCCTGTTAATGCACTCGCTTTGTTCGTTTTGCTTCCCTTGTGCCGAGCCGCAATTCTTGGCTTGGTTCACTGCTTAGACAGAAATTCCTCTGTAAGAGCCTTATACGCTCTTGCCCCGATACATTTAGGATCATGCAGCAGTATCGGTTTGCCGTGACTCGGCGCCTCTGACAGGCGCACATTGCGCGGAATTATAATCTCATACAGTTTGCTTTTAAAAAACTTTTTTATTTCGGCCGCAATCTGTTTCGATACCGTCGCTCTTCCGCCGTACATTGTAATTACCACCCCCTCAATCTGAAGTTGAGGGTTTGAGTGCTGCTTCACCATGGATATGGTGTTCATCAACTGACTTACGCCCTCTAAGGCATAATACTCGCTCTGAAGAGGAATGAGAAGCGAATCGGCCGCCGTCCATGCATTTATCGTGAGAAGGCCCAGCGAAGGAGGACAGTCGATGAATATGTAGTCATACTTATCCTTCACTTCCTCGAGTGCCAGTTTGAGGATTTTTTCCCTGTTACGTTTGTATACAAGGTGAACCTCTGCACCCGTCAGATCGACATTGGCCGGCAGAATGTCCAAAAGAGGCAGCTGCGTCGGAAGAATGTTCGCCGAAACCTTCTCATCGCCAATCAAAACATTATACACCGATTTTTTCAGCGCACTCTTTGAAAAACCCAGTCCGGTGGTAGCATTCCCCTGCGAATCGATATCGATCAACAGCATTCTTCTGCCGAAATCGGCACAATATGCCGCCATGTTTACCGCGGTGGTCGTCTTCCCGACTCCGCCCTTTTTGTTGGTAACCGCTATAACTTTTGCCATTTTCCCCCGCCTCTCACGGGAGACGGTCCCGCAGAACCGTCTCCTTGCATAAACAGAACTTTACTCTTCTTTTTTAAACGGATTTTCCGAATGCGTCTCGTCGTGTTCATCCATATAAGCTATGACTTCGGTATAGGTTTTCCCTTCCATAAGCATATCGACTTCTTCGGAATAAATCGTTTCTTTTTCTATGAGCACCCTGGCCATATTGTCCAGAACGGAACGGTATTCCATAAGGATCTGCGTTGCCCGCTCATGTTCCGCACCGATTATAGAATGCATTTCTTCATCTATAAGACGCGCCGTCTCTTCGCTGTAGGCGTTACGCGTTTCCATATCTTTCCCGAGGAACACGGTTTGAGTGTTGCTTCCGTAGGTAACAAGGCCGAGCTTTTCAGACATACCCCACTCCGTAACCATCTTCTTCGTTATCTCTGTAATGCGCTCTAAGTCATTCGACGCACCGGTCGTTATATCCTTTATAACAATCTCTTCGGCAACTCTGCCGCCAAGCGCCATGCAAATAAAATCACGAATCTTATCGCGCGTCGTGTGCGCGTCATCGCTGTCCGGCCTCGTCATCGTATAGCCCGCCGCATTCCCGCGAGGAATAATCGAAACTTCCTGTACAGGGTCACAATGCTTGCATTTTCTGGCAACGATAGCATGGCCGGATTCATGATACGCGGTTATTCTCTTGTCGCTCTCCGTAACAATCCTGCTCTTCTTCTGAGGCCCCATAAGCACTTTATTCACGCCTTCGTACAACTCCTGGTTGCCGATAAACGTCTTGTTTGCCCTTGCGGCAAGAATGGCCGCCTCGTTTAAAAGATTGGCAAGGTCAGCCCCCGAGAAGCCGCTTGTTATCCTGGCAATCGTTTTGAAGTTAACATCGGGAGCAAGCGGTTTATTGCGCGCGTGCACCTTTAATATCTGTTCTCTTCCTTTCACGTCGGGAAGACTGACATAAATCTGCCTGTCGAATCTGCCGGGACGAGTAAGTGCGGGATCCAGAATATCCGAACGGTTGGTCGCCGCCATCACTATTACTCCGTCGTTGACCTCAAATCCGTCCATCTGGACGAGTATCTGGTTAAGCGTTTGCTCTCTTTCATCGTTTCCGCCGCCCAGGCCCGCACCCCTGTGTCTGCCGACAGCGTCGATTTCATCAACAAAAATTATGCACGGCTGATTTCTTTTTGCCATATCGAACAAATCACGCACGCGCGATGCACCTACTCCGACATACATTTCAACAAAGTCGGATCCGGAAACCGAAAAGAACGGAACGCCCGCCTCTCCGGCAACGGCTTTTGCAAACAAAGTTTTTCCGGTTCCGGGAGGCCCTATAAGCAGCACGCCTTTAGGTATACGCGCTCCCAAATCAGAGAACTTTTTAGGCTGTTTAAGAAACTCGACAACTTCGGCAAGCTCCAGCTTTTCTTCCTCTGCGCCTGCAACATCGGTAAAGCGCACCTTAATATTGGTAGATATGCGCGCTTTACTTCTTGCAAAACTGGTGATTTTGCCGCCGCCCCCTGCGGTCGAACGTATTATAAGCCAGAAGACCACACAGAGAACGATTATTCCGACGAAAGAAATTATGGAAGACCAATAACTTCCCGAATTAGGATTGCTGTAAGTAATCTGTACTCCGCCCGCCATCCATTGACTAAGCAAGGAATCGGGATCCACCGCGGTCGAACTATAAAACGAGGGACCGACCGACAAATAAACCGTATCATCCAACGCATAACCGTAAAGAGTATACTCGTCTATATAAACACGGTCTATATACTCAGAAGGATTCTCTACATCGATTTCCGTATCCGACTCCTCGGATTCGCTATCCGTATCCGCGCTCTCCTGCTCGAGATAAAGCGCTACATAGTTGTCGACATATTCGCTGAATTCACTGAACGAAACGCTTTTTCCGCTGCTTGCCCTTGTGGTGAGAATAATCGCGACAACCGCTATAATAAGGAGGGCGACGGTTACCCACATGACAATCTTACTTTTTTTGCTCAAAACCTGACTCCTTTAATCGGCGAAACGCCGCCGATTGTATTTAGATGAAGCTCCCCGTTTACCCGGCTTAAAACAAAACCGCCCTGACGCATCGACCTGAAAACATATCTCCGGGAAAACCGTGTGTCTGTGCGGGAGCTCTTTTTATTTACCGCATAAAAGTTTATCACGATTATTTCTTTTTTTCAAGCCTTTGAAATTCGAATCGACGACATATCACTCAAATTTTATTGCCTTTTCACGCTGCTTTCGGCATCTGTTTATTCGTAAAATCCACAATTTTACACAAAAAACCACAGGCGCGACCAATAATTTTTTTTCTTATTATGTTTCACATGAAACATTCATCAAAAAATTTTAAACAAAAGAATGTTTCACGTGAAACATTGGGCGCTTGTTTTTTGCTTTTTTTTCTTTATTTTGGGAAAGGGTTTGGTTTCCTTTGTATAATGCTTGTTTTTTTGTGAGTTCTTTCTGCTAACCCGAACGGCCGTTTGTAAGCATTCTTTTGCGGTTTTGTTTTTGTGGTTACGCTTGTCGGCTCTCTTCTTTTGGGTGTTTATGTTTCCGGATTGTTTGTTTTTACGTTTTAAATCGAGCATCCGGACAACGATGCTTCGAGAAACTTCTGTCTCGCCATGGTTATCATCATCTCATTCGTCCCGTCGTGGTTTGTTTCACGTGATTTTTTGCGCCGCCAAAGCGGCGGGGTGTTCGGTTTCGTAAATAGCCTTCAGGGCTGTTTTATTCTTTCGCGGCAAGGGATCACGCATGTGCAGCTCCGTTTCCCTTGCTTGTTTTTTTGTATTTTCTCCCTCGTTTGTTTTTGTGTTTGATTTTAATTTGTTTTCGTCTGTTGCTTTTTTTTCTTCTTGCACATCCCATTGCGCCTTGTTTTTTTGCGACATATTTTTTGTCGCTTTACTTTTTTGCGGTTTTATGTTATTTTGGGTTCGGGAGATATTGACGATGAACAGCAGAAAGTTTTTGTCCGACCGCAGCCTTTTAGCGGCTGAGGGAGAGAAGATGGTCGAGGCCTTGGGCGATTCCGGGTTTATAAGAAAGGTTATGCTCGTAAGTCTTGTGTTGAGGGGCGTTGCCGCAAGTCAGCTTTCCCGTGCTTGCGGCGTGTCCGAGAGAACGCTTATCCGTTGGGTGAAGTCGGTCGACGAATCCGGTTATGAGTCGCTTAAAGCAAAAAAGAAAGAGGGGCGGCCGACTTTTTTGAGCGAGCCTCAAAAGAGCGAAATAACGAGGATAATAAATTCTGCCCCCGAAAAATATGGCTATTCCTGCTGGACGGGGACGACTTTATCTGATTTTATACAAAAAAATTACGGAGTTTCTCTGTGCGTGAGACAATGCCAACGCATATTGAAAGAAAGAAGAACCGGCGAATAAAAAAT
>CAYLIO010000021.1:0-12741 GCA_964383655.1 uncultured Clostridia bacterium | reverse complement strand
TTTATTTCCTCGTCGCAAATGCCTTTATACGCTATAATGATCCCGCCTTTTTTTACGAGAGGAGCACAATATTCAAGCAGGGTGTTCAGCCTGGCAACGGCTCTTGCGCAGCTTACATCGAATTTTTCTCTGTACTGTTCGTTTTTTCCCGCGTCCTCGGCACGAATATTAACCGTTTTTATATCGAGTTCCAGTTTTTTTGAAACTTCCTCGAGAAAAGTACATTTTTTTCTTATGCTTTCTATCTGAACAATGTCAAGATCTTCTCTTATTATTTTCAAAGGAACCGAAGGAAAACCGCCGCCGGAACCTACCTCGACGACTTTTGCTCCTTTTATGAAATGCTTTTCTCCTGCCAAACTGTCATTTACATGTTTTATAAAAAATTCTTCTCTTTCGGTTATTGTTGTTATATTAACTTTTTTATTAAAATCCAGAACCATTTTATAAAACATTTCCATTTTTTCTTCTTTCATTTCTCTTTTTTGTTGATAACCTTTCTTTATATTTTTCTTTTCTCGAATTATACCACAAGTAAAGATCCTTTCAATCCTTTGTTTTTTTTATTTTTTTCATTGTTGATTTTTTTTATCCACACTCTTGTCAAATTGTTAATTTCTCTTTTTATTTGTTATTTTTTTCTTTTTCATCCTTTCTTCCCTCTTTGCTTTTTTTATTTTTTTAAATTATTTCTCCACTTTCTTTCCACTCTTTTTTACCTTTTTAATTGTTATCTAATATCCATATTTAACTTGCCTTTTTTCTTTTTTTTTGTTACTATATTCCTATAATTTTTTATTTTTTTGCGGTACTTCTTTTATTTTTCCATATTTCCACCGCATTTATTATTATCACCACCTGCATTAATTCTTTTAAATAAATATAAAAAATACATAGAAAAGAGGACAAGAAAAGAACATGAAAGTTGTTTGTGAAGGATTGATTTTATCTGAAGCTGTTTTAAAAGTAGCAAAAGCATGTGCTTCAAGAACTACTTTTCCTCTTCTTGAAAGTATAAAAATTTGTGCCGAAAATGATAGTTTGACTCTTTCGGCCACGGATGGAGAGTTATCCATAAGAAAAAAAATAAAAGCGGAAGTGTATGAAGAAGGAGAGAAGTGCGTTCCCGGAAAATATTTTGCCGATTTTATAAGAAAACTTGAAGATGTCTCGATAACTTTGGTAGTCGAAGGCGATAAAATGGAAATAGAATACGGGGACAGCCGGACATCTATGCAAGTCCTTTCTGCCGATGAGTTTCCTGTTATAAGCACGGATATTAGCGAAAGCAGCTTTAAAATGAAGGCCGAAGATCTCAAAGAGGTTATAAACGCGACGACGTTCTGTTGCTCGACGGAAGATGCCCGGCCGACATTGAAAGGATGTCTCTTTGAAATATCCGAAAACAATGTGAGCGTGACTGCTCTGGATGGATTCAGGTTGGCAACATGCACGAAGCCCATTGTTTCCGCGACGGGCGACATGAATATAATATGTCCCGCAAGAACGCTTAACGAGATAGAAAAGATGATTCCTTCTGAAGGAGAGACGGAAATTTTTGTTCAGAAAGGAATGATTCTCGTATCGGTCGATGATACTATTCTCACTTCGCGTCTTTACGGCGGAGACTTCATAAGAAAGGAAAATATAATTCCTAAAGGATTTTCTACCACGGCAACGGTGAATAGAAAAGCTCTGCAGAATTCGATAGAGAGAGCGGCGATTCTCGTAAGATCGGACAAAAACAGCCTCATAATTTTTGATATTACTGCGGGAAAAATAGAAATTTCTTCCAATTCGGAGATCGGACGGGTTCAGGAACCGGTAAAAGCAAATGTAGAGGGAAGAGATATAAGAATTGCCATGAATTCAAAATTCATAATGGATGCGGTAGCGGCGTTGAAAGAGGAAAAAATTACGCTCTCGTTCAATAATTATATACAACCGTTTACCTGTTGCAATGAGGAAGATAAAGGAGTATTGTACCTAATTTTGCCGGTAAGGACGGCGAATAACGCTTGACTAAAAGAAAATTTTAATTGTATAATGCTCTTTGCTGCTCGATAAAACCATAATGACCGCCTGCGCAAAACTGCGTATGCGGTCACTTATCAAATAAAACACGGAGAAAAAAACAATGAAAAGGACATATCAGCCCAAAAAAAGACAGAGAAGCAAAGTACACGGCTTCAGAAAGCGTATGGCATCCAACGCAGGGAGAAAAGTTCTTAAGAGAAGAAGGAACAAAGGACGCAAAAAACTTTCCGCATAAAAAAGGCGTACGAACATGCCTCGTTTGCCGATAATTCCGAAAAAGTTACGGTATCCGGTCTGAAGAAAGAAAGACAAGCGGCCGGCAGAGGGGAGAAATGAAGTACGCAAGAATAAAGAAAAACAAGGAAATACAGAAACTTTTCAAAAAGGGAAATAAAGTGTTTTCCCGGGCACTGACTGCTCTTTTTATTCCTTCGGATGAAATCAGGATGGCCGTCATCGTTTCAAAGAAGCACGGGAAGGCCGTCAAAAGAAACAGGATAAAAAGGCTGGTGAGACAAGCGTTTTTCAATACTTGCGAAGAATTGAAAAAGCCTTGTGCAATGGTTATAATTCCGAGAGAGGCGGAGAGTTATTGTTTAGAAAGTTTTGAAAAAAGCCTCAGACAGTGTTATTCGAAAATAAAGGAATGGTCAAAAAAGTAAAGAGGGTATACAGATATCTCAGACGCACGATATTAAAACCGTATATAAAGATTTTATGCATGAAAACGATCGTTTTTTATCAGCGGCATCTTTCACGCGGGACGTGTATGTTCAGACCGACTTGCTCGGAATATACCCTCAGGGCAATAAACAATAACGGAGTAATAGCGGGAATAATCCTCGGCGCATACAGAATAATGAGATGCAATCCCTTTACCAAAGGAGGGTACGATCCCGCGCCTGAAAAATTTTTTAAGGTAAAATGGGTTTTATAAACCCTGACAAAAGAAGAAATGGATCAATTATCAGGGATATCCAATCAGTTTATCTCGTTCATGGTAAAAGAGATAGGATCGATCTCGCTCAATTGGATAGGGGAAATAGTAAAAGGAATCATTGAGGGAGTCGGAATAACCTCTGTGGGCATAATTTTATTTACTGTCATATTAAAAACGATAGTAATGCCCTTGGACGTGTTTTCTAAAGTAAAAACAAAGAAACAGTCTCTCGTTATGGAGAGAATGCGTCCGCAGATGGAAAAACTTCAGAAGCAGCACGCGAACGACAAGGCCGTCTACAACCAGAAAGTGATGGAGCTGTATAAAAAGAACGGTTACAGCATGGTGGGCGTCTGTCTTCCGACCATCGTATCGCTTATTATATTCCTGGTAGTGTTCAGCCAGTTCTCTACTTATTCGCAATACGCAAACCTGCAGCTGTACAACGGGATGGTCGAGGAATACAACGCAGTCGCCGTGAAATATGTGGAATCAAGCGAAAATCCGGAAGGTTTTCTGGTAGAAACCGCGGACAGCGACGGAGAAACAGCCTTCTTCGTTGATTTTGATAAATTTGAAACTTATTACGAAAGCAATAAAACAGCGACGGATATCGATTATAGCGAGCTTGTGAAGGACGTCGACTCGGAAAACGATTTATTGCTGATAGTTAAGGAATATATAGCAGACGGCGCCAGAGAGGCGGCCGCTGTATACTATCGAGCAAACGTACAGGGGTTCGTCGTTCATAACGGCTGGGTCGGGAACATATGGTATCCGGATTCAATGTTCAGCAAGGAAATCCCCTCGTTCGAAGATTTTGCAAGTTCTCTCTCCAGAGTTTCAGATATAGAGAATTATGAAGAATCATACAACGAAATAACGGCGTATTTGACGGAAGAAAAGGATACATACAACGGATATTTCGTGCTTATAGTTCTGGCAATCGGTTTGATGTTCCTGTCGCAATTCGTAGCCATGCGTATGCAAAAGAGCATGAACGAGCTCGGAACGGTAGACGGCACGGGCAAAAGCACCAACAGGGCAATGCTTATCATAATGCCGTTGATATACGGCCTGTTCTCTTTCTTCTACAGCGCGGGATTCTCCATATACATGATAACAAACACCCTGTACAGCCTGATTACATCGGTTATCGTAAGTTTGGCCATGAATAAGAAGTTCCAAAAATTGGAAGAAAGAAACGAATTGGACAAATATCTTCATAAAAAGACAAAAGAAGAAAAAATGAGGGAGAGAGCAAAAAAACGGATCCGGTAAGGAGTTTAAAGTAATGGAAATGACGGATAACATATTTACAGGCAAGACTGTAGAAGAAGCCGTCGAGGCGGGGCTTAAAACAATGGGCCTCACGGCGGAGCAGGCAGAAATTACGGTTATAGAAGAGGGGAAACGCAAGCTCATAGGTTCTGTCAGGGCCAAGGTAAGGATCGAGAGAAAGGCAAGCGACGGCGAGAGGGCGACCTCTTTTATCGACGGGCTTATGAAAATCATGAGAATACCGGCGTTTACGGAGGTTGTGTCCGACGACGAAAGGATTGAAATCGAAATCAAGACAACGAACACGTCGGCCGTGATAGGCCGCAGAGGCGAGGTTCTTGATGCAATCCAAGGCGTTGCCAGCGCGGTTGCAAACATAGGGCGCGAGGAGTACAGGCGGGTCGTAGTCGACTGCGAAAACTACCGCCGAACACGCGAGGAAAAACTCAAAACGCTGGCGGCGGCCAAGGCGAAGAAGGCAGTAGAGAGAAAGAGACGCGTCGCGCTCGAGCCGATGAGCCCGTACGAAAGAAGGGTCGTTCATTCCGTTCTCGCAGAAAACGAGGAAGTAACGACGATTTCCGAAGGCAGAGAACCCGCAAGAAGGGTGGTAATCGTGCCCAAGAACGAAGAACCGCATGCGCGCAAAGGAAATAGCGAAAGGCGCGGCGGAAGACAGTTTAACCGGGACAAACGAGCGTTTGGCGGAGAGAGACGAGATTCTAAACCCGGCCGTGACAGATACCGCGGCGAAAGGGGAGAAGTCGAGAAAAGAGACAGATCTTCCCGTCCCGCCCGCCCGTCTGCGCCTAAGGGGAAGAAACAGATTTATCTCGGAACATTCCTCGGCAACAGCGGCGCGGGGAAAAAAGAAGACGAGAATGCGACATCCGAAAACGAGGAATAAAGCATAATGCCCGGCAAAAAGGGCGGCAAGAAAGCAGAAGAAAACAAGAGAATCAAACGGAAGGTTTTCGGCACAACACTTCCGAATAAAAAAACCGAAGGAGAAGCAGAATAAATTTGCGTCAGGGACGGTGAAGTGCCGTCCCTTTTAAATTGGCGCAAACTGCAGAAAATAAATGAGGCAGATTATCAAAGAAATAACCGGCGACTTTTCAAAGTGGAACACCGCGATGCTGTGCAGGGCGGGAGCCGTCGCGGCGCTTTACGTCGTTCTTACCTGGGCCTTAGGCTCGGTTGCTTTCGGAATGTTCCAGATAAGACCCGCCGAGGCGCTTACCCTGATGCCGCTGCTTTTTCCCGAGACGATCCCTGCACTGTTTATAGGGTGCATGATAGCAAACATGCTGTCTGCGTACGGCGTATATGACATATTCTTGGGAAGCATGGCAACGCTGGCGGCCGCGGCGTGTACATATCTTGCGGGCAAGCTTATAAAAGGCAACGCGCTCAAAGCTGCGGTCGGCGGACTGTTTCCCGTTATCATAAACGCAGCGGCAGTTCCTGCGATATGGATACTTGCGGGAACGCCGAATATAGTGTACGCGTACGAATTTTTAGTCATGATGATCAACGAAGCCGTTTGGGTTTATGCGCTCGGCGTACCGCTGTACGCAGCCGTGGTGAAACTTCGGAAGAAAGGCGTGAAGATTCTCGTGTCTCCCGTCAGCAGGACGGAGACGCGAAAACCGGCAGAGGCGATGCAAGAAATGAAGCGGACGAAAGACGAAGAGGCGGACAGCGGAACGGGAAAAGGAGAGCAAAAAATAGAGGAGAAGACGAAGCAGAGCGGGGAGAAAGACAGAAAAAAATAAAGAGAAAGAGAAAAAAAGGGAAGGCACCCGGGCAGAAAGCCCGGGTGCCTGACTGATCTGAAAGATAATATTATTTAGATTTGCCGGTTCTTCCTCTGCCGCTCTTTGTCGGAGCTTTATCCGATGCGCCGGATTTAGCGGCGGAAGAGGCGGGTTTTTTAGCAGGCTTTGCTTCTGCGCAGCCGGATTTCAATACGTTGAGGCAGTCCCAAAGCTCACGGGGGATTCTGCTGCCTATGGCGCTCGTGTAATAACCCTCAAGCTCATCGGCCTCGTCGGCCCAGCGCGCAACGTTTACTTCGAGAATCTCCTCGAGATCTTCCTTAGCGAATTTCTTTCCGGGCGCGATGTCATAATCAAGCTCGGTGATGTCTATGTCCTCGGCATAGGGAACATAGCCTATAGCCGTCTCCCTTGCGCCTACGCTGTCGTCGCAGCGCTTTAAAATCCATTCGAGAACACGCATATTGTCGCCGAATCCGGGCCAGATGAAGTTTCCGTCCTTGTCCTGACGGAACCAGTTAACGTTGAATATCTTGGGCGGGTTCTTTATAATTTTACCCATGTCTATCCAGTGCTGCCAGTAGTCGCCCATATGATAACCTGCAAAGGGTTTCATGGCCATGGGGTCGTGGCGGAGAACGCCTGTCGCTCCCGTTGCGGCCGCCGTTGTCTCAGAGGACATCGCGCTGCCGATGAATACGCCGTGATTCCAGTCTCTCGACTGGTATACGAGGGGCGTGGTCGTCGCCCGTCTTCCGCCGAAGATTATAGCGGAGAGAGGAACGCCTTTCGCGCTTTCGAATTCGGGTGAAATGCACGGGCAGTTCATGGCAGGGGCCGTGAAACGGCTGTTAGGATGCGCCGCACAGGTTGATTTGTCTTTTTTATCGAATTTGGCGGGATTCCAGGGTTTGCCCGTCCAGTCTATGCAATGCTCGGGCAGCTCTTTCGAAAGACCTTCCCACCACACGGTCATGTCGTCGGTGTTGAGCGCGACGTTCGTGAATATCGTACCGCGCTTTGTGGTCGCCAAGGCGTTGGGGTTTGAATGATCGTTTGTTCCGGGGGCAACGCCGAAGAATCCGTTTTCGGGGTTGACGGCCCACAGTCTGCCGTCGTTGCCTACTCTTATCCAGGCGATGTCGTCACCGACGCACTCCACTTTGTAGCCCTTATCCAGATAATGTTTGGGCGGGATGAGCATGGCAAGGTTCGTCTTGCCGCACGCAGAGGGGAATGCCGCCGCAACATACTTTTTCTCGCCGTCCGGGAAAGTTACGCCCAGAATGAGCATATGTTCGGCCATCCAGCCCTCGTTCTTGCCGAGGAAGGAAGCAATTCTGAGCGCGAAACACTTCTTGCCGAGCAGCACGTTGCCGCCGTATGCCGAGTTGACCGAAATTATGGTGTTCTCCTCAGGGAAGTGGAGAATGTATCTGTTATCGGCTTCAACGTTACACTTTGCGTGGAACCCTTTAACAAAATCACCCTCTCTGCCGATAGCGTCGAGCACCTTTTTGCCGACTCTGGTCATTATGCTCATATTGAGAACGACATAGATAGAATCGGTGACTTCTATGCCGTAACGGGCGAATTCCGAGCCTATAACGCCCATGGAATAGGGGATGACATACATGGTTCTGCCGCGCATGGAGCCGCGAGCGATCTCGCGAGCGAGCTCATGCGCCTCACGGGGATCCATCCAGTAATTGACAGGGCCGGCATCGTCCTTGTTTTTGGTGCAGATGAAAGTCCTGTCCTCAACGCGAGCAACGTCGTTCACCTTTGTGCGGTGAAGAAAGCAGTCGGGAAGAAGGCTTTCGCTCAGCTTGATGAGTTCACCCGAATAAACGGCCTCTTTTCGGAGTTCTTCAATCTGTTTGGAGCTTCCGTCGATCCAGACGATATAGTCGGGCTGGGCCAGCTCGGCGCTCTCTTCTACAAAGGAAAGAATTTTTTTGTTTTTCGTAAGCGTCATGGTTTTTTATTTAAACTCCTTCAGGGAAAATATTTATCGCAAATGGTTCTTCAATTATACTTTATTTTTCGAGTGAAGGCAAATATTTTTAAAGCGATTTTAAGCTTGCTCGTGTCCTTCAGCCCGAACTCCCGGGGCAGAATTTCGGCGGAAAAGAAAAAACGTCCGGGGAGAAAAATGCGCGAACAAAGAGGCAAGAAAAAAATTTCAAAAAAGACGAAAGAGAAAGAAGAGAGGCCGAAAAAGAGGCGGAAAGACATTGCGAAAAAAACAGGGCGTTTTATTTTCTCGTCCCGACGGAAATGTTTTCGAGAATAAGTTTGTCAAAATCGACGCTTTCCATAAAATCGCGCGGAAGGAAGGTTACTCTGTTGAATTTTGCGTAGTTGAAGATATGAGTCTTTAAAAGAACGGGGGTGGCTATATCCAGCAGGTCGCAGATATCGGCAAGACAGCCGAAAAAATCCGACCACTTTAAAGAGCCGTCGTTTTCATAAGTAATCTGCTTGACTATTTTATGCCGATGTTCTATTCTTGCCCAAATTTTTATCACGGGGAGTAAATCCTTTAAGGAAATTTTATGGCCTGCACGGTTGCGCGGCATCACGGCTTCAGGCGTTTTATGCGAGAAGTTTGGCGGGGCGGCGCGAGTGCCGGCGGGTGAAATTTTTTATAATTATACCCGGCCGGCGTGTCTTTGTAAACAGATTTGCTTTCCGAAAAAATCAAATAAGTTGACAACGGGCCGGCAAAACACTAATATAGTGGTAATTAATTGTTGCCGCGAGAAAAAGGTGAATGTTTTTTGCGGCGGGGAGAAGTTATGAACAAGACGGATAAGGACATCATCGCGCTTTTGGCCGAAGATTCCCGCATCTCGCCCGACAGGATAGCCTCCATGCTCGGAATTTCGACCAAGCAGGCGAAGGAAGCGGTCTTAAATCTGGAAAGGACGGGGGTCATCGTGAAATACTCCGCCATTATAAACAGCGATCTTGTAGACGACGAGCGCGTGGAAGCGCTTATAGAGGTCAAGGTCACTCCCCGGCGCGGGAACGGGTTTGACAGCATCGCGGCGGAGATTGCGGCGCACCCGGAGGTAAAAAACCTCTATCTCATGTCGGGTGCATATGACCTTGCCGTGATAGTGGAGGGCGCATCGCTGAGGAGCGTCTCGCGCTTTGTTTCGGAGTGCATTTCCACGTATGACAGCGTAATTTCTACGGCCACGCATTTTATACTCAAGAAATACAAGACCGAAGGAGCACTCATGACGGACGAAGGGTGCGGAGCGAGGCTGAGCATTCAGCCGTAAAGGCAACAAATTTATGAGAAAATTTATCGGCAAACGTGCCGCAGAGCTCGAGCCGAGCGGCATAAGAAAGTTTTTTGATATAGTTTCGGAAATGAAGGACGCGATTTCGCTGGGGGTCGGCGAGCCCGATTTTGTCACGCCTTGGGGAATACGCGATTCGGCAATCCGGTCGATCAGGCGCGGATATACTCAATATACCGGCAATCGCGGCCTTACGGAGCTGCGCGAAAACATAAGCAGATACTTGGAAGACAGATTTTCTGTTCGCTATTTACCGGACAACGTCATAATAACCGTCGGGGCGAGCGAGGCAATCGATCTCGCGCTCCGCGCCGTATGCGACACAGGCGACGAGATACTCGTCCCCGCGCCGGCATACGTCTCGTATGCCCCCATCGTTTCGCTGGCCGGCGGTACGCCGGTCGCGATAGACTGCAAAGCGGAGAACGAGTTTATTCTCACGCCTTCTCTCATCGAGAGAGCCGTAACGCCGAGAACAAAGGCGATTATCGTGCCCTATCCCAATAACCCCACGGGAGCGATAATGACGAAGAAGCAGCTTGAAGACATAGCCTCGGTTATAAAAAAGCATGATCTTCTCGTCATTTCGGATGAGATCTATGCCGAGCTCACATATACGGGACGGCATGCCTCGATAGCTTCTTTGCCCGGCATGCGCGAAAGGACGGTGCTCATAAGCGGGTTCTCGAAGGCGTTCGCCATGACCGGCTGGCGCGTGGGTTATATCTGCAGCCCGCCCGAAATAGACGAGGCGGTCTTCAAGATTCATCAGTACACCATACTGTGTGCCCCCGCGATGAGTCAGCACGCCGCAAACAGTGCGCTTTCAGACGGATTTGCCGACAATTTCGCGGCGGTCGAGGAGATGAGGGAGGAATACTCCAGAAGAGGCAGATTTCTTGTAAACGCCTTCAACTCGATAGGGCTCAAGTGTTTCAGCCCGAAAGGCGCGTTCTATGTCTTCCCGGACGTCAGCTCCACCGGAATGGACGGGGAGATGTTTGCAAACAGCCTGCTCGCGGAATATAAGGTGGCGGTTGTCCCCGGCGTCGCGTTCGGCGATGCGGGAAAGAACCATGTGCGCTGCTCTTATGCCACGAGCATGGGCCGGCTCACGGAAGCGATTGACAGAATAACGAAGTTTGTTGAGGCAAGAGGGAGAAAATAGTTTTTTGCCCTGCAACCTGATCTCCGACGGGGGAAATAATTGACAAACAAAAAGCAAAACTATATAATGGGCGAGGACAAGCGCTTGAAGCTGAATGTGGTTCCCAAAATTATTTGCGGAATCACTTTTATTTATACTGTTTAGAAGGGTATCCGAAGCAGAGATGCCGCAAAAGAAGGAGAAAAGCAAATGGCAGACAGGTACATTGAAATGACACAAAAAAATCTCGACGATCTCAAAAAGGAGCATGAATTTCTCGTCAAAGTAAGACGACCGGAGATAATCGAGCGCATCGCCGAGGCGCGCAGTCACGGCGACCTTTCGGAAAATGCCGAGTATGATGCGGCGCGGGAAGAACAGCGCACGAACGAGGGAAAGATCGCCGAGCTTGAGTATCAGATCAAAAGTGCCATAATTATTGCGGAAGTCGCAGATAATTCGTATGTGCATCTCAACAGCAGGGTGACGGTAGAGGATGAGGAATTCGGCGACAAAGCAACCTACACGGTCACGAGCGTGACGGACGTCGACGTGATGGAGAACAGGATAAGCAGCGAATCGCCCGTAGGGGCTGCGCTCATGCGCAGAAAAGAGGGTGACGTGGTTACCGTAAGTTGCCCAGACGGCACTTCTTATAAGCTCAGGATCCTGTCAATAAGCTAAAAAACCGAACAATTTTTCTTCAGACCGATTCAGAGGAGCAAATTTATTATGGAAGAGAAGAAGGAAAGGCCGGAGCTTGAGGAAGATGAAAGCCAAAGGCTCACCGAACAGGCGCAGATAAGACGCGAGAAACTGGCAAAGCTTAAGGCCGAAGGCAGAAATCCGTACGAAAAGGTAAAATACGAAATAACCGAAAACTCGGTTTCGATAAAAAACAATTTCGAAAAGCTCGAAGGGAAAGAGGTCTCCGTTGCCGGCAGGCTTATGTCTCGCAGGATAATGGGGAAGGCATCTTTTTCGCATATTTCGGACAGGGACGGGCTCATCCAGATCTATATAAAACGCGACGATGTCGGAGAGGATGACTACACGGCGTACAAAAAGGACTATGATATAGGCGATATACTGGGTGTGCGCGGGACGGTGTTCAAGACGCAGACGGGCGAAATTTCCATACACTGCACGCATATCGAAATGCTCACGAAATCGCTGCGCCCTCTGCCCGAAAAACAGCACGGACTGACCAATATGGACCTCAAATACAGGCAGCGCGATCTTGACCTTATAGTCAATCCCGAGACACGCGAGACCTTCAAGAAGAGGTCGGCCATAATACGCGAAATAAGGGGTTATCTGGACGGGCTCGGCTTCCTCGAAGTGGACACGCCCGTTCTCACCACGCTGGAGATAGGCGCGGCCGCGCGTCCGTTCGTTACGCATCACAATGCGCTTGACATTGACATGTATCTGCGCATAGAGACAGAGCTGTATCTCAAGCGCCTTATAGCGGGCGGGCTTGAACGCGTATACGAAGTCGGGAGAATATTCAGGAACGAGGGTATGGATGCGTTTCATAACCCGGAGTTCACGACCGTCGAGATGTACCAAGCCTATACGGATTATAAGGGGATGATGGACCTTATAGAGGACATGTACAGGACGATTACGCGAAATGTTTGCGGTACGGACAGAATAGTGTACCGGGGCACGGAAATAGACATGGGATCGCCTTGGCGCCGTCTCACCATGAAGGAGGCCGTAAAAGAGTTCTGCGGTGCGGACTACGACAGTTGGGAAAACGACCCGGCGGCGCGCGAATGCGCGAAAAAACTGGGCGTCGAGCCGGATGAAGGAGAAAAAGCGACGCGCGGACACGTGCTTATAGCGCTGTTCGAGGCCTTCGTCGAGGACAGGCTTGTTCAGCCGACCATAATCTATGACTATCCCGTGGAAAACTCGCCGCTTGCAAAACGCAAGCCGTCGGATTCCGCGTTCACCGAGAGGTTCGAGTACTTTATTCTCGGCCGAGAGTTCGGCAATGCGTTTTCCGAGCTGAACGATCCCATAGATCAAAGGGAGCGGTTTGTAAAGCAGGTGCGCGAAAAGCGCGCGCAGGAACCCGGCTGTAAGGCGCAGGTGGACGAAGACTTTATCGCGGCGCTGGAGTACGGGCTTCCGCCTACAGGCGGACTCGGAATGGGCGTGGACAGGCTGGTGATGCTGCTTACGGACAGCCCTACCATAAGAGACGTAATCCTGTTCCCCACAATGAAACCC
>CAYLIO010000020.1:0-18482 GCA_964383655.1 uncultured Clostridia bacterium | reverse complement strand
TAAGGTCAGCCCCAAAAATATTTGCAAGTGAAGCGTCTGACATGTATAATGTTTAGGAATAACTTTTTGAGGAACGACTATGGCATACACCGATTTCAACAAAGTAGAAAAGAAATGGATTAAATACTGGGAAAAGAATAACACATTCCATACGGATCTGCATGATTTTTCTAAACCCAAATACTATGTTCTCGACATGTTCCCCTATCCATCCGGCGCGGGACTGCATGTAGGACATCCCGAGGGTTACACGGCGACCGATATCATTGCGCGCATGAAGCGCATGCAAGGTTATAACGTACTCCACCCCATAGGCTTCGATTCATTCGGACTGCCCGCTGAACAATACGCGATTAAAACGGGCAACAACCCCGCCGAATTCACACAAAAAAATATTGAAACATTCACTTCGCAGCTTAAGATGCTCGGCCTTTCCTATGACTACACGCAGACGGTCTCGACCTGCGACCCCTCCTACTACAAGTGGACGCAATGGATATTCAAACAGCTCTATCTGGCGGGGCTTGCGCGCTATGTCGATACGCCCGTGAACTGGTGCGAAGAACTAGGGACGGTTCTTGCAAACGATGAGATAATAGACGGAAAAAGCGAGCGCGGCGGATACCCCGTCGTACGCAAATATATGAAGCAATGGGTCATAGACATAAACAAGTATGCCGAAAGACTTTTAGAAGGCCTCGACGAAATAGACTGGCCGGAGGCTTCTAAAACGGCACAGCGCAACTGGATAGGAAAATCCGTCGGCGCAAACATCGACTTCGAGGTTTACGGAAAAGGCAAGAAATTTACCGTTTTCACTACTCGAGCAGATACGCTTTTCGGCGCAACGTACTGCGTCTTAGCCCCCGAACACGCACTTGTCGACGAGATAGTCACCCCTGACAGAAAATCAGAGGTCGAAAGCTATAAGGCAGCATGCGCGACCAAGTCGGAAATGGAGAGAACGGAACTAAACAAGGAAAAGACGGGCACGTTCACGGGCGCATATGCGGTAAACCCGGTAAACGGCTCGAAAATACCCATATACATAAGCGACTACGTTCTCACGTCATACGGCACCGGCGCCATAATGGCAGTCCCCGCACACGATACTCGTGACTATGAGTTTGCAAAAAAATTCAATATCCCGATAATTCAGGTACTCGAGGGAGGCGACGTTTCAAAAGAGGCGTTTACGGGGGACGGCCTTCACATAAACTCCGGATTTCTCAACGGACTCAACAAACAGGATGCGATAGACAAAATGGCCGAATGGCTCGCGGAACACAACTGCGGTCATAAATCCGTTTCGTATAAGCTTCGCGAATGGATCTTTGCACGTCAGCGCTACTGGGGCGAACCGGTTCCCGTAGTTCACCTTGAAGACGGCAGCGACGTCGCGCTCAACGATGAGGAACTGCCTCTTACCTTGCCTCCGCTTAAGGACTATAAGGCACGCGGCGGGAAAGCGCCCTTGGATAATGCAGAAGATTGGGTAAACATCGAGAAGAACGGCAAAAAAGGCAAACGCGAAACGTGCACCATGCCCGGATCAGCAGGCTCGTCATGGTACTTTCTCCGCTACTGCGATCCGAAAAACGACAAGCAATTTGCCGACTATGATCTGCTGAAACACTGGATGCCCGTTGACTTCTACTGCGGCGGCAAGGAGCATCTCGTAGGTCATCTCCTCTATGCTCGATTCTGGAATAATTTCCTCTACGATAAAGGCTATGTGCCGTATAAGGAGCCGTTTAAAAAATTATTCCATCAGGGCATGATTTTAGGCGAGGACAACGAAAAGATGTCCAAGTCGAAAGGCAACGTAATAAACCCGAACGATATCGTACGCGATTACGGCGCAGATGTTTTGAGAATGTATGAAATGTTTATGGGCCCCGTAGCAGATACAAAGCCCTGGAACACGGCAAACATTGAAGGCGTCAAAAAGTTCATAGACCGTATCCACCGCCTCTACTTTGAACTCAATGCAATTTCAAAGGATCCGAATAAAAATCTCGAGAAACTGTATAACAAGACGGTAAAGAAAGTCGGCGAGGACTACATGTCGCTGAAAGTCAATACCGCAATCTCACAGATGATGGTATTCATAAACGCCGTATATAAGGAAATCGGGGAAGGCAGAAATTTTCCTCTTGAATACGCCGAGGGATTCATAAAGCTCATCAACCCCGTGATCCCGTTCATAACCGAGGAAATCTGGTCAAAAGTCTTAGGCCATGAAAATACTATCGCCTATGAGACATGGCCCGAGTATGATGAAACAAAGTGCGGCGAGGATATGTTCGAATACGCCGTTCAGATAAACAGCAAAATAAAGACCCGAATAGCCATTCCCGTCGATACGGCAAATAACGAAATAGAGAAAATGGTCATGGAAAATCAGGATATTGCACCGCTTGTCGAGGGCAAAACCGTTAAAAAATTTATTCTGGTACCCGGGCGACTGATCAATATTATCCTGTAAATATATAGGCCGGTACAAATGCTCTATAACGCCCCGAGCGGCGTTTTTTACCGAATAAATAAAGGCTTTTAAGCAAAAATATGCATCTCAAAAGCTCCGCAGGGCTTTCGGGATGCATATTTTTTTTGAAATAAATTCGGTATAATATCTATAAACCGATCATGCCGCTCAAAGCGATTCAAGTACGCTGATTATATCGCCGACCGTCTTTATCTCCGCAACTTTATCTTCGGGAATGGTCTTTCCCGTCTGCTCTTCAAGCGTCATGAGAAGCTCGACAACATCGAGTGAATCCGCACCGAGATCCTTTACTATATCCGTTTCGTTCGTTATTGAAGAAGGGTCAACGTCAAGCTGCTGTCCCAGCATTTCAGCTATTTTATCAAACATGTTTTTCTTTCCTCCGTTAGATGTTAGTCAATTGATTTCAACACGCATATTTTACAGTAGATGCGTATGTTTTGTCAAGTCAATCGCTTACTTTTTTGAGCCTCTTGAGCGACAGTCCGATGCGCTGTTTCTTGACATCCACGCTTATGACGATCGCCTTTACCTGCTGTCCTACTTTAAGCATATCCGAGGGATGTTTTATATATCTGTCTGTTATCTCGGATATATGTACAAGTCCGTCCTGATGCACGCCGATATCTATGAATGCACCGAAGTCTGTAACATTTCTTACCGTTCCGTCCACCACGGTTCCTATATGCAGATCCTCTATGCTCAGAAGGTCTTTTCTAAGGCGCGGACGGGGAAGACTGTCACGTATATCCCTGCCGGGACGAAGCAGTTCGGTTATTATATCGTTTAAGGTGGCTTTGTCAAGCTCGGTATATTCAGCCGCCTTATCCTCACCGAACGCTTTGACCTTTTGCGGAAGTTCTCCCAGCCTGCCCTCTTTCACGTCCTCTTCGGTATAGCCGAAAAGCTTTAAAAGTTTCTCGGCTTTTTTATACGACTCAGGATGCACGGCAGTGTTGTCGAATATATTATCCCCGTCCGGGATACGCAAAAAGCCTGCACACTGCTCGTAAGCCTTGGCCCCGAGTTTATTGACTTTGAGAAGTTGCGAACGCGCCGTAAATTTGCCGTTGCTCTCTCTGTACGCGACGATGTTTTTTGCAATACCTGAGTTTAGACCGGACACATATTTAAGAAGCGACGTGCTGGCTGTATTCAAGTCAACGCCAACGCTGTTCACGCAGTCCTCAACAACGCCTCCGAGCGCGTTGTCTAAACGTTTCTGATCGACATCGTGCTGGTATTGCCCGACACCTATAGCCTTGGGATCTATCTTTATAAGCTCGGCAAGAGGATCCTGAAGCCTGCGCGCGATAGAAATAGCCGAACGCACGTTGAGATCATAGTCGGGAAATTCCTCTGCGGCAACCGGACTCGCCGAGTAGACACTGGCACCCGCCTCGCTGACAACGGTATAACTCACATCACGGCCGGACTCTTTAAGAAAATCAGCCACAAAAATTTCTGTTTCCTTGCTCGCCGTACCGTTTCCTATGGATATCACATCCACATTGTATTTATCTATGAAATCCTCTATAATGCGCTTTGCCTCATCCACCTTATTAAACGGCGGAACGGGATAGATTACAGATGTATCGAGAACTTTTCCCGTCTCATCCACGACTGCCGCCTTGCATCCCATTCTGTAACCGGGATCAAGACCCAGCGTAACCTTGCCCTTGACGGGCGGCTGCAGAAGAAGCGGCCTTAAATTGACTTCAAACATCTTTATTGCCTGTTCGCCGGCGCGTTCTGTCAAAATTGAACGAACTTCACGCTCAACAGACGGCTCGATGAGCCTGTCATAGCCGTCATCGGCGGCTTCACGTATAAGATTCGCACAATCTCCGTCCGTGGTTACGTATTTTGCGGCGCACACGCGCTTGCCTAAATCAGCATTGAAATAGAGCTTGACTTTCAGACAACCTTCCTTTTCACCCCTGTTGATAGCTAAAACGCGATGGTTCTTAATCTCGTAAACCGGCTCGGAATATTCGGAATACATCGAATACGTACCCTTTTCATCGTCGTTAACCATCTTAACCTGAAGCTCACCATGGCTTTCAAACAATTCACGCAGCTTTTTTCTGAGCTCCGCATTGTCAGATATAATCTCCGCAATAATATCCTTGGCTCCCGCTATGGCCCCATCTCTGTCGGGCACTCCCTTTTCTTCATCTATATATTTATCCGCCTCGGCATAAGGATCTCCGTCCTGCGCAAGAATAAAATCCGCGAGCCCCTGAAGTCCGCGCTCGATAGCAACGGAAGCGCGCGTCTTTTTTTTCTGCTTATACGGCCTATAGACATCCTCAACCTCTGTGAGCGTATTACAAGCAGCAATAGCGGCTTCCAGCTCATCAGTCATCTTACCCTGATCTATTATAGATTTTCTGACTTCATCCTTGCGTTTTTCGAGATTTTTAAGATACTCGTACCTGTCGACGAACCGCCTCAAAACCTGATCATCTATGGCACCTGTCATCTCCTTGCGATATCTTGCGATGAAAGGAATAGTATTCCCCTCGTCCAAAAGAGTGACGATATTGCCTGCATGTTCAGGCTTTAAATCAAATTCAGAAGTAAGTTTATCGATTATTTCCATAATAAACAGCGAAACTCCGTAATCTCATATAAATTTCTCCGACCGTAAAAAATTTTACGGCAGAAGCCGTCGAGTTACACTCATTATTTTAATAAAAAAGCAATTTTAAGTCAATATTTTGAAGAAAATAGTCTTATTCCCCTTAGCTGAGCCTTTTGCTGCGCACTCAATCTGTAGCTGTCACAAGCCTTGGATATAGCTTTATTTCTAAGTTTTATGTCACACATAGTACATTGCAAAAACTCGATTCCTCTATTATAAAACTTTATGATAACTTCAGCAAGAAGCCATGCCGCGCCCATGAGAACATAGTATTTGTCGAAGGAACATCTTGCGAGACATTTAAAGATGAAATCGAGGTACTGCTCCTCTACATAGAAATGAATGAGCGTGGTGAATGAAAATCTCTGAATAAACTCCTCGGGTGAGGAAGAATACTTTTCTATAAAAGCAATATATTCGTCCTTATGATGTTTTATGCAAGCAGGTACAAACGTATCGCACAAAGCCCAGTCGGACAGAGCAGACAAGCATTCATCTGCAACCAAAATAAATTCAGCGTAGCTAAGTTTGGATGCGAGCTGCAGCTTTATGAATACCGTCTCATAGTATTTATTCGGGATTTCGCGAACGGAATGCCACTCCCCTTTGTATTTTTGTATTATTCTGCGAAGGACGGGCGTTCTTACTCCCAACACGTCAAGCTTCTTATCGTTAAGCATTACGCGCTGATACGCAGCGAAATCCGGCTCAGCCGAATCTTTCAGTTCTTCCAGCAATTTTTCGTATGTAACCATAATCCGATGTCGAGACCGATGCACAAAAATGAGTCTCTTATTCCCGTAACGGGCAATAAAAATTTTAAAAACTCAGATTTTTGCGGCAATATGACGAGTTTTTTGTATATATGCAGGGTATTTTTTTATTCGCTTCAATCGAGTTTTATCGGTTTGTCCGTGTTGCCGACGACTGCGGCCGCCATTTTAGAGCTGTCGAAATTTATTTCTACAGCCTCAAACAGATCATCCGTCGTCAAAGAGTTGATTTTATTTATTCTATCGTCGAAATCGTACAGCCTGCCGCTGTGAATAAGCTCTTTCCCGTATAGGATCATCTGGGAACTGGTGCTCTCCTGCGCAAAAATCAACGAGGATTTCATCTGTTCCTTTGCCCTATTGAATTCATCTTTGCTTATATTCTTTTTGCGTATATCGTCTATGCATTTCGCTATAGCGTCTCTCGACTTTATGTAGTTATCTGCACCTACGCCGGCATAGACTACCAGCATGCCGCTTTCGGCGTATACGGAGAGATATGAACAGACCGTATATGCAAGACCGAGTTTTTCGCGGACTGTCTGAAACAGACGCGAACTCATGCCGCCGCCTAAAATAGAATTCATGACCTGAGTAGCTTCCAAGAGTCTGTCATAACGCTTTACGGTCGGAAAACCGAGCGCTATATGGATCTGCTCTATATCTTTTTGCCTTACAATCGAATTATGGGCAAGGTTTACCGGAATTACTCTTTTCTCCATTTTTGCAGGCTTAAGATGTGCAAAATAGCGAACAGCGAGTTCTTCGGCAAGATTCAAGTCTATGTTTCCTGCCATGGAAATAACTATGTTGTCGGTCGTGTAGCGCTTTGCCATGTAATCTTTTATATCTCGCTTTGTAAAGCCGCTCACGTTTTCGCGAGTACCCAATACATTTCTTCCGTATCCGCATCGCCCGAAGAACGCTTCGCTAAGCAGATCCGAACAAAGATCATCCGGCGTGTCTTCGTTCATGCTGATTTCCTCGATGACGACGCCCTTTTCACGTTTCATTTCATCGGCGGGGAATGTACTGTTTAAGAACAGATCGGAAAGAATCTCGAACGCCTTCGGCGCATTGTCCGTCGTTGATTTTGCATAATAGCAAGTAAGATCTCTGCTCGTGAACGCATTCATCTGCGCGCCTATGCTGTCCATATCGTCGGAAATGTTAAAGCTTGTGCGCTTCTTCGTTCCCTTGAACATCATATGCTCTATAAAGTGAGAGATGCCGTCTTCTTCATCCGTCTCGACATATGCGCCGGTTCCTACGAGTATACCCATCGTAACCGACATGAGTCCTTCCATTCGCTTTACTGCAAGCCTTATTCCGTTATCCAATGTTTTTAACTGTATCATATTCACCTTTATTCACCTTCTCCATACCCCGGGCGTACGGCCATACGCCTTAAGTTTTTATCGGTCGATTAATAATATACCGCTTTGGCTTGCGCCGCAATACTCGTTTCTCTCTGCCGCATCATATAAATCTATCTGCACAAAAAAACAGACGGTCGCATGAAACGCAGAAAAAAGCGTTGACTTTTTACTTGTTCCGCCATACACTCAAAGCGGTCAAGCGGTGCTTTTTGAGTCAACCGAGGCGTGTCCGCCGGAGTTGATTTCCCGGGACACAGGGGGGCACCGCTTTTTTGTGCTTTTTATTTAAGTTTTATCACGGTAACGCCGGTCTCGCCCTCTCCGTATTTTCCGGATCTGAAACTTTCGACGTGTTTGTGCCGCTTGAGATGTTCGGCTATGGCTTTTCTGAGCTTGCCCGTTCCGACGCCGTGTATAACCTTTACCTCCTCGAGATTGTCCGTCACTGCCTTATCTATAAAATTATCCAAGTCGTAGATAGCCTCGCCTGCAGTCTCGCCTATCACGTTCAGCTCCAGGACGGGTGCAGACACCGGAATTTTGCGAACGATGCGAACATCGGCCGCTTCTCGCGTTTTTGACGGCTTTGATGTCTTTGCTTCCGGGATTATCATGAGATCGCCGAGCTTTAAGCGCATCTTCATGCTGCCGCATACAACTTCTGCTTCGCCTTTGACAGGCGAATACGAAACAACTTCGCCGGCGGTATCCATAGGCACGACCAACACCTTTACTCCCGCCTTGAGATTACCCTTATCGGCAGGGATATACTCGCTTTTCGGCAGCGTTTCCCCCTCTTCGCGGAATGCAACGTCCTTAATCTTATTCTTGAGCGTCCGCGCCTTGATAAGATCGCTCTCCGAGACCTCTTCTTTTTTGAAAATCGCCTCTATTTCCGTGAGAAGTCTCTCCGCCTCTGCCGCGCGCTCGTTTATTATTCTTCTGGTCTCCGCGCGCGCGTTCGCGCGGATTTTCTCACGCTCTCTAGCCAATGCATTCGCGTTCTTGTCAATCTCGTCCAACTTTGATCTTAACTCTTCGTTCAAGCTTCTGTTTTGTTCGGCGAGCTCATCCGCGCGCACCCTGCTCTCCTCGGCATATCTTACAATGTTATCTAACGCTCTCGCCCCGTCGGAGAGATAGGATACGGCCTTTTCGAGAACTGTTTCGTCAAGTCCCATCCTGCGGCAGATCGCGAGCGCGTTTGATGAACCGGGCATACCGATTTTAATGCGGTACAGCGGCTTTAAAGTAGCCGAATCGAACTCCATGCTCGCATTTTTTATGCCGTCTGCACCGAAGACATACTCTTTAAGCGCGGTAAAATGCGTAGTTATAATTCCCTTACACCCTGCGGACAGCAGCTTTTCCGTAACGGCGCGCGCAAGCGCTTGGCCCTCGTCGGGATTGGTGCCTCCTCCGAGTTCGTCGATAAGAACCAGACTTGCTCGCGTCACTCCGTTTAAAATATCTATCACGGCACTTATATGCGAAGAAAAGGTTGAGAGATTTTCTTCAATGCTCTGACTGTCGCCCACGTCGCAGAACACCTTCTCGAATACCGAAACAGATGTCCCGACAGCCGCGGGAATGAACAGCCCGCAAGCCGCCATGAGACAAAAGAGCCCGGTCATCTTAAGCGTGACCGTCTTGCCTCCGGTATTAGCACCGCTTAAAAGGAGAAAATTGTAACTTCTTCCGAGTTCGAGACTCACCGGCACTATCTTGTCGCCTTCGATAAGCGGATGCCTGCCATTTATTATGTTTATATAGCCCGTATCGTTGACGTCGGGCTTTACCGCTTTAACGGAATACGCATACTCTGCACGCGCGAAGCAGGCGTCTATGCCTTCGAGCAGCGAAATATCCGTCATCAGTTTATGCGAGATCGCACCGAATCGGGAAGAAAACGACTTTAAAATCCGTTCAATTTCCTCGCGCTCGTCCATAGATAGCGATATAAGTTCGTTGTTAAGCTCAAGAACATACTCCGGCTCAATAAAAAACGTGGCGCCTGACTGAGAACGATCATGGACAAAACCGCGTATTCTCCCTTTATATTCGGCCTTGACGGGAATGACGAAACGATCGTTGCGCATCGTTACGGTCGAATCCTGAAGATATGCGGCAGTCGGTCCGGTAATATACTCGCCGAGCTTTTCGCGAATACGGGCATTGAGCGACTTTATTCTCGTCCTTATATCAAAAAGTTTAGCGCTGGCGCGATCGCTCACCTCATTTGCCGAGATTATGGCACCCGAGACCTCTTCCTCGAGCGCGGCATCGCAGTAAAGCTCGTCCGAATCCGAGCGCAGCAGCGCAATATCCTCGTCTGCGATACCCGATATCGAAGCATGCATGATACGCGCAGAGCGATTGAGTTCGTTCAGCGCGAGAAGTTCGGCGCACGAAAGCGTCGCTCCCTTTTCCGCGCGACGCAAAAGATCGGAAACATCCCCGAAATACTCCGTTTTTCGTATTCCCCAAACAAACAACAGTTTTTCCGCCTCTTGCGTACGTTTGAGCTCAATCTTCACCTCGTTCAAATCCGCGGAAGGCACGCTCTCGGATATGAGCTTTTTTGCCCCGTCGAGCACGGCAAAAGATGCGCATTTCGCGAGCACTTTATTAAGTTCAAGTTTTTCAAACGATTGACCTATCATAAAACAATAAAACCCGGTCTACGACACGCCGGATACCGAATGCCCGCGCGTACAGACGCCGAGCTTTTCTCTTATTTTTTCATCGGTATCGATGCGTGAAAGTTCTTTTGCGGGAAGAAGCGTATAATCCGACAGTGCTCCGCATATGCTTTCGCATAGAATATTTGCACAGTTATACACCTCAAACCTGCAGCATGATGTTTCATATCTGCGGAGAGTAAACTTTCTCCCGCCCTCATCCTTCATGGCATACGTCTTGCGTCTGTCACAGCTCGCGCAAGTTCTGCCGAATGGACAATATACGAGATCCATGACCTTTACTCCGCCGCGAGACAGATAGAAAGCTCCGCTTGATATGAGAGGCCCGGCCTCTTTCAGCGTCAACTCCTTGGATATGCAGTAGTATTTCGCCCCGCATTTTACGACATCGCGTACATTCGTTATATTGAATCCCGTACCGGCAAAGAGCGGCTTCCCCATCTCTCTCGCCAGCACCGCCCCGAACATTCCGTCGCAGTACAGCCCGTCGAAATCCCGGCCGGCTCTCTTTATGCGATCGATCTCCCGACCCGTTAAAAATGCAGGAATGTACAGAAACTTCTCGCCGGGAAAGTTCTTTATCCCGCTCAAGAGATCTCCTAAGTATTTCTCCGGCTTCAGTATGCCTATATCCGCTTCAACCCCGTTCAAGTCCGTACAAATGACGGCTGTTTTGCAAGGCGGAGCGCCGGATAAAACACATCTGTCCGCACAAGCCGCGACTTTCGCCATGCGTTTCGGACTGATGCTTTGTGCGTACGCGGCATATGCCTGCCTTCTGAACTCGTTGAGCGCGACCATGCCGAGATACGGTTTGCCTGTTATCGAAGCATCTTTAATCTCCGCCTCGAGCGGATAATTCCCCGTCTTTTTGAAACACTTCGCTATATCTTCCCCGCAAAGCGGCCGATTTTTTGCCGAAATCAGCGGACCGGTTCCGGTAAAGACAAACTCGTCTATCATGACCGAGGGCAGACTTCCCTCAGAAAAAAACGCCCTGATTTCAACCTTCTTGACTCTTTTTCTCGCCAATAGGCGCTCTTTCAGCGCACTGTCAGTCGTAACGAAAACCTTATCCCCGTTTTTGAGCCGCCCCGCACCGTTCAAATAAAAACCGCCTTCACCCTCGCCTCCGTATACGGCGCCGCAAAACTCTCTGCCGTCGCGAAGGATTTTAAACCCGTCTCCCGACGAAAACTTCTCACCGCTCATGCAAAAAAATCTGCCCGAGACAGTCTTAACGGTCCCGATATATTCGCCTATATGCCCCTGCACGGCATCGGAGATGAGGCTCTTATCCTGTCCGAATGCAAGCCCGCGCGTGTAGTTTCCTCGATTATAGGTACGTTTAAGTTCGGATAACCCCGAATCGATACCCGAAAGAATGTTTTTATAATACCCGACGGCCGCCGCAACGTATTCAGGTCTCCTCATTCTCCCCTCAATCTTAAAGGAAGAGACGCCGGCTTTAATGTATCTTTCAATCTCCTTGCCGAGGCTGAGATCTGACAGGGAAAGCCTGTATGCGGGGAAATTAAACCCCTCTCTGTCTATACTGTACGGCTTTCTGCACGGCTGCTTGCACCTGCCTCTGTTTCCGCTGTTTCCTCCGGCAAACGACGACATATAGCATTGACCTGAGAAACAAGTGCACAGCGCGCCTTGGACAAACGCCTCGACTTCGATTAATCTGCAAATTTTTTCAATATCCTCGACGGGCGTCTCTCTTGCCAAAATAACCCTGGAAAAACCGTTTTCAAGCGCCAAACGCGCCCCGTATTCATTACACACTCCTCCCTGAGTAGACAGATGCAGTACGATATCCCGATTACATTTCTTCAAAGCAGCGCCTAAAAACACGTCCTGCAAAATAAGTGCGTCCGCGCCTGCGTTCCATGCATCAAACGCGCACTCGAAGAAGGCGCCCGTCTCGCCCTCTTTTATGACGGTATTGAGCGCGACATACACCTTCACGCCGAAAAAAGCAGCATAATCTATGATTTCTCTCAAGCCGTCCGAATCAAAATTATCCGCGCCGGATCTGGCCGAAAACTCCTTTAAGCCGAGATATATGGCATCCGTTCCGCTGTTTATGGCGGCAAACGCACTTTTTTTGTCTCCCGAAGGGGCAACTATCTCACACATAGTACTACGCTAATCCGTAAATTCTTATAATTTCAGCCACTCCGCCCTCGTCATTCGAGGCACAGACAATCTGCGCTTCGCGCTTAAACACGGGATCGCCGTTCGCCACCGAAACACCTACTCCCGCTGCTTTTATCATAGGCAGATCGTTGAGGTTATCGCCTATCGCGACCGTTCTCTCGATAGGGACTTTATAATATTTAGCAAGAAATTTAAGCGCCTCGCCCTTATTATCTCCCGCAGGCGATACCTCCACCAACACCGAGGCGCTGTATGTGATTTCGTATTTTTTTTCGAATTTATTTTTAAGATGGTTGAAAAGCGTTATTTTCCCGGAAGGTACTACCACGCTTGAAATTTTCTGGCAATATAGATTATTCTTTTCTATAAATTCCGCCATTTTGCATTCTGTAATGAATTTTGTGCGTATCCCCGTTATTCTCTCGTATTCGCTGAACATGTGATCATGCGGGTGGTCGGAATACATTTCATCGCCTGCGTATACATTAACGCTCTCCCCGAACTCCTCTACGGCCCGGCAAATTTCGATTGCCTGCTTTATTTTAAATCCTCCGTTTTTGATTATATTGCCCGTCTCGATGTCTGCAATGACGGTTCCTTGATGAGCAACGACTAATCCTTTAAGTCCGAGACTTCTGACCTGAGGAAGGATGGATGCCAGCATTCTGCCCGTACAAACGGCAAAAACACCTCCCGCGGCGATATATTCATCTATTGCTTTTTTAACATGCTGAGGCACTGTTTGCCTGCTGCTTACAAGCGTACCGTCAAAGTCGGACACTATAAGGCCGCAGTTTACTTTTTTCATAATTTATCCTCAAAATAATTCTTTACAGCCGCAGCAAGGCGCGGACCTATTCCCTCGGTTGATGCAAGCGTTTCCTCGCTCGCATCCATTATTTTATCAATCGTACCGAATTTATTCAATAGAGCAAGACGTTTTTTCTTGCCGATTCCCGGGATTTCTGAAAGAACACTCTCCAGATTTCTCTTTGAATGCAGCTTCCTGAAATATGTTATGGCAAAACGATGCGCCTCGTCTCTTATTCGCTGCAGCATTTTTAAAGCATAGTCGCGACGCTCAAGTTTTATGCTTTCCTCACGGCAAGGCATGAATATTTCTTCTTCGCGCTTGGCAAGCGATATGAGGTCTATATCTGCGATACCCATTTCGTTGAATATCTCCTCGACCGAAGACAACTGCCCCTTGCCCCCGTCAATGATTATAAGGTCAGGTTTTTGAAAGTTATATTCCTCGTCGGTGCCAAGCTTTGCAAGTCTGCGTCTCAACAGCTCCTTGAGCGATGCAAAATCGTCTGCACCTTCGACAGTCTTTATCCGGAAACGGCGGTAACTGTTTCTGTCCCGTTCGCCGTCTATGAATACGACCATTGAGCCGACTTTATCCACGCCGCTTATGTTGGAAATATCATAGCATTCCATTCTTTTGGGATATTTTGACAGGCCTAAAAGTTCTTTAAGCCTGAAGCAGGCGTTTATGGTCATATCCTCTTTGTGCTTGATTTTGTCTATGGATTTATCCAGATATTCTCGCGCATTCACGTGCGCCATCGACAGAAGCTGTGCCTTGACGCCTTGTTTCGCGAAAATTATTTTTATAGATCTGCCGAATTTCTCCTTGAAGAAATCTTCTAATAGATATTTCTCTTCACCGAGACTCTCCTCGGTTATTATCTCCGCAGGCGGAATTCTGTCGGTATAGTATTGAATTATAAATTGAGAAAGAGCCTCCGCATCCGAAGGCAAAGCGTCTTCCAATGCGTAAGATGTACCGCCTTGCATAATGCCTTTCCTCGTTATAAGCACATTTACGGCGGAATAGATGTTGTTGGTGGTATAAGCAATAATATCCGCGTCGATGAATCCTGACAGCGATGTTATTCTCCTCGCATCGATCTTTGAGAGCATCTCAAGTTTGTTCCGATAGTCAAGCGCAAGCTCAAAATTTTCGCTTGAGGCCGCAGAGAGCATCTTTTCGCGGATAAGAGTCTGTGCTTCCTTATAATCCCCTTCAAGAAAATTTACGGCCCGTTTGACGCTCTCCGCGTAATCCTCTTTCGTGCATTTATGCGCACACGGAGCAAGGCATCTTCCTATATGATGATTCAGGCATTCGCGCTTGGATTTTTCGCCGATAGACGTATAACAGAGCCGGATTTTGAATGTTATCTGCAAGACTTCGAGAATTTCTTTATAGTTTACTCCTCCCATGTACGGACCGTAATACTTGGCGCCGTCCTTTCTGACCTTTCTGGTCACTGAAAAGGATGGATACTCTTCGTGCAGATTTACCCTTATGTACGGATAAGTTTTATCATCCTTTAAAAGTATATTGTATTTAGGCTTGTATTTTTTTATGAGATTGTTTTCCAAAGCAAGCGCGTCGCGCTCGCTCTCTGTTATGATATAATTGAAATCGGCAATATTTTTAACCATGCGCTCAACTTTATCCTGCTTTAAAGAGGCATGAAAATATTGTCTTACCCTGTTTTTAAGTACACGTGCCTTACCGACGTAAATAACGTTGCCGAATCTGTCCAGCATTATGTAAACGCCGGGTGCGGCCGGTAAAAGTTTTAATTTTTCCTTGATAATGTTCATATTCAAACCGGGACATGCGCTTTCTTCGATTATATCACAATCCGACATACAGCGCAATAAATGCCGGGCAGATATGCGCCGCCGGCAGCGTCCTAAAAGAAACAGCGTACCCTTTTTTTAAATCTTATAATCGACATTATAAAATATCGGCGTCAAAGCACAGAGCACTCTCACGCCGATAATTTTATACGATTATTTTCTCCGAAAATCTGCAGGCTCGCATATCTTATGCGTACATTACTTATACTCGATTGATTTTACCGTGTAGCCCGCATCGGATATGACGCTTTTTATCTCTTCCTCGGAGAGCGCTTCGCGGCTGCGAATCACTGCAAGATTCTTCTTGAATTTTACATCGGCGCTTACTGCCCCGCTGACAGCCGATAATGCTTTCTCCACTCTCTTTGCACAATGCTCACAGCACATCCCTTCGATATCTACTATGGTCTTCATTTTTATTTATCACCCCGCCGCTATTTTTACCTGTTTTTTTTCGGTTTTCGATTTATTGTTTTTGAACAGCAAAAGCCTGAGCGCGTTGCACACGACAAAGAGTGAACTGAGACACATACACAGCGCCGCCAACATCGGGTTGAACGTAAATCCGGCCGGGAAAAACACTCCCGCCGCAACCGGGATCATTATTACGTTGTATATAAACGCCCAGAACAGATTTTCCTTAATATTCCTGACCGTTGCTTTCGACAGTTTAAACATACTGTCAAGCGTGCGTAAATCGCCGTTTACCAGCACTATATCCGCCGAATCTATAGCAACATCCGTACCGCTTCCTATGGCGATACCGACATCCGCCTCTTTAAGAGCCGGCGAATCGTTTATGCCGTCTCCGACCATGGCCACGTTCCCGCCGAACTGCCGCAAATTCTGAACCGTACGCAATTTGTCTTCAGGCAACACCTCAGACATGAAATCGTCTATGCCGACGCTTTCGGCGATGGCGCGCGCGGTGTTTTGCTCGTCTCCGGTGAGCATTGCCACGCGAATTTTGCGCTCCTTGAGAAGAGCTATGGCTTCTTTACTACCTTCCTTTACGGTATCCGCAACGGCAATTAAGGCAATCGTTTTCTTTTCGTCGGCGAGATACATGACCGTCTTACCTTGAACAGACAGCTCTCGCGCCTTATCTTTTACCTCTTTGGATATCTTTACCCCGGCAACCAGTTTTTCATTGCCCAGTCTGTATTTAATTCCGTCGACTTTCGCCTCTGCGCCCATTCCTGCAATATAATTGAATTCGGTGGCTTCTTTAGCATCCTTTGCGTATTCGACTATACACTTGGCGAGCGGATGGTTGGAATTTTTTTCGATGCCGCACGCAACAGCGAGAACGCTCGTTCTGTCTGCACCGAATGTAACCACATCCGTCACGCACGGTTTTCCTTCGGTTATAGTAGACGTTTTATCCAAAAGCACGATATTCACTTCACATAATTTCTGCAGGCTTTCCGCATCTTTATACAGTATGCCGAGAGACGCGCCCTTGCCCGTTGCGGTCATAATGGCTACAGGCGTCGCGAGTCCGAGCGCACACGGACATGAGACAATGAGCACGCTTATGGGGTACGTCACACAGTGATCAGCCACAAATCCGCCGTCGATGATTACCCATACCACGAACGTAAGCAGCGCAATCAACACGACAACCGGAACAAAAATACCTGCAACTTTATCCGCAAACTTCTGTATAGGTGCCTTTGACGCCCCTGCTTCGCGAACCATCTTGACTATCCTTGAAAGCGTGGTATCCTGCCCTATCTTCTGAGCGCGGATCTTTATAACGCCGCTTGTGTTTAGCGCGGCCGATGTCACCGTATCCCCTACGGTCACCTCGACCGGCAGGCTTTCCCCGGTTATGGCTGACTTATCTATAAACGTACAACCCTCGATTATGACACCGTCCACGGGTATGTATTCACCCTGTTTTACGATAAGAACATCCCCGACGTTCACTTTTGAAACCGATACCTCGACCTGCTCGCCGTTTATTTCTTTCGTCACCCTGTCCGGCGCAAGCTTTAACAACTTTTCTATCTCGCATCCCGTACGCTTTTTTGCTTTTTCTTCAAGCCATTTGCCCAGTGTAACCAAAGTTAAAATGGTGGCCGCCGATTCAAAATAAAGATTTTCGGCATACCCCATCGCGACACTTGTCTCCGACGCCGAAAAAATAAGGACCATCAAAACAAACGAGTATATAAACGAGATCCCTGCGCCGAGCGTAACGAGAGTATCCATATTCGGAATTCTCTTAAAAGCAGCCCTTGCCCCGCTTGCGAAAAACTCATAATTCAAACCTATTATTATAACCGTAAGAACACACTGATAGAAAGCAAACCACTGCGGATTGACATGCGGATTCAAAAGCCCGAGCGGCAGACCTTCAATCATATGCCCCATAGAAAAATACAAAAGCGGAACCAATACGGCGGCAGAGATTATAAATCTTATAAACAGCCATTTATCGCGCGCTTTCTCTTTATCCCCGGGCCATTCATTCTCTTTCCATATTCCGTAACCGAGCGATTTTACGGCCATAAAAATATCATCTTCCGAAACAATGCCCTCGTCGTAACTTACGGTCATGCATTTCCCCATAAGACTGACTTCTACGCTTTCTACTCCGTTCAGCTTCCCCACCACTCTCTCAATGCCGGACGAACAGGCCGAACAGGTCATTCCGGTAATTGCGTAAGTTTTACTCACCGATAATCACCTTTTAAAATCCTACTTTTTTTATATGAATTAATTATACGCTTCGTTCAAATTTTTGTCAACGATTGAAATGCGATAAACGACTCTTAAGTTAGGCAGTAAATTCCCAAAGTAAATTCCGCGGGGAATTTACGTCTTAAGCTTAAGCAGCCGTTTTTTCCTGCAGCCGATGTTTTTTGCATTTAACGACAAAACGGGTTGTCTTGACTTAAGACAACCCGCAAAATCTTATCTCATGGTTTTGCTTATTACTTTTTCTTTACTTTTTCAGGTATAACTTCAACCTTGTCGTAATACCCGCATTTTGCGCAAACTCTGTGAGACTGCATCATTGAATGGCAATGAGGACACTCCACGAGTGTGGGTGACTGCGCTTTATAGTTTGCAAACCTGCTGTTTGTCCTGCTCTTGGATTGTTTACTCTTAGGTACTGCCATTTCTCTACACCTCGTATCTCTTTCTTTTTATTATTCTATCTCTATGCCCTTGCAGTCCTGTCTGCACAGTAATATCTCGGGCTGACTGAAAATGACGGCATCGTTTACGGCAGTCGTGAGATCGATCTTGGAGCCGTTATACGAATAATTTTCTCCGTCATCCTTGCCGCCGGGAATGAATAATATATCTTCGGTAAAATCTACCTCACTCTGTGCATTCTCCAGGCAATATGAGCATCGGCCACATAAAAGGTATTTGATCTTCAGCGTGACGCCGACAGAATCGTCATCGTAAATTTCATACGTTCCGCTTACCCGTACCGGCCCGTCAATCCTTGTCGAAGGAAGAAGAATGAGCTCTCCGGAGCAATCATAGTCATACGAAAAATCGCCTGTGTATTTTTTTAGGGATATCCCTCTTGCAACGTCAATATTCATACCTGACCGACTCTGCAATTATATTATACGGCCCTTTTTTTGTCAACTTATTTTGTAAACGACGATAATATTTTTG
>CAYLIO010000019.1:4241-18567 GCA_964383655.1 uncultured Clostridia bacterium | reverse complement strand
TCTGTACCCTTAGATTTTATGACTATAATAAAGCGGACAAAATAACCCGAACAACCGTTGGTCCGCGTTATCCGTCCGCATTTCACACTGACCGATTACCGATTCAGTTGCGCCCTCGAGAGCGCTCTTTTTTTAAATCGAACTCGCCGCTTTCTATGCGATGATAGAGCGCATTGAGTTTATTCTTCATCGCCTCTGCTATATCTTTTCTTCTAGCATCTTTAAAGTCGGCAAGCGTGCACGGCTCGTCTACTACAATCAGTCTCTTGCGCTTGTGGAAGTACACGGGCCGCATGGGCACATCTTTACCGTAGACCGCTTTATACTGTTTTGCGAGTACCACAAACCCCGAGAAAAACTCAGTGATCTCATCAAAATACCCTTCGTTCGAGTTCTCGGGAAATATCGTTATAGCCGTATTATCGCCAAGGATCTCCACGCTCTTTTTTACGGTCTGCATCAATCTCCCGTCCGTATAGGTCGGCAGAACCTTCATTCCGCGATAGATAAACGGCGAAAAAAAGGCTTCGAAAAACGCTTTAAACGCAGCCTTTTTACGGCTCAGCCCGTTCTTTTGTATATACAGCACGTCGCGCATATAAGCTTTGCGCGAAGAATAGTTTCCAAGCATTTGGTGCGCTCCCCATTTAACGTTATATACGGGGAAATTAACGCTGTATATTATAGGACCGGACTTATTTGAATGGTTTGCAAGATATATACAATTTTCATCCAATTCCCCGCCGAGCGCTATAATACGTATCCGCGGCGTGAACAGTCTTATGACAGCCCCGACACAGGCAAAGACAGGCTGTCTGCGCCTGGGAGGCGAATATTCTATTTTCATCATTTACCTTTAAACCGTGACATTCTTCCCGTACGAGTATACAGCAAGAGCTCCGGGCCCCGTAGTCGAGCCTATGATAGGTCCTATACCATACGTGAGAACCTCGATCGATTTGTCCGGCATACGCTCCTCGATGAGCGCTTTGAGTTTCGCGGCATCCTCTTCGCTGTCTGCATGCATGATAAATATGTGTTGATGAGGATTATCCGCATAGTTTTCTTTGAACATATCTGCAATGCGCACCAACGAGTTTTTGCGCCCCTTCACTTTTTCTATCGCGACATTCTGTCCGTCTGCGGAGGATATTATTATGGGTTTCACCTGCAAAATTCCTCCGAATACGGCGCTTGTCGTACTCACCCTGCCGGCGCGTTTTAAGTAGACAAGACTCTCTACCGTCGCGTACTGGTTAACTTCCTGTTTGTGCGCCTCTATATACTCGGCAGTCTTATCGATGTCATTGCCTTCCGAGCGCAGCTCGGAGGCTGTAATGCAGATAAGTCCGAGGCCCATACATGCGTTACGGCTGTCTATGCATACAACCTTGTTCTTGCTGTACTTCGCATTCATCGCATCGCGGGCAGGCAGGCTGCTTTTATACGAGCCTGAGAGCGCGGACGAGCATGCAATGTACAGAACGTCCATACCTTTCGACAGGTATTTATCGAACACCGCTTCGTATTCTTCCGTCTTTATTTGAGCGGTGCGTATACGCGTTCCTGCACGCATGAGGTCATAGAAATCCTTAAACGAGATTTCAGGCCAGTCAAGATCCGCAGGGATATCCGTGTCGCCCGCAGTTTTGTTTTCTATGATTATGCGCATGGGAATGTAGTCTACATCATACTTAAGTCGCATATTTCTGTCGAGATCGCAGCACGAATCGCTTAAGATTGCAAATTTTTTCATGATTAAACACCTCTCAATTTTAAATTAATATAACATTTCTCCGGCCCGTGCCGGATTTAAAGACTGCTGTTTTACTGCAAAACAATGATTATGTCGTAGACGCTCTGTCCGCCGTCAAACTCATAGAATTCGGAGTCGGGAAACCTGTCCCTGACCCCGTCGGCGTAGCGCGTCTTGTCATCGCCTGTCATTCCGGAACCATAAAAAACTATTATAAAGCTTCGTTCGTTTGCTCCGAGCTTTTCGGTAAGCGACAGCGCTGCATCGACTCTGTCTTTTGAGGAGAGCATAAGCTGCTTGCCGCTATAGCCTATGAAGTCGTTCGCCTGAACAGCTACACCGTTTATGACGGCGTCGCGAATGGCGCGCGCAACCGTTCCGGTCACCGAAGCCGCCATCTCCTCTTGCATAAGCGAATAGATGCTGTCCGCGTCCCCGCTCTCGTACTCGAGCGCGGAGAGAGCGACATAACCCTCACCGAGATTACGTGAGTTCACCACGCGTATTTCGGACGATGCACAAATCCCGGCCGCCTCACGTGCCGTCTGAAGAATATTGCAGTTGTTCGGAAGCACGAATATACAGTCGGCATTCACTGCATCGAACGCATTGAGGAACTCCTCCACGGACGGCGTGCCTTCACTTTCGTAGTCTATTACAATATCCGCGCCTAGTTCGTGAAAAGCTTTTTTCATGCCGTCCCCGCAGCACACGGCAACAGTCCCGAACGCTTTCCTTACAGCATTTTTGCGAAATCTGGGCATAGCCGCGCGTATCTCTTTTTCGCTGTGCTGTATGTCCATGTTCTCTATCTTTGTCGTTAAAAATTCGCCGTAACCTTGCGCATACTGAAGCACTTTCCAAGGCTCTGTCGTATGGATGTGCACCTTTATGACGGTGTCCTGTTTGAATACGACTACGGAGTCGCCGAGCGTTGAGATATCCTCCTTGAACTTTTCAAGCGAAAATTCATTGAGATCGGTCTTGCTTACGGTGAGTCTTAAAAGCAGTTCCGTGCAATACCCGAGCTTAAGTTCGCTGTTTTCGGTAAAGAGCGAGATATCCGGGGTGCGCGTCGAAGATTCATGCGCGGTCGAATTTGCCGCAAGTCCCTCTTTTCCATCACCCGTCTCGCCGCTGAGCGCCTGTAAAAACCCGCGTATTATACAACAAACGCCCGCACCGCCGCTGTCCACGGTGCCTGCTTCCTTGAGAATATGCAAAAGCTCGGGCGTACGTTCGAGCGTGCGCTCCGCTTCCTCGTAAAAATTAAGAAAAAAAGACTGCGGTGTACTGTCTGTGTTTAATTTTTCGAACGCATAGTCGGTTGCAATGCGCATTACGGTAAGCATAGTGCCTTCAACGGGATCGACGACAGACGAGTATGCGCATTTCACGCCCTCTTTGAACGCCGACGCAAGCTCTGCGGCAGACGCGCTTTCCTTACCCTCTAAAGCTGAGGCGATTCCGGCAAACATCCTTGACAGAATAACCCCTGAGTTGCCGCGCGCGCCGAGCAGCATGCCGTTCGCCGCGCTGGACGCCGTCTCGCCTATCCGCCATGCGTCGCCCGCAGAATTTACACCGCCCTCCATGGTGGAAACCATATTGTCGCCGGTATCCCCGTCCGGTATGGGAAAGACATTCAGTTTATTTATTTCGTCCGCCTCGGTTCTTAAATTGCTGAGACCGCTTGCAAGCAAGAAGCGAAAATCGTCGCCGCTCAATACTTTTTTTTGTACACTCTGTTGAAACATAGACTTTCTTTCTCTCAAAACCCGGCATCTCCCCGCACGTCTTTCGATATGTCCCGAAGCGGCGGAAAACACTCGTTTTTACCCAAAAATCTTACCATATCGGGTAGTTTTTTTCAACACAAAACGGTATATTTATCACCCGTTTTCGACTTTATTTTTTTATTTAAAAATTCACCCGATTTATTTATATTCAGTTTATAGCCGTACTATAAAATTGACGGACACTTGACAGGTTTCACCCGTCTGTCACGCTAATATTTTCTCTCTTTTCGTGCTTAATCCTGCGCATTTTGCGCGGCATCGAGACTAAAGCATATTATCTGAAATTCAGCGCTATCGTAACGCTTCTCGATATCAACATAAAACGCCGCAGGCAGCCTCTTGCCGGCGGCGTTTTATGTTGCTTGAATGTTTGAAATCAAAATCGTAGATGTGTACCGTTCTTTTCGTCAATACGCTCTCGCAAATATAACCGTGTGCATGGCCTTTTTCCCGCAGCATGCGCAGGTGTCCGACTTCTCGCCTTCGACATAAACACGCGCGGTAGCGGCAGTATCGGCCTTGATTTTGTCCTCGCACCCGCGCGAGCCGCACCAACCCGCTTTGACAAAACAACCGCTTTCCGCACCGGTTAAAATGCCGTTTACGTCTTCCGCATAGACGATGCGCTCGTCGCGTCTCGAACGCGCGCTATCCAGCATATTTTTCTGCACATCGGAGAGAAGATTTAAAACAGCGTCTGCAATGTCGTCTAGCGCACACTCGCTCTTAGTGAGCGTATCGCGGCGGAAGATGAGCGCTTTGCCCGACTCTATATCTCTGGGGCCTATCTCCACTCTCAAGGGAACGCCCTTCATTTCCCATTCGTTGAACTTCCAGCCCGGGCTGTTGTCCGAGCCGTCAAGTTTTACGCGCACTCCGGCCTTTTCAAGGAGAATGCGTATGTCTTCGCATTTTTCCATGACGCCCGGTTTCTTAGACGCAACAGGAACTATGACGACCTGTACGGATGCAACGGCGGGCGGGAGCACAAGGCCGCGCCGGTCGCCATGGACCATTATCAGCGCACCTATGAGGCGCGTAGAAACACCCCAGCTCGTTGTATATGCGTATTTCAACGCACCGTCGCCGTCCAAAAATTTTATATCGAACGCCTCGGCAAAGTTTTGACCGAGATAGTGCGACGTGCCGGCCTGGAGACTCTTGCCGTCGCGCATCATCGCCTCCATGCCGAATGTGGCTACGGCGCCGGCGAATTTTTCCTTTTCGGTCTTCTTGCCGCATATTACGGGAATGGCGAGACAGTTCTCGGCAAATTCTTTGTATACGCCGAGCATCTTCATCGTCTCTTCAAGCGCCTCCTCTTCGGTAGCATGCACCGTGTGCCCCTCTTGCCACAAGAATTCGGATGTTCTCAAGAAAGGCCTCGTCGTCTTCTCCCATCGCATGACGTTTGCCCATTGGTTTATAAGGACGGGCAAATCACGGTATGACTGTACCCATTTCGAGTACATATTGCCTATTATCGTCTCTGACGTGGGCCGTACGACAAGGGGCTCTGCGAGTTCCTCGCCTCCTGCGTGAGTTACGACGGCAACTTCAGGCGCGAAGCCCTCGACATGCTCCTTTTCCTTGGAGAGAAAGCTCATGGGGATGAGAAGCGGGAAGTAGGCGTTCTCGTGGCCGGTAGCGCGGAAACGCTTGTCCAGTTCCCTTTGTATGTTCTCCCAAACGGCATAGCCGTAGGGACGAATGATCATCGTTCCTTTCACGGGGCCGTAGTCAGCGAGCTTGGTCTTTAAAACCACGTCGGTATACCACTGAGGGAAGTCTTTTTCTATATCGGCAATTTGGTTCACAAACCGGTTGTCGTTTGACATAGTCTCTCCTTATCTCTGCCCTTAAAGGGCGCTGATTACTACCGAATTATACCATATCGCGAAACATAAGCAAAGAAATTTTTTTGGTTTTTTTCGGTCGGATTTTCATAAATTTTCAAAAACGTAAACGCGTGCTGTTTCATAATAAATTTTTCGGCAAATACTTGTATTTGATTAACAAAAAATGTATAATAAGGCCATGAATGCAGCCGAACTAAAAAAACTCAAGAGCGGCACCGATATACGCGGAATCGCTTCTCCCGTTTTGGGGAAAACGGTGACGCTTACCGACGAATACACGGAAATAATAGCCCGTGCTTTCAGCGTGTGGCTCATGCGGCGCACACGGAAAACACACATTAAAATAGCCGTCGGGCACGACAGCAGGATAACTGCGGAAAAAATACTCTCCGCCTTTGAACGCGGCGCACTTTCGAGCGGCGTCGATGTCGTGTGCACCGGACTGTCCTCTACCCCGTCCATGTTCATGCTTTTAAAGACGGGCGGCAGGGATATCGACGGCGCGGTCATGATAACCGCTTCGCATCTTCCCGCCGACAGAAACGGACTGAAATTCTTCACGTGCGACGGCGGGCTCGAGGGCGAGGATATAGACGACATCTTATCCATCGCCGAAACCGAACAGTTCAGCCGGGGCTTCGGCGCGCTGTCATATATGAGCTTTATGGACGAGTACTCCTCGATGCTTGCGGACAGGGTAAAAAAGGCATGTAACAAGGACCGCCCGCTCGAAGGCATGAAAATAATAGTCGACGCAGGCAACGGCGCAGGCGGGTTCTTCGCCGAAAAGGTGTTGAAACCGCTCGGCGCGGACACGTCCGGGAGTTTATATCTCGAGCCGGACGGAATGTTCCCGCACCATGTGCCCAATCCGGAAGACAAAGCCGCAGCGGACTCGGCAAGAGCGGCCGTTCTGGAAAACAAGGCAGACCTCGGTATAGTCTTCGATACGGACGTGGACCGGGCAGGCGCCGTGGACAGCGACGGACGCGAAATAAACAGAAACAGACTTATCGCGCTTATATCCGCGATACTGCTCGAGCGCAGGCCGGGCACGATAGTCACCGATTCGGTCACAAGCGACGGACTTAAGGAGTTTATAGCGCACCTCGGCGGACGCCAACTGAGATACAAGCGCGGCTACAGAAACGTCATAGACGAGTGTAAACGGCTCAATGAGAACGGGGAATACTCCCCTCTCGCCATAGAGACATCCGGACATGCGGCTTTCAAGGACAACTATTTTTTGGATGACGGAGCGTATCTCATAACCGAGATACTTATATGTCTCGCAAAGCAAAAAGAAAAGGGCTTGAGCATATCCGATCTTATAAAGGATCTTCGCGAACCGGAAGAAGCTGCGGAAGCCAGGCTGTCTATTACCGCAGATGAGTTCAAGCAATATGGTCAGGACGTGCTGGATAAGGTACGACAGGCCGCCTCGTCCCTTCCCGGCGCTAAACTCGAACAACCGAACTACGAGGGCGTACGCATAAACTTCGAAAGCGGGTACGGCAGCGGCTGGGCTCTCATACGTATGAGTCTGCACGAACCTATAATGCCCGTCAATATCGAGAGCGACGAAAAAGGCGGGGTGAAAGTTATAGCCTCCGCGCTCTTGAAAATCCTCAAAGGGTTTGATAAACTTGACTTGTCACCCCTCGCCTTATACACAGAAAAACGATAACCTTTTCCGTTATTCGTATTTCGGCGGAACATAGCAATAATTCAAAACGAAAAAAGGAGAATGCATCATGTCGTCCGTTCAGCAGAAAAGTGTAGACACAATAAGAATCATTTCAGCCGAGGCGATACAGAAAGCCAATTCAGGTCATCCCGGCATCTGCATCGGCGCCGCCCCGATAGCGTACGAATTATTCAGCGACTTTTTGAAATTCAGCTACAAAAATCCGCGCTGGGACAATCGTGACAGGTTTGTAATTTCGGCAGGTCACGGCTCGATGCTCATGTATTCTCTGCTCCACCTCTTCGGCTATGACGTCGCCATGGACGACATAATGAATTTCCGTCAGTTCGGCTCAAAGACCCCGGGTCATCCGGAATACGGCAGGACGGACGGCGTAGAGACGTCTACAGGCCCTTTAGGCCAGGGCATAGCCAACGCCGTAGGCATGGCCGTTGCCGAAGCGCACCTTGCGGCCAGGTTCAACAAACCGGGATTCCCGGTTGTAGACCACTTCACTTATTGCCTGTGCGGCGACGGATGCCTTGAAGAAGGCATAAGCTATGAGGCCTGCTCGTTTGCCGGAACTCAAAAGCTCGGAAAGCTCATACTGCTCTACGACAGAAACAGAATAACCATAGAGGGCAATATCGACTGCACGTTCAAAGAAGATATAGCCACCAGATTCTTAGGTCAGGGCTGGCAGGTTATCCGCGTAAACGACGCGAACGAGCTTCTCAGCTTAAGGTCGGCCATAGAACGCGCACAGAGCGATTTGACGAGGCCGTCGCTCATAATATGCAACACTATAATAGGCTACGGCACACCGGTCGCAGATACGGCTGATGTACACGGTGCTCCGCTCGGCGAAGAAAATCTCAAGAAGACTAAGGAGTTCTTTAATTGGACGGAGGAGCCTTTCACGGTACCGGAAGATGTAAAAGAGCACTGCAGCAAAATAGCCGAGGATAAACTGGAAGCAGAAAAAACTTGGAATACGATGTTTGCCAACTATTCGGCCAACTATTCGGAACTTGCCGCGCAATACATAAGTTTCATGAACGGCATCAACCCGAACTTCAAGACAATGGACGGACTCTTTTCGTTCAGCTCGGCGGAAGCTACGCGTATAAGCGGCGGAAAGGTGCTCAACCTTATCGCCGCACATATACCCAACCTTATGTCAGGGTCTGCCGACCTCTCGCCTTCTACAAAGACGGAGATAAGCGGCGTCGGCTACTTTACGCCGGAGAACAGGCTCGGACGAAACATACATTTCGGCATACGCGAGCACGCGATGTCTGCCATATGCAACGGCATTCAGGCGCACGGCGGGCTCCAGGCGGTTTGCTCCACTTTCTTTACTTTTGCCGACTATATGAAGGGCGGAATCAGAATGAGCGCCATCATGAATATTCCCGTAATCTACGTACTCACGCACGACTCTATAGGAGTGGGCGAAGACGGACCTACGCACCAGCCGGTGGAGCAACTCATCTCCCTTCGCTCCGTGCCCGGACTTAAAGTCTTCCGTCCCTGCGACGGACGCGAAACAGCTGCCGCGTATATCTCCGCTCTGACACAGCAAAGCCCGACCGCCATCGTTCTTTCCAGACAGAATCTGACTCAATACGATGGCACGGGACTCAAGGCTCTCACGGGCGGATATATTCTCAGCGACTGCGAGGGCACTCCTGACGTGTTGCTTATAGGCACGGGTTCGGAAGTTGAGCTTTGCATGCAGGCCAAAGAGCTGCTTTCACAAACCGATGTGAAAGCGCGCGTCGTATCCATGCCCTGCATCGAAGAGTTTGAACGTCAGACGCAGGAATATAAGGACAGCGTCATCCCTCCCGCCGTTAAGGCGCGCGTCTGCGTGGAGGCAGGCTCGCATTACTCATGGTACCGCTACAGCGGCAACTGCGGCGAGATCGTCGCCATGCACACGTTCGGGGAGTCGGGACCTGCCAAAGAGCTGTTCAAACACTTCGGCTTTACACCGGAAAACGTGGCCGAAAAGGCCGAGTTTTCCATTCAGAGAGCGGCGCAAGAACAAAGAATCGCCGGAGAAAAGCCCGGCCGGGCGACGCTGTAAAAAAAGCGCTCTTCTTTTCATAAACGGGATGTGTTTTTATTATGGACATAGAAAAACTCTATCTTAAACGTCAATCCACTCGCAGCTACTCAGACAAGCCGGTTACGGACGAGGAGCTGGAAAAGATATGCAGTCTCGCCTCACTCGCTCCCTCGGCAAAAAACTCGCAGCCTTGGAAAATATTCGCCGTAACGGGTGACAAGGCGGCGCAGTTTGCTCCCTTCGTACAGATTTACGGCGCAAATAAGTGGGCTGCAAATTGTCCCGCATTCATGGCTATACAGCTCGACCGCAGCAGGCTTGAAGAGAAAATAGCGACGCGCTACACCTTTGCAGACTTTTCCGGCAACGATATAGGCATCCTTGCCGCATACATCACGCTCGCAGCGGAGAATATGGGTATTCAGACCTGTATTATCGGCATACGCGACGAACAGGGCATAGCAAAATTTTTAGGCGAGAGCGAGCAATCGCGCTTCCCGCTCGTCATAGCTTTAGGGCATGCGTCCGAAGACTGCCCGGTGCGCGAAAAAAGCAGAAAACCGCTCAGCGAGATATTCAAACTTGTCAAATAACCCCTTCACAGCGGCGCACTCGCCGCTGTTTTCATATCGTCTGAACAAACGCCGATTTAAGCGGCGGCTTCGTCGCAGCGCTCTCATGACAGTCTCCGATCTTCGCAATAACAGCCGCAAAAAAATCGCCGGACAAAACAGCCGGCGCAACAGGTGAATGTATATCGATTTATTTTACGTTTTCCGTTTGTCCGTAATTTTCTCTCGCGGTTGCGATCATGAGCTTGATACGGTTTTCCTGATTGACTTTGGTTGCTGACGGGTCATAATCCACCGCCACTATGTTTTCGTGCTTGTACATATTTTTCAGTGTGCGTATGACGCCCTTTCCTGCTATGTGGTTCGGCAGGCAACCGAACGGTTGGGCGCATACGATGTTTTCCGTGCCCGTTTCGGCGAGGGCGGCCATCTCCGCCGGGATGAGCCAGCCTTCACCCATCTTTACGCCCTGGTTCAACACTTTATCCGCGCATTTTCTGAGGTGCTCAAAGTCGTGTATGGGCTCAAACCTGCCGTCTTTTTCGAATACCTTTATTATCTCGCGTTGGATATGATGCAATAGTTTATATAAAATACCGCTTATGGATATGACGGCGCTTTTCTTGCCGTATATAGCGCCGTCATTGATGTTATTGACGGCACAATAGAGGATATAGTCCATGAGCGCGGGAACTACCGGTTCGCAGTCCTCGGACATAAGGAACTGCTCCAATCGGTTATTGCCGAGGTGCGAATACTTGACATAAATTTCGCCGACGATTCCTACTTTCACCTTCTTTATATCCCGGCGCGGAACGGCGCCGAACGAATCTATTATTCTTTTCGTCACCTTTTTATAGCGCATGTATCCGCCCTTCTCAAAAAGCGAAATGACGTAATCCGTCGCCGCCTCGCGCGCTTTATCTGCGGCACCTTCCTCCGCCTCGTACGGCTTTGTCTGGTTGTAGCACCACATGATGTTATCACCGTAATAGATCGCGAATACAAGTTTCAAAAGCAGTTTTAAGCCTATAGGCAGCGACGAGTCCTTCTCCAGCCCGGAGAAGTTGAGGCTTATGACGGGAACGCTCGGAAATTCTGCTTTAAGCGCCTTTCGTATGAGCGGGATATAGTTTGACGCCCTGCATCCGCCGCCGGATTGCGTAATGATTACGGCAGTGCGATTTATATCGTATTTACCGCTCTTTAAGGCGTCTATATACTGACCCACGACGCAAAGGCAAGGGTAACACGTGTCGTTGTGCACGTGTTTGAGGCCTTCGTCTATGACGGCGCGGCTATCGTTTTTAAGAACCTCGACGTCGTACCCTTCCAGCCTGAACAGACGCTCCAGTATGGAAAAATGCCATGGAAGCATATTCGGAATGAGTATCTTGTAGCTGCTCTTCATGGATTTTTCCCATCTGGGATAGTTTTCTGTATAGTCTATCGTATTTTCAGTTTGCTGCCGCTTTTCTTTCTTTTTCATTTTTTGTTCTGCTTCTTGCTTTTTTTATTCTCATCAATAGCCGCAAGCATGCTTCTCATTCTTATTTTTACGACGCCGAGATTGTTTATTTCGTCTATCTTTATCTGAGTATAGAGCTTTCCGTTCTTTTCCATGATAGAACGAACCTCGTCCGTCGTTATGGCGTCCACGCCGCATCCGAAGGATACAAGCTGTACGAGGTTGACATCGTCGTGCTCGCAGGCATACTGCGCCGCGCGGTACAGCCTGGCGTGATACGTCCATTGATTGAGAACATTGATCTTGACCATTTCGGCGTCTTCAAACACCGAATCTTCGGATAAAACAGCAAGGCCTAAAGAGGTGATGAGTTTGTCTATGCCGTGATTTATCTCGTTATCGACATGGTACGGCCTGCCGGCCAGCACTATTATCTGTTTGCCCTGCTCTCTTGCCTTTCTCTCTATTTCCTCAGCCTTTTTTCTGACGTCGGAGTGGTATTTGCGGAGCGCTTTAAACCCCTCTTCAAGCGCCGACTCCGCTTCTTTTCGCTTCACCTTATATTTTTTCAGCGCGTCACAGAGCTTAGTTACGGTGTTGCGGCGCATATTGAGATCCAGATAGGGCATTATAAAATTATCGCCGCTGAGTTTTTCGTTGTTGGCTTTGAGAAGTTCGGGGTAGTAAGCGACGATGGGACAGTTGTAGTGGTTTACCGAATCGTGCTCGTCCAGATTATAGCTCTCGCAGGGCATGAAAATAAAGTCTGTGTTCTTATCCAAAAGACTCTCTATATGACCGTGTATCAGTTTGGCGGGATAACATACCGTGTCGGACGCTACCGTGTGTTGCCCCTTGTAGTACAGCTCGCGCGAGGACTTGTCGCTGAGTACGACCTCGAACCCGAGTTTTTCGAAGAAACTTGCCCATAAGGGGAGCTGTTCAAACATGCCGAGCTGGACAGGAAGACCTACCCTGCCTCTCGAGCCCTTTTTACCCTCTGCTATTTTTTGAATAAGTTTTTGTTTATACGCATAGATGTCAAGCTCGTCGGATGCGGGCTTTCTGCCCGCGCCGCGTTCACACTTGTTGCCCGAGATGTATCGCGAACCGTCCGCGAACTTTAGGATGGTTATATTGCAATTGGATGTGCAGCCTCTGCATACCGCAGACTCTGACTTGTACGAGAAGCTATTCAGCTGCTCAGCCGTAAGAGTGGCAGATGTGCCCGTCGTCATCTCTTTGGCGTATAGCGCGGCGCCGAACGCACCCATGAGTCCCGCTATGCCGGGCCGGATGACTTTCTTGCCTGTCTCGTGTTCGAACGCGCGAAGAACAGCGTCGTTTAAGAATGTGCCGCCCTGCACCACTATGTTTTCGCCGAGTTCGTCCGGACTCGAGGCGCGGATGACCTTGTATATGGCGTTCTTGACTATTGAAATCGACAACCCGGCAGAGATATCGTCTACGGACGCACCCTCTTTCTGCGCCTGCTTTACGGAGCTGTTCATAAAGACCGTGCAGCGCGACCCCAGTTCGACGGGATGCTTTGCAAACAGACCCATTTGCGAGAACTTGTCTATCTCCATATCCATAGCGCGCGCAAAGGTCTGGATAAACGATCCGCAGCCCGATGAGCATGCCTCGTTGAGCATAATGGAGTCTATAGCGCGGTTTTTTATTTTAAAGCATTTTATGTCCTGGCCGCCTATGTCTATTATAAAGTCGACATCGGGATTGAAATGGAGCGCGGCTTTAAAATGCGCGACTGTCTCGACCAGCCCGAAATCGGCCTTCAGCGCAGCTTTTATAAGGTCCTCGCCGTAGCCGGTCACGGCACTTCCTTTTATCGTTATTCTGCCCTCGGAAAGAGTGTATATCTCTTTAAGTTTTTCGATAATGATGTCTACCGGCTGACCGTTATTGGACTGGTAATGTGAATAGAGAATGCGACAGTCGGGAGTAATTAAGATGAGTTTGGTCGTGGTCGATCCGCTGTCTATGCCGAGATAGGCATCGCCCGCATATGTGGCAATATCCGCAAACTTTAAATCAGTGGCACGGTGTCTCTTTACAAACTCGGCGTACTCACGCTCGCTGCCGAAAAGCGGCGAACCCGTAGGCACCTCTTCCCCGCCTCTTGCGTTTTTTATGCGGCATATGATTTCGTCTATGGTCATAGGCTTTACGCCTGCCGAATGGAGCGCCGCGCCTATGGACATAAAGCAGGGCGCGTCGTCCGGAAAGACGGCGTTTTCAGCGCTGAGACAAAGCGTGCTTGCAAACGCACGCCTCAGACCCTTAAGAAAGTAGAGCGGTCCGCCTAAAAAGAGGACCTTACCCTTAATTCTTCTGCCCTGTGCAAGCCCTGACACCGTCTGGTCCACTACGGCCTGAAAGATGGAAGCGGAGATATCCTCCTTCTTTGCACCCTGGTTTATAAGCGGCTGGATGTCGGATTTCGCGAACACTCCGCACCTGGACGCTATCGGATATATCTTATCCGCCTTGAGTGCAAGCTCGTCCATCTCTTGCACAGAGATGTTGAGAAGTGTGGCCATCTGGTCTATGAACGCACCGGTACCGCCCGCACAGCTGCCGTTCATGCGCTGTTCGGTACCGCCCGTTATAAAAATGATCTTCGCATCCTCGCCGCCGAGCTCGACCGCAACGTCTGCGTCGGGATAATAGCGGCGTATGGCAACAAAAGCAGCCTGAACCTCCTGAACGAAGTTTATGCCGCTTCTTTGCGAGAGACCGAGACCCGCACTGCCGGTGATGGACGCGCGGAATTCACCGCCGAACTGTTTCTCTATCTTTTCCAGTTGCTTTATAACCGTCTCGCGAACCTGCGCATAGTGGCGCTCATATGATTTATATAATAACGTTCCGTCCGGCTCTGCGACAGTCACTTTGACCGTCGTGGAACCGACGTCTATACCCATAAACTTAGTCATATATATACCGTTTTGTACATTGCGGCATGATCTCTAAACGACTGAGCAAAAAAAATTTAAGCCGCTAAAAAAAAGACATCCCGACTCGAAGTATTATACCATATTCGATGACGCATTGACAAATTTTGAAATATGCTTTTCCCGTTAAGTTTTT
>CAYLIO010000019.1:0-4141 GCA_964383655.1 uncultured Clostridia bacterium | reverse complement strand
AAATCCAACAGCGAAATACTCAAATATTGACAAAAATACAAATATCGCAATATCATCCCTATTGCTATTGCTTATCAGAAAAAGGATCGAATTGTTTTGAAACCATATCTGCCCGGGCAGATAAACAGGCAGCATAAACTACCACAAATGAAAAACAACGGCCGGCTGTCAAAGAAAAACTAAATATCCTCAGATATAAGCGGGATTTAGTCCTAAATTTTTGCCTGCTATGTTTTTTACCGCGACAGGTATTGCCTTTAATACATCATTCGCGGTGGCGCAATAGTCCGTACACTCGCCCGCCGCGATCTCGCCCGCCGCGCCGAGAATGTACGCCGCGCACACGGCGCCGTCGAACGGCTCGAGCCCGCGGGCTATGCTGCCGCACATGAACCCCGAGAGCATATCGCCGCTGCCCGCTTTCGCTAAAGCCGAACAGCCGCGCGTGTTGATGACTGTGCGTCTCCCGTCCGTTATAACCGTTCCCGCCCCTTTCAATACCGTTATCACGCCGTACTCCTCGGAAAAAGCGCGCGCACATGAGACGGGGTCATCTAGAACTTTATCCATATCCGTTTTCGAAAGGCGCGAGAATTCTTTTACATGCGGCGTTATTATGACGCTGCACTTCTTATCCCTTAAAATTTCTGTCCCGTACATGGCCAGGCTGTTCAGCCCGTCCGCGTCTATTATTAAATTGCCTTTATATTTTTTGAGCAGCTCGTCTATGCAGTCATGTAATTCAAGCGATGCACCGCAGCCCATGCCTATAGCAACTGCGTCTGAAGACGTGTCGCACTGTACGGAAAAAACGGTCTGGGGACACACGGGTGCGATTGCAGCCTTGACCTCGTCCGCACACACCGCCTTGACATAGCCGCATCCGCTTCTAAGCGCCGAAGCGACGGATAAAACGGCAGAGCCTATGTACTGCGGACTGCCGCAGACAAGCGATGCGGTGCCGAACGTACCCTTGTGCGAATTACGCGCACGCTCAGGGAAGAATTCGGCTATGTCGCTATCTTCGTACACATACGCAAAATCCGTGTCTTTTGCTTTTATTCCTATTTCCTTTCTGACCCGCATACCGCACAGATCGAAGCCGTAGTTTAAAACAAATCCCGTCTTATACTCGGCAATGGCAACCGTCATATCCGCTTTGACGGCAGCACCTAAGACCCTGCCGCTGTCGCCGGATAGACCGCTCGGTATATCTGCGGCTATTACGTATGCCCCGCTTGAATTTATCGCATTGATCGCCTCGACATACTTTTCGCCGGTCTCGCGCGAAAGTCCCGTTCCGAAAATACAGTCGACTATGATATCGCCGTCTATCTTGTCGGTGTAGGCGCCCTCGTACGCTTTCTTCGCGCGCATGCAGTCATCCGAAAGCCGGCCGTCGAAAGCGTATACGGCGACGTTTAGTTTCGCCATGTAAAGATTTTGTGCGCAAACATACCCGTCTCCGCCGTTATTGCCCGCGCCGCAAACCACGGTTATTCTGTCGCCGGGTTTGGCGCGGGAGACGACCTCTTCCGCAATAGCCGCGCCCGCACGCTCCATCAGCACGGCCGAACTTATCTTAAGCTGCTCTATCGTATACTTGTCTGCCGCGCGCATCTGCGCGGATGTAAGATATCTCTGCATGAAGCACCACCGTTTTATATGTGTATTTCTTTGCTATAGTCCTGATCGCCTATTCTGAGCACAGCCTCGGCAGAGCATACCGAGAAGGCACGGCCGCCCGTACTACATACCAGTCTGCCATCCTCCGAAATATCTGCGGCGCAGACCTCTTCTCTTTCCCCGTTGCGGCTCAGCGTCACGCATTCGCCGAGCCAGTTTATGTAATGCTTGTAGTCGGACATGGTGAAGTTCTTTTCAAAATTTTTCAAAAGCTCATGCCTTACCTTCTTCAGCTCGTAAGTCATGCCGCCCTCAGTCGACATGGTTGTGGCAAAGGGTTTCAGCTCGATAGGCAAGACGTTATTTACATTGAGCCCGATCCCCACGATCGAGCGAAGAATATACTGTTCCGAGACGATGTTTTCAATCAGCGTACCGCTGATTTTTTTACCGCCGACTAAGACATCGTTAGGCCAGCGTATGACGGGTTTCAAACCGAATCGTTCGAGCGTGCGGCAGATAGCAACGGACGCGTTTATCATTATTTCAAAGCTTCTCTCCGCCTTTTTCCCGCCCTTGAATACGCGCAGCACGGATATGTACAGCCCGCCCGTGTCAGATATAAAACTGCGCCCGTTCGTTCCCTTGCCGCTCGTTTGCCTTGCGGCAGCAACAGCTACGTCACGGTCGAAATTTAAACGCTTTATATACTCGTTGGTACTGTCTGTGACATCCAGTTCAATCACCTTCATTCGGCTCATCCACCCCTAATGCACTTTTCGCCGTATCGTAGCTGTAGCCTCGCGAGATGAGGTATCTTTCAGCCTTATATCTGTTCTGTTTCGTCTTTTCCTTATGCTTGAGATATTTTTCGGCAACGACCCTCGCCTCGTCTATGTTCTCCTCATACTCTGACATCGCTCGCTCCAGAGCGTTTTTTTCCGCGCCGCGCTTTATAAGTTCGGACTTTATGAGTTTAGCACCCTTGCTGCGGGCGGATGATATATATGCCTTGCAATAGGCGTAGTCGTCCAAAAAACCGTATTCGCGCATTTTGTCCGTAACATAGTCCAAAACGGCTTCGGTATAGCCCTTTGCTTTGAGGAAATCGCGTATCTGCCTCTCCGTCTTCATCGTGGCGGAGATGTGAGTGAGCGCCTTCTCAAGCGCCGTGTTTTTATCCGTCTCGAGCTGCAGTTTGCCTAAAAATTCTTTATCTATCTGCATGCCGGTCTTAAGACGGTGCTTTATCGCCGCCTCGAGCGTAAGACCGCAGCAGAACCTGCCGTCAACGTATATATTGCAGCGCGTTTTATCCCTTTTTTGCGGCTCTATGGCGGTAATTTCGGACATGAGTTATCCCCTTTGAATATTGCCGCCATTTTAGCATAATACGGCCGATTCGTCAATTAACGAATTGACAAGCAAATACTGCAGTTGTATAATTATTACAAAAGATTTATTGTTTGTTCGTGAGGCATTAAAGATGAGTACTAATATGGATTGGAGCAGTTTAGGCTTCGCTTATATGAAGACTCCTTACCGCTATGTGAGTAACTTCACCGGCGGTAAATGGGACGATGGCGTGCTTACGCAAGACGATAAAGTAGTGCTTTCGGAGTGCGCCGGAGTGTTACAGTATGCCCAGACGATATTTGAAGGGCTCAAGGCTTACACGACCGCAGACGGCAGGATAGTGACATTCCGCCCCGACCTCAACGCAGAAAGACTGGAAAGCTCGGCAAAGCGGCTGGAGATGCCCGTATTCCCCAAGACCAAATTCTTAGAGGCCGTGGATAAGGTGGTTGCTGCAAACAGGAGCTTTGTTCCCCCTTACGGCAGCGGCGCTACGCTCTATATACGTCCCTATATGTTCGGATCGTCCGAGGTTATAGGCGTAAACCCTGCTAAGGATTACCAGTTCAGAATGTTCTGTACGCCCGTAGGCCCTTATTTCAAGGAGGGCATAAAACCAATCGTTATACGCGTCTCCGACTTCGACCGTGCCGCGCCGCGCGGAACCGGAAACATAAAAGCCGGACTCAACTACGCAATGAGCCTGCATGCGATAGTAGATGCGCATAATAAGGGCTTCGATGAGAACATGTACTTAGACCCCGGCTCGCGCACCTATGTAGAAGAAACGGGAGGCGCGAACTTTATATTCATAACAAAGGACAAGAAAGTAGTCACCCCGCTCTCCGACTCCATTCTCCCCTCTATCACAAGGCGCTCTATATGCTATGTTGCGGAGCACTGCTTGGGGCTTACCGTTGAAAACAGACCGGTCAGGTTTGACGAGGTCAAAGACTTTGCCGAGTGCGGTCTTTGCGGTACGGCGGCCGTCATTTCGCCCGTCGGCATAATAAACGACCACGGTAATGAGATAAGACTGCCCTCAGGCATGGAACGGATGGGAGAGATTACAAAACAGCTCTATGACACCCTCACCGGCATCCAGATGGGCACGATCGAGGCACCGAAGGGCTGGATAAGGGAAATAAAGTAAAGCTAA
>CAYLIO010000018.1:6296-18880 GCA_964383655.1 uncultured Clostridia bacterium | reverse complement strand
TCATGTCAGGCATTGTAAACACGTTTTCCTCTGTTCGCAACTTGTCCTCTGCAATCAGCCTGTCCAAAAGCTCCCGGCATTTATCTGCCGTGACAGCTTTCAATACCATATCTCCGAAGTGCGGCAGCACGTGATTTTTGTAATTGCTTCACTCACCCGCCAAAATTTGGTAAAATACAGAAAAACGGTTGACAAACGACAACATATTTACTAATATAATAAAGCTTTGCAAAAACTTTTGCGGCATCGTCGCGGGGTAGAGCAGCCAGGCAGCTCGTCGGGCTCATAACCCGGAGGTCGCAGGTTCGAATCCTGCCCCCGCAACCAAGATTAAGGCTGCTGCTTTTTAATCAGTGCAGACCTTTACGGTCTCCGCAGTATAACGAGCAGCGGCGAAGGTTTAGTGACGTGCGCCCGACTCACGGCGCTTTGGCGCCCTGAGTTGAGACGCACGATTTTAATGGCGACGTAGCTTAGTTGGTCTATAGCGGCCGGTTCATACCCGGCAGGTCGGCGGTTCGAATCCACCCGTCGCTACCATTAAAACCAGCCTCCCCCTTTAAGGGGCGGCGAAATACGGCCCCATGGTCAAGCGGTCTAAGACATCGCCCTTTCACGGCGGTAACCCGGGTTCGAGTCCCGGTGGGGTCACCAAACAAGTTAAAGGCGAACCCGTTTCCATTAGGAGATAGATTCGCTTTTATCGTTTACTTCAGAACAATCGAGTAGGAGACGGCGGCTAATCACCGACTCCTACTCGATTACTTTCATGCTGATTTCAATGATGGTATCAGCATGAAAGCAAAGCCGCCTTCATCATGACGGTGTTCATTGAGTGCATATAAAGCGTTTACATAAATAGCGCGAACGCCCTTTCAGCGTACCGGATTTTTTATAAAATTAAACACCTTCGGGAACACCTCACTCCCTCAAAATACTATGAATGTCGTTGCTATTCAATTGACATGCGGCGTCAGTTTAACTATAATATTTTTGGACGGAAAAAAGGATAGTTATCCAAAGTGAGGACGTCAGAAATACGGAGGGAAAAACGTTGAAAAACATACTTGTTACAGGCGGTGCGGGTTATATCGGAAGTCATACCGCAGTGGAGCTTTTGAACAATGGTTACGGGGTTGTCGTAGTTGACAATCTCTCTAATTCCGCTGAGGAAAGTCTGGTCCGTGTTGAAAAGATTACCGGAAAGAGAGTAAAGTTCTACAAGTGCGATGTGCGTGATCGTGCCGCGCTGGACAAAATTTTCGAGGAGAATGAGATAGATTGGGTTATTCATTTTGCCGGACTTAAGGCGGTCGGCGAGAGTTGTGAGATGCCCATCGAATATTATGACAACAATCTGTACGGTACGCTTGTGCTCTTGCAGGCAATGCGTGCTCACGGATGCAAAAAGATAGTTTTTTCTTCCTCGGCGACGGTATATGGCACGCCGGAGAGACTGCCTTTGGACGAAGAGTGCAGAACGGGCGGAACGACAAACCCTTACGGTACGAGTAAATACTTCCAGGAGATTATGCTCGAGGATGTATATGCGGCCGACAAAGAGTGGACGATTGCTCTTTTGAGATACTTCAATCCCGTGGGGGCGCATGAAAGCGGGCTTATAGGCGAGGACCCGCGCGGCATACCCAACAACCTAATGCCGTATATAGCCAAAGTTGCTGTCGGTGAGTTGAAAGAGGTGCACGTGTTCGGGAACGATTATCCTACGCATGACGGCACGGGGGTAAGAGATTACATTCATGTCTCGGATCTTGCGACAGGACATGTCGCCGCAATTAATGCTATAGACAAAAGCGGAGTGTATATCTACAATTTAGGTACCGGCACCGGCTACAGTGTTATGGATATGATACACGCTTATGAAAAGGCGTGCGGGCATAAAATACCGTATGTGGTGGACCCGCGCAGGGCGGGAGACATAGCATCCTGCTACGCAGATTCGGCTAAAGCCGAGAAGGAGATGGGGTGGAAGGCGCGTTACGGACTTGACGAAATGTGCCTGTCATCATGGAAATGGCAAAGCGGCAATCCGGAAGGATACAGAAGCAGTAAAAAATAATGTTTGTATAATATCCCGCGTCAGGGCGGTAATGTTTGAGGCGCGGCGGAAAGAGATATATACGGCGCTCGTCTATACAAAGCGAGACGCCGTAAATTTTATAAATTTCTTTGTCATTAAGTCCATGGCGTGGATTTTACAAATTTTTTACAAGTTCGTGAAGGTTGTATTACAGGCTAATGGTAAAATCGAGATAGGGTTTTTAGGAGAGGAAAATGCATTTTGCTGATGATTTAAGCGTGGCCACGAGTGTTGTGATGCTCCTGGTAGGACTCGGCGTGTTTTTGTTCGGATTCAAACTTCTCGGCGACAGCATCGAGAAGCTGTCGGCGAGTAAAATGCGAGCCCTGTTCAATAAGGCGGCCGGCAACAGATTTGTGGGGGTGGGGGTTGGTGCGCTGTCTACCGCCATCGTGCAGTCATCTGCCGTCACGTCGGTAATGGTGGTTGGTTTTGTCAATGCGGGTGTCATGACGCTCATGCAGGCGGCTTCGGTTATAATGGGCGCGAACATCGGCACCACGATAACCGCGTGGCTGGTATGGCTGGATCAGTTCGATGTAATGATGTATGCCATGCTTTTGACGCTCATAGGCATTGTAATGACGATGGTCACAAAGAACAACAAAGTGAACACTGCCGGTATTATGACGGCAGGGCTCGGGCTGGTATTCGTCGGACTGGAGATAATGTCGGGGTCCATGTCAATTTTCTCGGAAAATGATGTGTTTCAGGCTGCGCTTTCCGCGATTACAAATCCTCTCCTTCTGGTCATAATAGGTATCGTAGTTACCGCGATTGTCCAGTCATCCAGTGCAGTAACAACCGTTTTGGTGACAATGGCGTTTCATAATATGACTATCGGCGGGGGCGGTAACGGTGTGCTTTTCGTTATACTCGGTTCGAATATCGGGTCGTGCGTAACATCACTGATTTCCTCCATAGGTACATGTACCAATGCAAAGCGCGCGAGCATATTCCATCTTTTCTTCAATACTGTGGGAACGGCGATATTCTTCATCATCCTCTGTATATGGGACGGATTCTATGATGATGTCCTTATGGGTTGGTTCAACAATGCGTCTACATGCATAACATTCTTCCATACAATGTTTAATGTAATATGCACGCTGCTGTTCCTTCCATTCTTAAAATATTTGGTCAGGTTTATAGAAATAATTGTGCCGGAGAAAAAAAGCAGGAAGAGGAACAAGACCGAAGAAGGGTTTATGGATAAGCGCTTTTTGCGTACGCCGCCGCTTGCCATAGGGCAGCTGGTCAAGCAGACCACGTATACGACGGGTATAGCGGTAAAGTGCGTGAACAATGCGGTGGATTCTTTCATAAACAAGGATGATGCGAAGTTTGATATCATAACGCAAGACATAGAGAAGGTCAATAATCTTTCGCGCGAGATAACGGACTACCTTATAGAGGTTTCTGCACTCGATATATCGCTGTCGGACGAGAAGATCGTCAATGCCCTGCACAGGGATAATACAGATCTTGTGAGAATTGCAGATATCGCGGACAATATCATGGGTTATACGCGAAAAGAGTTGGATGAAAACCTGGTCTTTTCGGATGTGGTTAAACAGGATCTGCTTCGTGTCATGGCTCTCATAAACGAACAGTACGAGCTTGTTGTAGATATAGTCGAAAACAATAATATATTAAAAATAAGACAGTCGGACAAGATCGAGCAAGAGATAGACCGTTCGAAGAAGAGGCTTTTGGACGAGCATTACGAACGTCTCATGCGCGGCGACTGCAATGCTGAAAACAACAGTCTGTTTGTCAGTCTTATAAGCAACATCGAGCGTGTGGGTGACCACCTCAGTTTTATGGCGCACTCGATTGAAGAGCTCGATTCTATTCCGGTCGAAAAAATGGTAAAGGCTTAAGGCAAGGAGCACGGATGAGCGGGAAGGTGTTTGCGCTTGAGGATGACTCGAGTATAAGCGGGCTTATAAAAGTTGCGCTGGAAATGAGCGATATAGAGTTCGAGGCATACTCTACCGTAAAAGAGTTTTATAGTGCGCTGTCATTGAGACAGCCGGACGTTGCGCTTTTGGATATCATGCTGCCGGACGGCAGCGGGCTTGACGTTTTGCGTAGTATGAAGAGCAAGTACCCGTCCGTAAGCTGTATAATGCTCTCCGCGCTTACCAAAGAGGAGGATAAGGTAAACGGACTCAATTTGGGCGCCGACGATTATGTGGCCAAGCCTTTCTCTGTATTAGAGCTTACGGCGCGCATAAAAGCTGCTTTAAGGCGCAGAAACAACAAGGACAAAATCGCAATATGCGGACTGACTCTCAGCAGCGATACGATGGAAGTTACCTTAAACGGGCAGCGGCTTGATCTGAACAAGAAAGAGTTTGAGCTCTTGAAATACTTCATGCAGCATCCCGGCAAGGTGTTGTCGCGCGAGGCTATTTTGCTGGAGGTGTGGGGGTATGAACAGGGAGAGACGCGTACCTTGGACAATCATGTCTCAAGACTCAGAAAGATTGGGATAACAAATCTTGAGACGGTGTTCGGCGTGGGGTACAAACTCTCGGTGCAATAGATGAAATCAAGAATTCTGTGGATATCCATCCTCATAACTTTTGTTGCTATTTTTACATATTCGGTTATTTCGGCGGAGCTTTATTACAAGGCTTCGCTTGAAAACGTTGAGAGCTATCTTACCGTATATATGAATCTCTATGACGAGGATGAGTATGGTTCTTTAAGTTACGATGCGGCTTCGGAATTTTCCAAAAGTCTTGACGGTGCGCGCGTTACGTTCATAGATTCGGACGGGTCGGTGCTTGCAGACAGCGAGGCTGCGGGTTTATCTGAAGATCATTCGAGCAGAGAAGAGGTCGCAGAGGCAGCTAAAAGCGGAGAGGGGTTTGCCGTAAGGCAAAGCTCCACCCTGCAGACTGACTACGTATATTTCTGTCGTGCGTTCTATGCGGATGACGGAACTGTCAGCTATTATGTGCGCATAGCCATGCCCATGTCTAACCAATGGGGGCTGCTTGCAGACAGTCTGCCGACGATCATAGTTTATTTTATATTGGATCTTTTAGCGTGTATTATCTTCACATATGCGGCCACGAATTTCATTCTGAAACCTGTAGAAAATTTAACGCGCCAGGCGGCGCTGAGCAATAAAATCCGGACGAAGTATAAGGAGCTCAAGCCCATAGCGCAGATTTTGAATGACAGAAATGAAGATATAGAGAAGAAGATGAATGAGATTAAAGAAGAAAAGGAGCTGGTGGAAAAGGCGCAGGAGTCCAAGAATGAATTTATTTCCAACATAACACACGAAATGAATACGCCGCTCACGTCTATAAGGGGATATGCGGAACTGCTCGCCTCGGGACAGATGAATGAGAAGCAGCAGGATGCGGCGTATAAGACTATATTAAAACAGAGCGAACGGCTTACAAATCTTATTACCTGTATAATAAACTATAACGAGATAGACAACTCGGATGTGCCTTCCTATGAAGTAGATCTCTCGAAATTGACTAGGGAGATGCTGGCTGTCGTAAAGCCTGAGGCGGATATGCGCGGCGTAACTCTTATAGACGATATCCGGGATAATGTGACGGTGAATAGTACGCATGAACGGATGACGGAGATGGTCGGGAATCTTATACGCAACGCCATACGTTATAATAAAGAGGGCGGAAGCGTTACGGTAACGTTGGATATAGACCATTTTGAGGTAACGGACACCGGGGTGGGTATTTCCAAGGATAATCTGGATAAAGTGTTCAGCCGGTTTTTCACGGTAGATAAGTCGCATAGCGGCAAAAACGGCGGATTCGGTTTGGGGTTGGCCATGGTAAAGAAGATCTGCCGGTGCGAGGGCTGGGCGATATTCGTAGACAGCACCGAGGGTGTAGGATCGACATTTAAAGTAAAATTCTGAAAAAAAGACGGGGATTATATATTTTAAGTTCGGATAGACGCGGCGCAGACTGCGGCAAAGGCCGTGAAGTGAAGGGATATATCAAAAGCACCATGGAAATGACTGACTATCGGTTATTTACATGGCGCTTTTTTTTGTTACAACCTTTTTACAAGTGCGCGTAAAAGTTTTTTACATGTCTTTGTTATGATTGAGGAGACGAAAAGAAAAAAACACTTGGCTAAAAGGAGTAAAAAAAGATTATGAAAAAGATTACTAAGATAATTGCAGTTGCCTTATCTTGCTCGGCAATCGCATGTTCGGCCGCAGCGTTTTCAGGCTGCTCGACGACGGTTGACATAACGGTGAGCGGATCATCGTCCGTAACTCCGCTTATGGAAATTCTTGCGGCGGTATATGAGGCTCAGACAGGCAAAGCGGTATCTGTCAACCAGAGTGACTCGGGAACAGGAATATCCGAGACCATATCGGGCGCGGTAGATATAGGTATGGCGTCAAGAGATATCAAAGACAGTGAGCTTGAACAGGGTATAACATCCGTAACAATAGCAAAAGACGGTATCGCGCTTATCGTCAATGAGAATTGTTCGATAAGCAGCGTGACATATGCGGAAGTGACCGCGCTTTACTCAAGCGGGACGGCCATAGACGGCGTTATAACGGCGGCAATAACCCGTGAGGACGGCTCGGGGACGCGCGACGCTTTTGAAGAGAAGTTTGATATCGAAAGATACGCATCGGGAATCGACGAGCAGTCATCGACGGGTGCCGTAATAACGAGAATCGCGCAGGATACGACGGGTGCGCTTATCGGATATATCTCGCTCGGCTCGCTCTCAAGTGCACAGGAACAGGGATGCAAGGCGCTCGCGATAGAATATGACGACGGAAGCGTCGTGTATCCTTCGGTAGAAAACGTACAGAACGGAACCTATGACTGTTGGAGAAACTTCAATCTTGCGTATAACCCGGATGCAGTCAGCGATGATGCCATGGATTTCATAGACTGGATAAACGGATATGTCGGCCAGGCAGTCGTTCAGTACGAGGGTTATGTTCCGGTATGGTATACATTCGCAGAGACGGAAGAGTTGAAGAGCGAAGCGTAAGAAGCTGCCGAGGCGAATGCGGTTTGAGAAGGAATAGTTTCAAGCGGCAGAATAAATTATTCTCATCGTCTCGGGGAAGAAAGGATTATGTTTATGAAGAGCGCATCGATAAAAGAGAAATCTACAAAGGTCTTTGACAAAGATTGTGCGGCAAAGCTTGTTTTCGGCGTGCTTGCCGCACTCTCCATAATCGTTGTTTTTACGATCGTAATATATCTGCTTATAGCCGCCATCGAGCCGTTTAGCGAGGTAGGCTTTTTTGAAATGATATTCGGCACGGATTGGAATCCCGGGCCGACGCAGAGTTATGAGGACAGTTCGTTCGGGATATTGCCCATGATTGTAAGCACTATCGTCCTCACCGTTTGCTCGGTGGCCGTCGGCGGGTTTATCGGTATATTTGTAGCAGTCTTCATGGCGTACTATTGCCCCAAACGGATTAAGGGAGTATATACGCAGCTCATCAATCTTTTGGCGGGTATTCCGTCCATTATTTACGGTTTTTTCGGAATGGCGGTCATATTGCCTATGCTTCGGGATTTATCCCGAGTAGTTTCGACGACGGGCCTGCTCGCGGGAACGATGGTGCTGTCCGTGATGATGGTGCCTACCGTCGCATCCGTCGCGCGCAACAGTCTTGAGGCCGTGCCGTCGAACTACTATGAAGGAGCGCTTGCTCTCGGGTGCAGCAAGAACCGGGCCGTGTTCAAGGTGTGCCTGCCCGCAGCAAAGCGCGGGCTTATCGCAGCGCTAATACTCGGCTTCGGCAGGGCTATAGGCGAAACAATGGCTGTTCAGTTCGTTATAGGCAATACGACGAACGGGTACCCCTCGGGCCTTTTTGAAGGGTTTGCCACCTTGACTTCGAAGATGGTGCAGGAGTTCGGGTATGCGTCGGAGGATAAAAAAGCGGTGTTCATGGCATGCGGGTTCGTGCTTATGGTATTTATACTCATAATCAATTTGTGCCTGACGGCCATACGCCGCACCGGAAAGGATGGCAGAGGCGGTACAAACAAGTATTTTACGCGCAGGATAAAAGGTGAGAGTGATGGCATCAAGGCATCCTTCAGTTACCGTAGGACGAGTTTTATTCATGATATTTTGTCGATTATCAGCTATATCGTATCGATCGTCGTCGCAATCGTTCTTCTTGTGATAGTAGGATATATCGCAGTAAACGGCGTGAGCGGCATATCTCCGGATTTTCTGTTCGGCGAGAGCAGGAACGGACATACGACGTTATCTCCTGCATTTGTCTCGACGGGGATGGTGATACTTCTGTCGCTCGTTATTGCGCTGCCGCTCGGCATTGGCGCGGCAATATACATGAACGAATACGCGAAAAAGGAGAGTAAATTCGTAAAAGTCGCCGGTCTGTTCGTTGATACGCTTGCGGGTATTCCCTCGATTATATTCGGATTGTTCGGATACCTTGTATTTACGCAGAATATAGGATATACGCTTTTTGGCGGCAGTGTTATAATGGCGCTCATTATTCTCCCTACGATAATCCGTTCCGTGCAGCAGTCGCTCTCTGAAGTGCCGGATAGTATGCGCGAAGCCTCATATGCTCTCGGCGCAGGCAAATTAAGGACAATATTCAAGGTCGTTCTTCCGTGTGCGCTTGCGGGCATCATCACTTCAATCATTCTTTCGATAGGCAAGATAGTATCCGAGAGCGCGGCGCTTATATTTACGGCGGGAAATGTAATAACCATGCCGAGCGGTTATTTCTCTGCAGGCTCGACGTTTGCCGTCTATATGTACCGGTTCATGAATGAGGGGCTCGGGTTTGACGAATGTTACGCAACGGCGCTCGTGCTAATTATCGCAGTAGTCATACTCAATCTCTCGATTTCCTTGGTAAAACGTTTAAGCGACAAGGACAAGGGTAGACCGCATCCGATACGAGCGGTAAAAAATTGGTTGAGCCGGCTGCGAAATGCTCTGAGAAATAAAGGAAAAGCTGTCTGCGGTGCGGAGACTGCGGAATAAAATTCGGAGAAGAGGATAAGGATATGTTTAAAAGACATGCGGAGAGTGCTTCCCGGCAGAAAGAGAGTGTTTGCGGGAAAAAAGATAAGAAGCCAAAGTGCAAGGAAGTAGAGGGTTTCGATATTACGGACGGCATCGCCGTAAAGGTCAGAAATATGAATCTTTTCTACGGGAGTTTCCAAGCCCTCAAAAATATAGATATGGAAATTCCCGAGAAGAAGATAACTGCATTTATAGGGCCGTCCGGCTGCGGCAAGTCTACGCTGATAAAGTCGCTGAACAGGATGAATGATCTTATAGAGGAGTGCAGAATAACAGGCGAGATTTATATAGGCGACAGCAATATCTATGATAAGAAGACGGATCTTTCTATGCTGAGAAAGAATGTGGGTATGGTATTCCAGCGACCCAATCCGCTTGCAATGAGTGTGTATGACAATATAGCTTACGGTCCGCGCACCTTCGGCATCAGGAATAAATACATGCTGGACGAGATAGTGGAGCGCTCGCTCCGAAACGCGGCCATGTGGGACGAGCTCAAAGACAGACTCGGTGAGTCTGCACTGGGGCTTTCGGGCGGCCAGCAGCAGAGGCTGTGCATTGCACGTGCGCTTGCCGTTGAGCCGCAGATTTTGCTGATGGACGAGCCTACATCTGCTTTGGATCCTATATCGACGGGAAAGATTGAGGATCTGTGCACCAAGCTTAAGGATACGGTTACGATCGTAATGGTTACGCATAACATGCAGCAGGCTTTTCGCATATCGGACAAAACGGCGTTTTTCCTGCTCGGCGAAATGATAGAGATGAATGATACAAGGGAGCTCTGGGCGCATCCCGGGAACAAAAAGACGGAAGACTATATCAACGGACGATTCGGTTGATGCCGCATTTAGTCGCCGAAATGGTTTTTTGATTGTTTTTTAGTCTCAGCGTGTGGTATAATGCCGTAAAGATAGGACTTGCGGCGGTTGGCAAAAAACCACACGCTTTTTTATGCGGTGAGGAGCGTTTTATATATGAAAATAGCAATGACGGGCGTGAGCGGCTACATGGGAAGAGAGGCGCTTTCGCAGACGCTTGAGCTTGAATATGTCGAAGAGATAAGAGTGCTTATCACACCGAAGAAGAAAAACGAAAAATTTATAAAAATGCTAAAAAAAAGATACGGCGAGCGTGTATCCATAGTGCGCGGGGTGCTCTCGGATGCGGCTGCGTGCGCGCAGCTTGTAGAGGGTACGGACTATGTCGTAAACATGGCGGCGGTAATTCCGCCCGCTTCGGACAAGCATCCCGACGGCAGCTATGACTGTAACCAGCTCGGCGCAATGCGGCTTACCGATGCGATAGCGGCTTTGGATAATCAGCCTAAGCTGATACACATCTCTACCGTAGCCGTGTACGGCGGAAGAACTGCGGCCCATCCGTGGGGCAGAGTCGGAGATCCGGTCATGTCCGGCATATACGATGTGTACGGGATGCACAAGATAAACGCAGAGAGATATGTTCTTGAAAGCGAGCTTAAGGCGTGGACGGTGCTCAGACTGACAGCCATGCTCTATCCGGACATAATTTTCAAAAATATAAGCGATGCGTTTATATTTCAGATGACTTTAAACGGTCCGCTTGAATGGGTAACAGCCGGAGACAGCGGATATCTGATAAAGCGTATAATAGAACGTGACTTCAGGGGCGAGGTTGACGGTTTTTGGAACAAGGTATACGATGTTTCCGGCGGCGCGGCAAACAGACGTACCGGATATGATGTTTTTGCGGACGGCTTTTCCATTATGGGCGGTTCACCTAAATCATTCTTACGGCCGTGTTGGTGCGCAACGCGCAATTTTCATGGTTTGTGGTTTGCGGACGGCGGAGAACTCGATAAGCTTTTTTCATACCGCAGGGATACAGTCGACGATTTTTGGAAAGCCGTAGGCGAACGATACAAAATATTCAAAATTGCACGCATAATCCCGCCTGCGCTGATACGTTTTTTTGTGTTCGGAAGACTTTTGCGCAAAAAGAATTCACCAAGGTATTGGGTTAAGAAGCATAAAGACGAAATGCTCACGGCGTACTTCGGCGGCCGAGATAAAGCTCTTGCGTTGCCCCGCAAATGGAAAGATTTCGAAGTTCTTGACAGAAAAACAATAGGCGCAGATGAGGAGTGTCCGGAAAAGGTATTCAAGGACAGGCTTTTATCACATGGCTATGATGAGGCCAAGCCTATGAACGAGTGGACACCGAATGATATGAAACAGGCGGCATTGTTCCGCGGCGGGAAATGCCTTTCGAACGAGATGGGTGATACGCCGTATTCCAAACTGCTTTGGAGCTGTTGCGAAGGACATACGTTTTCGGCAACGCCGTATACGGTATTGAAGGGCGGGCATTGGTGTCCGGTATGTCTGCCGCAGCCTTGGGAATACGACAGACTCGCAAAAAAGATTCCGTTTTATGCGCAAGTCTGGTATGACAGCTTTTCGAAAGACGAGAATAATTTGTACTGGTTTGATAAGAATTGGCAAACCTGCTTCAAAAAAATATTCGGGGAGAATGATGAATGAGGGCGCTGTTTAATGTGTTTTCCGGCACAGGGAATACACATAGAGTCTGTCATGCGATACTTAACGAATGGCGTAGGGCAGGCGTCGAATGTAAGTATGTCAGCATCATGAAAGACTGTGAGATTTGTGATCCCAATTCTTTTGACAGAATTGTGATCGGTTATCCCGTGCATGCCTTCAATGCGCCCGAACCCGTAGTAAAATTTTTGAAGAGTCTGCCAAAGTGCAGCGGTGAGCGGCTTGTGTATTTCGTGAAGACGTCAGGCGAGCCCCTCAGACTCAACGATGGTTCATGCATAGACATAAAATCCATACTGCAGAAAAAAGGATATACCGTTGCGGGCGAATATCACTATATAATGCCGTACAACATCATCTTCCGTCATTCGGATGGCATGGTTGCAAGAATGTGGCGCGCGGTGCAAATCAGGGTTCCTGAAGACGCTAAAGAGATGCTTGATGGAAAAATAACCGAGCTCAAGCCCGGGCTCTTAAAACATCTTTGGTCAATCCTGTTCAGAATAGAACGTCTCGGAATGCATGTCATAGGCAAGGCTTTCAGGGCGTCTGACGACTGTATAGGCTGCGGAAAATGTGCGCGTCGTTGCCCGCAGAGAAATATAACGATTGCCGGCAGTAAACCGGTATTCGGCAAAGAGTGCGTAGGGTGTATGAGATGTGCGTTCACATGCCCCGCAGACGCTGTGCGTATAGGTGTTTTGGACGGTTGGCGTGTCAACGGTGAATATTCGTTCATCGGCGATCCGGCTTCGGATACTGAAGTGTGTCATTATTGCAAGAATGCGTATTTAAGATATTTTAAAGATGCGGAGGATGCGGACAATCCCATACCTGAATGCTGAGAGTCGATAAGATAAACACCGGGTTTATAGCAG
>CAYLIO010000018.1:0-6196 GCA_964383655.1 uncultured Clostridia bacterium | reverse complement strand
CAATCCCATACCTGAATGCTGAGAGTCGATAAGATAAACACCGGGTTTATAGCAGGGCGGCGATTAAAATAAGGGAACCTCTAAAAACGCATGATTTTTGACGCATTTTTTGTTCCCTTTAGGTATTCGGGGAAATGTAATAAAAAATCGCGAATATTTTTATGGATAATACCGTTTCCGCTCAGATCAAATTCGTCCATTGATATTACATATTTCGGATAGTGATCCTTTATTCTGTCATAGACGCCGAATTCTCTCTCGATTGTTTTTTTAGGGCGCAAGAAGATAACATACCTGAACATAAAAGCGTTTTCCTCTTTTGTCGCAAACAAAGTCAATTTCTTTCGTGTCGGTTTTGCCTATATACACGGTATAACCCGGTCGAAGCAGCTCCGGGCAAACAATATTTTCGAGAATTGATTCAATATCCCTTTGATTGCCTCCGTAAAGAGCTTGCCTCAATCCGTGGTCGGCAATGTAGTATTTTTCATTGGTTTGTAAAATCTCCTTGCCTTCCGGATTCATACGATTGATTTTATGAAAAAGGAAGGCTTTTTCGCAAGCATTGAGGTAATTGATGACGGTATCTACCGTGGCAATTCCGCGCTCATTCTTGAAGTATGCGGCAATACTGTTTGCGGAAAAGGTATGTCCGATATTTGCGACGATGTATGCAATAATACGGTAAACGAATATATTATGACATGTTATGATGTGTTACATACCACAGGGGCAAAATATATCGTCGAGGATTTAGATGAATAATCAAAGTGTGTCAAAAGACCGCATAGTTTGCGGGCATTGAATATCATTCGATGGAAGGCAGTATCGGAGAGTAGATTATATGGGCAGAAGTAGCCCCCTTTTTTAATTCGTAACACAAATTGAACGAACTATTGGAATAAAATTGTGAAAAATATAGCGCTGATTTTATTCGAGATTCAGCTCTTTTATGTGGCTCATTTTTAGTTGTTGCGCACTCTCATGCAGCGGTTACAAATTACAATTTTCAGAGGTAGTTAATAGGAATGACCTTATCCGTTTCCGATAGGGATATCAGTTTATCGTAAAGGCAAATAACGCCACCCGTGCCGCGTTTCGTATTGGGAATATTGTCAAGCTTTTGAAAAGCGGAGATGTCCTTTTTGTTTGGATCGGCGTGTTTTTTGATTTCGATGGGATACAGTGTTCCGCCGTTTTCTATCAGTAGATCGATTTCATTCATGTCCTTATCTCTGTAAAAGTAGAGCGGCGGTTCGGTTATTCCTTGGTTATAGTAGCTCTTGATGATCTCGGAAAGGACGAAGTTTTCAAAGAATGCTCCCGCCATAGCACCGTTTTTCAGCACTTCAGGAGTAGTCCACTTGGTTAGATAGGCGGCTAGCCCGGTATCAAGGAAATAGAGCTTGGGAGTTTTGGCAATACGTTTCAAAATGTTGTTGGAGTATGGTTGCAGAAGATAGACGATATTTGACGCTACAAGTATGGAAAGCCATCTTTCGGCGGTCGGAACGCTTATGCCTACATCTCTTGCAAGCGACGTTAAGTTGAGAAGCTGCCCTATACGGGCGGCTGTTGCAACCATAAAATTGGTAAACTTTATCGTATTGCCAATCTCAGATATTCCTCTGACGTCCCTTTCGATATAGGTGTTTACATAGGCACCATAAAACAGACGCCAATCATAACTAGGATTATCAATAAGCTCCGGCATGCTACCGCGATGAATCATGTTCCATATATCGTAATATTCAATATCTATCTTTTCGGCTTTGCGAGCAATAAGGTGTTCTTTCGTCGGAATAAACGGCTGATCAAAAGCGATGCCTTGCCTTTCTCTTATTGAAAAGCCTAACAGAGTTACTAAACCGATGCGTCCGGCGAGCGATTCGCTGACGCCTTTCATCGTTCTGAATTGTTGAGAGCCGCACAGATAGAACCGCCCTTTTTTTCTGTCCCTGTCAAGGTACAGTTTTATCTGCTCAAACAGGGCAGGGGCTTTTTGTATTTCATCAACAAATACGGGAGGAGGATTGTCCAAGAAGAATGTTCCGCTTTGTTCTTCTGCAACGGTGCGCATAATGGGATCATCCAATGTGGCGCGGTTAAATCCATCGGTTATCCTGTCAAGCATTGTTGTTTTTCCGACTTGCCTTGGCCCCGCAACAAGAATGGCGCCAAACATTTTTGAAAGCGTTGCGATGGTTTTTTCTGCATGTCTTTTAATGTACATGGTAGACTCCTTGTCGGCTAATTTAATATTTGATATTATTTTAGACGAAAACAGCATCTACGTCAAGAATTTCGGCAATTTACTTGTATTTTTTGTGTAGGACACCTGATTTCACCAACCCTTGACAAACTACTTCCGTAGAAGTATAATATAGAAAAAGTAACTCTATGGAAGTATAGGAGGTGTGGGCAATGGGAAAGATTATCTTGTATCACGGCTCACCGGATATCATTGAGAAACCCGAATATGGAAAGGGAAAAGCATACAATGATTATGGAAGAGGGTTTTATTGCACAGAGCATTTGGAGTTGGCAAAGGAATGGGCGTGTAGCGAGAATGTGGACGGATATGCTAACCGTTACGAAATCGATACGGTTGGACTGGCAATTCTCAATCTGTCCGCCGAAAACTACACTATTTTGAACTGGCTTGCTCTGCTTATGCAACATAGGCGGGCGCGGCTCTCAACGCCAATCGCAAGGCGCGGCAGGGATTATCTTTTACAGAATTTTTTGCCGCAGTATGAGAACTATGATGTCATAGTCGGATATCGTGCAGACGATTCGTATTTTTCGTTTGTGCGGTCGTTCGTGAGCAATGAGATTTCGCTCAAGCAACTCGGATATGCCATGAAACTCGGCAAGCTCGGAGAACAATTTGTTTTGAAAACGCCGAAGGCATTTAATGCCATTCACTTCCTCGACTATACGGTGGCGGACAATACGGTGTATTATGCCAAGCGAAAGGCGAGGGACGATGAGGCAAGGGAAGCATACCAAAAAGAACTCGAAAATGAGGACTTGAACGGTATATTTATGCGGGATATCATCCGCGAGGAGATGACGCCAAATGATCCACGCTTACGCTGAAACATACCTAAATGATGCCATGCGCAATTTAGGCGAGGCATTCGATTATGCCGTTAATTCCTGTCATCTTACGCAAGACCGATTCATGGAACTATTTATATCGAGCGGGTTTGCCGATAGGTTCGGGAAGGGTAACCCGAAAGTGGTAGCGGGAATGTCAGGCACGGAGCTTGTCATGGAAGTGGTCGGCAAGGCGGGACTTGATATCAATTTTCCTGCACCGCAAATTGAGTATGATTGTTCTGCGGAATACTGGTGCGGTTGGATTATTGCCTATTATCAATGGTATACTGCTCGTTCGTTTCGGGATATCCATGCAAACATCTCGATGGCGGAGGTACATAAATTGTATCCCATCATGCACGAGGCGGCGGAAGAGAAGTTCGTGGATACCGTGAATACCATCATCCGCAACAAAAATGCGCAGACAAAACTGCAGCAACAGCGGAAACGGTGCGGGTACTCCCAAAGAGAGCTTGCTGAAAAGGCTGGCGTAAACCTGCGGACATTGCAACAATATGAGCTTAGAGCGAAGAATATAAACAAAGCATCGGTGCAAGCGATAGTTGCTCTTGCGAATGTCCTCGGTTGCAAAGTAGAGAATTTGTTAGAGCCGAGTATTGAAATAGATGAATAATTATTTGCCCTTAAAAGGACAACTATTCCCTTAAAATAACCGCAAATTTAATAAAAACTAATCAACAGCGTATATGTCAAACCCGGCACATATCGCTTTTTGTAGCGCACGGTGCAATCAGTATAATGTCTTTATTAGCTAAGGAAAACATAAAAACAGGACGGTGACAAAAATGCCTGAAAATCAGAATACAGAATGGTGAACAGGTGGATAGATGAATATCTTGAATGGATTTGCGGTTACGCCAACGCGCAAGGAGGGAAACTCTATATCGGCTGCTTAATTTAGAGCAGGTGCTTTTCTTATGCCAATTTTTGGATGAGAAAACAATATGTGGGACTTTTCTTGTTTCTATTCAATGTGAGGGATAAGTCACAGAACCGCACGGCGGGCGGAGAGTACACGTCCTATATGGGAGGTTCCACGAGCGGAAAGCAAGTTGCCGAACGCAGCGCGATGCAGACTATACCGTGTATTCCTATGTGCGCATCCTGTCCGAAGCTGTGGCGTGTCGGCCTCAGCACCTTTACAGGTACAATGGCAGCGGTGGCAAGGAAAAGGCGATAGACCTGCTGTTGTATCAGCTCTTACATGACGAGCCGAACCCGGAGATGAGTTCGTTCGTGTTCCGCGAAACGCTTATGACACACCTGTTGCTCCGGGGCAATGCGTATGCGCAGATCATCCGCAACGGCAAGGCGAGGTCATTGCACTGTATCCGCTTATGCCCAGCAAAATGCACTTGGGCAAAAGAACAAAATCTATCTGGTTAAAATAATAAAATCTATCGGGTTAAAATAATAAAATCTGTCTGGTTTAGCTTGCGATATAAATGTGCCTGTGGTATAATAGAGAAAAGCTAAGCGAGGATTAAAATGAGAGACAACCTTAAACCTAAGTACAAAAAACGGATAGCTGATAAAAAGATACAAGAATACCTTTCTACTTTTGGTGCTGTTTGTATAGAAGGACCGAAGTGGTGTGGTAAGACATGGACGGCATCATATAACAGTATAAGTGAGTTCTATGTTGGAGACCCAAGTGGCAATTTTCAAAACAGAAGTCTTGCAGAGATATATCCTGATATTATATTAAGGGGCGAGAATCCTCGGCTGATAGATGAATGGCAGGAGGTGCCATCAATTTGGGATGCTGTGCGTTATGAAGTGGATCGCCGAGGCAAGAAGGGGCAATTTATATTAACTGGTTCTTCAACACCAAAGTATAAAGGAGTTTTGCATAGTGGGGCGGGTCGTATTGGCCGATTAAGAATGCGCACGATGTCGTTGTACGAGTCCGGCTGTTCAAGCGGTGTAGTTTCCTTAAAAGAATTATGCAATGGTCAGATATATAATGATTTAACCGGGCAAGTGAAGTTGGAGGACATTGCAGAATATGTTGTTCGTGGCGGTTGGCCTGGTAATTTGGACTCATCAATTAGACAAGCAATGAACTTGTCAAAAGACTATTTGATCGCATTGCTTGAAAGTGATGTACCAAAATTGGACGGGGTCCAGTATGATGCTAATAAAATTGAATTATTACTTCGGTCACTTGCAAGGAATGAAAGCACAACGGCAAGCAATAATAAGCTGTTATCGGATATCAAAAGAGATGGCGAAAAATTAAATGCTGAAACGATTGCAAAGTATCTGGATGTATTAAATCGACTGTTTGTTTTAGATAATCAAAAGCCTTTTTCAGTAGCCGTTCGGTCAAAAATTAGGGTTAAGCAATCAGAAAAACGACATTTTTGCGATCCTGCGATAACTTGTGCAGTATTAAACATGACACCGGATAAGCTGATAAATGACCTTGAGACCTTTGGCTTTATGTTCGAGGCGCTTTGCGAGAGAGACCTTAAAATCTATGCCGAGTCGTTTGGTGCGCAGGTTTATCATTATCAGGACTATTCAAACAAAGAAGTTGATGCAATTATAGAACTGGAAGACGGAAGGTGGTGTGCCTTTGAAATTAAGCTTGGCGCAAACCAAATCGATAAAGCGGCGGAGAGCTTGTTGGATCTTAAGAATAAAATTGCCGAAGAAGGCGGCAAAGTGCCATCCGTTTTATGTGTTATCTGCGGCTTGTCGGTTGCAGCATATAAAAGGCCCGACGGTGTTTTTGTGGTGCCTATTACAGCTTTGAAAGATTAAACCCGTCTTTTTGAGTTGACCCCCAAATGTTGTGCTAAATCGCGGGATCAAAACCTGTGATTCAGCATATCTTTAATATCTCCGATGCCTAAGTAGTATGGCCCATTTTAATTGACTTTCTGCTTCAGATGTGATATACTATTCCTATAAAAAAGGAATGGAGATAAGTCATGCATAGCCCTAAGGTCTGATTCGCGCCGTATTCCTTCGTTGACAGAAGTGGCGAAATAATGATATAATATACCTATTAGTGCGAGCTGTGAAATCAGCGTAGCTGATTTCCCCTGGCGAGCGGAGGAAA
>CAYLIO010000017.1:0-19024 GCA_964383655.1 uncultured Clostridia bacterium | reverse complement strand
TTAAAGGATTGATTCTTCCCAAAAAATGCGATACGCTATTTACGGAGTTAAAAATGAGTATATTGAAATATTGCGGAAGTCAAACTATTTTCGCAGCTTGCGCATGACGTAATGTTTGAAAACGTCCGTGAATATACTGATTGCAAATCATGGAGAAAAAAACAAGGAAAACAGTCGTAGGGGCAGCCGCATGCTGCCTTGCCGCTTTGATGTGCATATCCGGCTGTCAGACGGACAACTATATAAGATACAACCGTATATATCCGGATTTATTCGGCACGGCCGCCACGCTGCAGCTTTTCGGCGACTTCTCGTCGTCATCCGCTCAAAGCGAAGCAAAGCAGTTCGGTGAGGAGCTTGCCATAACTCTTTCCGCGCTTTCTGACTCGTTAAGCGCTTCTGACAAGAGCTCGTACGTGTATGCGTTCAACGAGGCAAACGCCGGGGATGCGGTTGAGATAGACGAGACGCTGTATGCGCTCCTGGGTATTGCGCTGGATATGTACGACGAGACCGGCGGGTACTTCAATCCGGGGGTTTGGTACAGTGTTGATCTATACGGCTTTTCGGTGCGCGCGGACGAAGAGGATGCGCCGTACGACAGGGATTATGAGTCAGAGTTGCCGGATGAGAACTACGGCGAGTATATCACGGCTTTTCAGGAGCTTGCGGGTGAGTTTGAAAACATTGTACTGTATCAATCAAACGGAAAGTATTATGCGGTAAAACCGGAAAAGACGGTTACGGTTGCCGGTATCTCTTATGCGCTTAAAATAGACTTAGGCGGAATAAGCAAGGGTTACGCGGCGGATATCGCCGATAAAATGATAGACGACGCAGGCTATGAGTATGCGCTGTTCAACTTCGGAAGCTCGACGATGACTATCAACGCATCGTACACATCTCAAGACGAGCTCTGGGAGCTTACATATGTAAAGCCAAGGCCGGACGACGGTAGTGAGGAGTATTACCTGTCTTTGAGAGTGCGCGATGCGGCGGTGTCCACAGGCGGGGATTATATGCAATACTATGAGATAGACGGACAACGATATTGTCATATAATAAACCCCGAGACCGGCAGACCCATAGAGACGGGAATAACGACGGCGACCGTCGTGGGCGGGACTGCCGCAGAGAACGATGCTCGGACTACCGCGATATGTGCAATGGGCGTTAAGTCGGCAGTGGAATACATAAACGAAATAAAGGACAAAGAGCTTAAAATCGCATTTGTGTATGAGGACGGCGCCGGCGGGCTGCACATCGTCACGAACATGGCGGAAGACGAGTATAAACTTCTCGATACGGACAATTATACGCTCGCAAGTTATCTTGACGAGAACGGGAACGTATGTCTTACAGACGAATTCATGAAGATTCTTTCGCTTTAAAGACGGGAAGCGCGGTAAACGGGTATGTCGCTTAAAAAAGTTGAACAGACAAAAAAAGAGAAGTTTTTCAGGCCGTGGGATCTCCTCATCTACGGCGTCGTTATAGCTGTTACGGTTGCTCTCTTTATAGCCCTTATCTATATCGGCACGGATACCGACGATGGATATATTTCAGCCTATTATGACGGGGAAGTCGTTTTTACTTACTCATTCGAGAGCGATGAACTGGATATTTGCATGGAGAGCAATGTAAAAGTCGAGAGCGACGCCGACGGAATCATAACGCTTATATTCTGCACGAGCGACGGAAGCATTGAAGACGGGCGTTATGAGGATTATAATGCAATTGAGATAGACAAGGCTTTAAAAACGGTAAAAGTGACGGATACCGACTGTTCCGGCAGAAAGGACTGTATGAGAATGGGAATAGGAGAGGGGTATGTAAGCGAACTTATCTATTGTTCTCCGCACAGCCTTCTCGTTCAACCGGCTTCGGCCTTCGACGGCGAATCGGATCCGGAAGTTCCGGTAGGATAATGTGTCTATATACATAAGCCGACCGTGCAGAGCTTCAATATCATAGTTTTTTAATCGTCGCGCAAGCCGATAAAATCGTGAATTTTAAAAAGAGTCGAGAAACAGTGATTTACGCACGGTTTGTCGGCTCGTTTTTTTACATTCTTGCAATGATGATCTTTCTGGGGCATTTCGACACGCACGCCAAGCAGCCGGTACACTTCGAGTAGTCAAAGACGGGCAGATTGTCCGACATGGTTATTGCGCCGCTCGTGCAGCTGCGTACGCACAGGCCGCAGCCGATGCATCCTGCTTTGCATGCAGACATGACGTCTTTTGCTTTGCAACGTGAAGAGCAGGCCGCATATACCGGTGCCGAAATCGGGATGCGCTCGATAATATGTTTCGGGCATGCGTTTATGCATGCGCCGCAGGAGATGCAGACTTCCGGACTTACGGCGGCAAGTCTGTTTTTGACTTTTACGCCCTTTTCCGGACAGGCTGCCGCGCAGTCGCCGCAGCCAAGGCATCCGTACTTGCATACCTTGTTCCCTTTATGAAGCGTATTGCACGAGGCACAAGTCTGTGCGCCGCCGTATTCGAATGCGTCTTTTGCATTTTGCGCCCCGCCCATGCATTTTACGATTGCAACGGTGGGTTCCTCATCCTTGAGCGCGACGCCCAGAATGGCGGCTATGCGCGCCCTGTTTTCCGGCGAGGTTACATGACATTCATTGAGATCTGCACTGCCGGCCACAAGTTTTTGTGCGAAGCCGCTGCAACCGGAGCATCCGCACCCGCCGCAATTTGCGCCTGCGAGGTTCTCTAAAATTTCCGTTACTTTCTCGTCCACATCTACGTTGAACACTTTGCCCACGATGAGGATAAGGATTACGAGCACCAGCGCAATTCCTGTAAGAATGCCCGCGACGATGCCCACCGATACCCAAGTTTGAGAGTCTATAGTCCCGAGTGTCGCCAATAAATTCATAGCACTTCCCTCCTCAGCCTATATAACTGAACACGGTGAAACCCATGCATATGATGCTTGCCGTAATCATTGCTATGGGGAAACCGGACAGCGCTCTGGGCGTGTTCGTGTAGCCGTTTATGCGTTCCCTGAGTCCGCTCATTATTATCATGACCATGGTAAAGCCGAGTCCCGCGAACAATGCATATAATATCGCTCCGCCCGTACCTATGGTATCTGTGCCTATAATTGAGGTCATATCACCGATAACGAGCTCGCAAACGCCTAAAACTGCGCAGTTCGTCGTGATGAGAGGGAGGTAGATACCCATCGCTCTGTAGAGAGGAGGGGACACCTTCTGTATTATCTTCTCGAGCATCTGCACGATCGCGGCAATGATAAAGATGAAGAATATAATCTCAAGGAATTCTATCCCCAGCGGCACTAAGACGTATTCGTACAGCGGATAGGTTATGGCAACGGACACAGTCATGACCAATGTTACCGCCACGCCCATACCTGCGGCCGACGATGTCTGTTTGGACACGCCGAGGAAGGGGCAGATGCCGTATGTTTTGACAGTTATAAAGTTTTGCGTAAGCACGGCCGCAAGAACGATGGCTATTAATGTACCCATATGTTTACGCAGCCTCCTTTAAGAGAGATTCGCGTGAGAGCGGCTTGTACTGCTTAGCCCTGCGCATGCGCTCGATCGAGCTCATTATGTATGTAAACAAGGCAAGACAGATGCCGAAAACCAAAAAGGCGCCTGCAGTAGTTGAGAATATGCCTATGCTGAAGCTCATCAACTGCAGACCGAATACTGAACCCTCGCCTAAGAACTCGCAAATTATGCCCATTATCGTTAATGCAAATGTAAAACCGAGTCCCATCGCTATTCCGTCGACAGCCGACTCCGTGACCGTGTGCTTGCTCGCAAATGCTTCGGCTCTGCCTAAAATTATACAATTGACGACGATAAGCTCGAGGAAGCCGCCGAGGCTTGAGTATAGATCGGGCAGGAGTTTATTGAGTACCATTCTGGCAAGCGTGACCAGTGTGGCGATTATGACTATATAAGCGGGAATGCGGACAGAGTCCGGAATTAGTTTTCTCAAGGCGGATATTATTACATTGCTCAGCGTGAGAATCACGACGACTGTAAGTCCCATTCCGGCCGCAGTCGAGGCCGAGGAGATGAGGCCGAGAGTGGGGCAGGTGCCGAGTACCAGCATGAATACCGGGTTCTGAAAGATGAGTCCGTCCAGCGTTATTTTGCAATATTTATTCATAGTGCGCCTCCCGTTGTACAGTCTGCGCTCGTGCCGGATGTCAAACTGTTCTCTGCAAGCTGACTGCGCACGAATTCAAGTGCGGTATTGATTGAATTGACTATGGCGTTCAATGAATACGTAGCGCCTGTACCCTGCCACGCGCTAAGTTCGTCATCGACCGATGAAAAGGAGCCTTCAAGCTGTTCAAGGACGCTGTCTTTATTGACCTTGTTTATGTACGACTGACCTGAATTGCTGCTTATAACGACTTTGTTTACTCCGGATACGGCTCCGTCAGTCATCCGGACGACTATCCAGCATGTCACGCTTCCGCCTGAAAATCCGCCGGTCCCGGTTGCTTCCACGAGATAGTTGCCGTCCTCTTCGATATAGTAGACGGATTCGATCGTTCCGTTTGTGAAGGTGGTTTCGATATCGGAAGACGTGATATCGATCGCGGTAGCCGTGACCGATTCGCCGTATATTTTGTTTATGGCGCGCTCAAGCTCTTCTTCTGCGGAGACGTAGAAGAGTGAATTGCATATGGTGAGAAGTATTCCGCATACCAGCATAATGCTCAGCAGAGCGGCTATGCATTTGAACGCGTTGCTATGGAAAAACCTTTTTGCGGAGAAGTCGCTTCCGCTTTTGTTATCACTCATTCTGCGGTCTCCTTATCGTTGCTCTTTTTCTTTTCAGTTTTCTCGCGTATGTAGCCGAACGGACGGCGTCTTATATAGTTGTCCATGAGCGGAACTAAAAGATTCATTATTATGATTACGAACGAGACGACCTCGACTTCGGTAAAGTACCGCATGAGCGCCACGAGTATACCGCCGGCACCGTAGTAGACTATTTGGGCGTATGAGCCTTTGGGCGACGTCACGTAGTCGGTCATCATGAATATTCCGCCGAACATAAGTCCGCCCGAGAGGATGTAGGGCAGAAAAAGAGCGAAATCGAAGCCGTCAAGCATGACGGACACAAGTCCGGAGATGCCTATAAAAAGTACCGGCTGCCACCACTTAATGACGCGTCTTGCGACCAGATATGCATAGCCCGCAATAAGCGCTAACTTGCATGTCTCGCCTATACAGCCCGAAAGACCGGTGCCCAGGAAGAGGTCGAGTACGGAGACATTGTTATCTCCGCTCTGCAGAAGTCCCGTAAGGAATGTGGGCGACGTGCCCGCCGATTCGCCCGCGATCGCGGAAAAGTATGCATCCGAGTAGACGGTCATGAGCGTGAAGGAGATAAACATAAAGACGCGTCCGACGGCGGCGGGGTTTGCTATATTTCTGCCCGTCCCGCCGAATACCATTTTGACTATGACCACGGCAAAAACCGCGCCGATAGCCGCCTCGTACCAGTTCACCGAGGACGGGATGATCAGTGCCAAAATAAGACCGGTCACGACGGACGTGAAATCAAATTGGCTGACAAAATCCTTGCACACCATGCCCGCCTTTGATATAGCCTCGCGCCTCAGCTTAAGACGCAGCTCTTTGAGTTTTCCCTTCTCTTTTTTAAGCCGGGCTAGATCATCGGACGTCTTAAGCTGTTTTATGTTTGCTTTGCACTCGCGCGTATCTTTATTGCCAAAGCGCAGTTTAAGTCCGCCGTTTGCTATAAAGTAATACACAAACTCGGCGGCGACAGCGAAAAAGACGCATGTAATCTCTATAATCAAGGCATGCTGAAGGAAGTATACTATGCCGCATACCGCAGCGGGGATGAGAGCGATAATGACGTCGAGCATGATGCCGCGCGTCGTGCGATTTGATTTGACGTGGGGAGGGGTGGATATGACAACGGAGCCGTCCATCAGCTGTTACCTCCTGAACGAATTTGCTTGAGAGCCGCCTTTGTCTCGCGAATTGCCTGGATCAACGGACGTTTTGCGGGGCATACATACTCGCACACGCCGCACTCTATGCAATACTCCGCGCCGCCGTATTTTGCGGCGGACTCAAAATTGCCCGAGCGGGTATAGAACTCGGTATTCATAGGCATGAGCCGCATGGGGCAGTGATCTGCGCATTTCCCGCAGCTTAGGCACGGTGTTTGGCGTTTAGGTTTTGACTCCTTTTCGGAAAGCAGCAGTACGCCGGACGTCGTCTTTTTTGTATAGAGATCGTAACTGTTGACGGCAATGCCGGTCATGGGTCCGCCCAGAACGGCTTTGACCGGCGTCTCTGTCTCGCCGCCGCAGTACTCGACTATCTTTGCAATGGGAGTTCCGACGCGTACCTTAAGGTTTTTAGGTTCTTTTATAGCACCGCCGGATACTGAGAGTACTCTCTCGTACAGCGGTTTACCCAGCTCTACCGCCTCGCAAAGCGCAAAGCATGTGGCGACATTCTCGACAATAACGCCGACGTCGAACGGCAGTTTGCCGGGCGGAACCTTTCTGCCCGTCGCACTGTATATAATCTGCTTTTCTCCGCCTATGGGATAGACCTTGCGGAGCGAGACGACATCTAGTTTATTCTGTCTTTCAAACAGCTCTATACAGTCGGGTTTATTGCGCTCTATGGCTATGATGACCTTTTTGACGCCGAGTGCTTTAGCTATATAAAAGGCACCGCGCGTTATATCCTCTGACTTTTCAAGCATGAGCCTGTAGTCGCATGTGAGGTATGGCTCGCATTCGGCGCCGTTTATTATGAGCGTGTCCACGGGCTTGGCAGGTTTAAGCTTAACGGCGGTGGGAAATCCCGCGCCGCCAAGCCCGACAATTCCTGCAAGACGCGCGCGCTCGATTATCTCATCCTGCGACGGATCGAGGAGCGGGCGGAGGTATCGGCGGTTTTTGCTATTATCCGCTTCTATGACTATAAACTGTCCGTCAGCGCCGTTTTCAGCGGGACGAGCGGAAATCTCCTTCACCGTTCCGCTTATACTCGCGAATACATCGGACGATATGGGTCCGTCCGCCAGGGCTATAACCTGGCCCTCGGCCACCTTGTCGCCCGGCTGAACGCACGGCACGGACGGCTTCCCCAAGGACTGGGACAGGTTTACGGCTACAAAATCAGGCTCGGGCATCTCTTCTATCGGCGCACCTTTGGAGAGCGACTTTTTGTCGTCGGGATGCGTCCCGCCGAAAAAGAATCTGCCTTTTATAGCTTTCAAGACAATGACCTCCTATCTCAATTAGAAGATAATTAAAAAAAGTTATCGTCTGCCCGGAAGTTTTACAGACCTTTTAATCGTATAGCTTTAAAATGTTTATCCCGATTTCTTTAATCAAACAGCGGTGTCGCTTGTTTTGAGTTCATCGCCTAAAGCGCGGTTTATCAATCTTTCAAAAACGCTCATAGGCACTTTTTTGAAGATAATAGTTACGATCGCGCCGACAATCGCGCCGGAGAGCGCGCCGATAAGGATGAGGTAAGGCATGTACGCTATCATCAGCGTTGTGGACGAGATGAGAACGTATACGACGTTTTGCACTATGTTATGCAGGGTTGCGGAGGCAATACTCACCGACATTATGCTTATACGCGGATATACGGCATACATGAGTACGGACGAGAGTGCGCAAGAGGCCGTGCCCGCAGTCAAAGAGTATGCAAGCATCGAGATATTGCCTGCAAACAGCGAGCCTAAAAGCGTGCGCACCATGACGACGATAAATGCCTCGGCCGGGCCGTACACAATGAGCGCGGCGAGCGAAAGCACGTTCGCAAGCCCCATTTTCGCGCCCGGAACCATAAGCGGCGGAAAGGCGTTCTCGATTATGAACACGACCAGACTCATTGCGGTCAAAATACCGAGTACGGCTGCTTTTTTTGCCGTTATAAAGCCTCTTTTCATATCAAAAATCATTATAATACTTCTGCAGTGATTAGTAAATACAAATATTCTTATTTTCACAATAAACTTCCCCTTCCGAACGCTTTCACGGCCGTTATCGTGTTTTGATGGGTGTTTTCGAGAGAAAGTGTGGCGTTATTCCGAAATAATTGTAGATAAACAGCTTCGAATTAGTCGCTTGTGAAAAGAAAATCGAAGCTGTTTTGCTTCGATTTTCGACGTGTATAAAACTTTTTTATGTTTTACAGGATTTTAAAATTTAGAGATCATATACCGGCGCTTTTATTTTTCAGAATCCGAACGAGTATACGTTGTACAGTCTCTCGCGCACGAACAGTTTGTACTTATCGCTCGCCGATTCGAAGAGGACGTACACTTTATCGCCTACCGTGCACATACCCTCCGACATGCTGGGAATGGCATAGTCCTCGATGAGTGCTAAGCTGTCCAAATATTTGACATCAACCGTCGTTTCGCCCAATTTGAGCTTAGAGGAATCGGTGTCGGCCTTGTCGAGATCATATATCAGGATATGCGAGTCGGAGAGACCGTAACTTTGCGAAAGAGCCATTTTGGTTCCGTCTGTACTTACGGCCATGCCCTGTATTCTTTCGGTTATAGAGTATGCGTCGTACGGAGTTTGAGAGCCTATTTCAAATCTTACGATTATGGCAGTATTGCTGTCTCCGGCATCGGTTTCAAAGCGGTGTGATTCGTCAGTCTCATAGTTGCCCTCGCGATAGAACTCGCCGACATATAAATAATTTCCGCTTACATAGCAAAAGTCTGCGTTGCAGTAAGGATCCCACGAATCTGTCATGGTCACGTTGCCGCCTTCTTCGGATGCGTTATTCACGACTTCGTCATATTCGAGCTCAAAGACGGTCTGTTCCGAAACCAACCAAAACGTTTCACCGTCCGTCGCAACGCCGCAGGCGTGGCCGTCATAGATATCGCCGTCCGCATAATTCACGGTGATGTAGCCCAAGCTTGTGCCGTCTTTTACGACGTATATTCTTGATGCGCCGCCTTTATTCATATAGCCGCTGACGAAGAATGTGTTGTCATCGGCGTAGCTGCCGAGGCCTTGCGGAATAAAACCGTCGTCAAGGCCCGGAATTTCAAACTCTTCGGTAAAATATGCGTCGAAGTCGTCATAATTGTCTGCGAGATACCATACCATGAGAAACGCCGAAAAGGCTAGCAGGATGCTTAGGATTATAGCCGGTATAAGTATACGTTTTTTATGTCCGCGTTTTTTAGCTGCAGCGTCGTCTGCGCTTATGTTTTTTTGACTCATTTTTATCTCCCCCGATTTTTTTTGATGCTTTCAATAAAGAAGAACATGACCAAAGCAACATTTGCAGAAAGTCAATATTTTTTTATAAAAATTCATGACAGCCCGTCATCAGGTGCAAAGCAGATCTCTATTGCGTCGATGCCCAAATAATCCCGCCTATCATGAACAAAACGCCGAGTATAAGCAGGACGTATGCGACTATCAGCATGTATTTGCACCAGGGAATCTCTTTTTTCTTTTTTTGTATCCTGAAAAACCCGGGTGCGGCAATCTCGCACACTATGCCGGCTATAAGGCCGTATATGCCTACGGGCTCTGCAAATGCGAGGCCGTAGCACACAACGCCGAAAATTGTTGCCGCAAGGCCGAACACGGCATGGTATATCGTCTCCGGTTCGGGCGGTTTTTCCTGCTCGGGAATGTTCCTTTTTTTACTCATTTCAATCCTTGTCTCAGCTCCTCGTGGCTGTTCGGAGCGGCGAGGGCCGTTTTGTGGTCGGTGTATACGACAAATCCCGGTTTTGCCCCGGAAGGTTTTTTTACGAATTTGGCGAGTGTGTAATCGACGGGTATCTTGTCACCGTCTCTCGCCTCTGAATAGTACGCGCATATCTGTGCGGCGATTTTTATGACGTCGTCAGGGACGCTTTTTCCGCGCGAGAGCACCGCGACATGGGCGGAGTGGTATTTCTGTGTATGCAGCCACACGTCGTCGCCCGAGAGACTTTTTTTAAGCCTTTCATTCTGCATGTTGTTTCTGCCTGCAAGAATGGTAAAGCCGGCGTATTCGTAGTGTCTGAACGGCGTCTTTTCGTCCTGTTTTCTTCCCTTTGCTCCGCTTGCGGGCGCACCGGACGGTTTGAGTACGCCGCAAAGTTCAAGTTCTGTTTCAGTCTCGTCTAAATCCTCGGCTTCGTCGGCGGTTTCGAGTGCGCATAAAATACTTTCCAAGTAATACTTTTCCTTTTCCGCATCTTCCTTTTGTTTGAAGAGCGCCTGCGCCGTGCGTTTTAATTTTGCATAGCGTTTATAGTATTTTTGCGCGTTTTGTGCGGGGGTGAGATGCGGATCAAGACTTATCTCTATTTCCGGCAGATCTTCATCGTAGTAGTTGACGCAGACGAGTTTTCGGCTTTGGCGTTCAATCGCATATATATTGGCGGTAATGAGCTCGCCTTTAAGCTTCACGTCCTCAATATCTCGGCATTCGTCAAGACGTGAAAGTATAAGTGACAAACGCTTTGCACATTTTTTTTCGGCGGCGCTGACGGCGTTCAAAAGCCTGCGTTTTTTATAGTCAAACGCTTTCTTTTTTACGATATAACCATAGTATGCCGACTGTGCTTCGAGCAGCGAGGGGTATAACTTTTTCTCTGTCGAAAAGCAGCACGCCTTAAAGTCGTCAGGGCATCCATCTTTATACGTCACGCACGGCGAAAAGAACTTTCCGTTTATATATTCGTGAACGCTTTCCGCGTTCACGTTGCCGCCGTATGCGAGTTCTATATCCAGCGCGGTAGAGTAGCTTATCCCTGCGATTTTAGAGGCTAGAAAGTCTGCGTCATAGTCGCCGCAGCCGAAAGAGGAGAAGATGTTCCGAAGCTCATGAGCATTGTCCGGGTTTGTCTTTTGTTGCGCCTCGGGCAGTTTATACTCCGCGCCGGGGAACAAGAGGCGCTTTGCGCCCATCTCGAGCGATGTCGTCTTCATTGCGCCGAGTATCTTCCCGTCCTGGACCAAGACGACGTTGCTGTACTTACCCATAATTTCACAGTACAGCGAGCGGTCGGCGGCCTCGAACTCGTTCGAGCACCTGAGCTTAAAATGCGCGATGCGCTCAAAGCCGGGCTGAGTGACTGAAACGATGGACGCGTTTTGTATATATTTGCGAAGCAGCATGCAAAAACCGGGCGCTGTTTTCGGCGCGGTTTTTTCTCCGCTGCAGATATTTATGCGGCAGTTTTGCGCATGTGCGCATATTTCTAGTTTAACGGTTCCGTTTCCGGTGTATATAAAAAGTGTGAGTTCGTCTCTTTCGGGCTGGTTTATGCGTGAAATTTTGCCGCCGCGCAGCTTTTCGTCAAGCTCGCGTATTACGTATCTGAGTGTAAATGCGTCCTGCGGCATACCCTTCCACCTTCCCGATAATACATGAAAACACACAGTCCGGCAACGGCCGGTCACACTGAAGAGTATACAGCAAAACATGCCGAATGTAAATAAATCTTTCGGGATAAAATAAACCATCTTTCGGGATAAAATAATCAACAAAACGCTTTTCAAAAGTCAAGTATTATGCTAAAATATTTCCTACACGGCCGAAACCATATTTTATAATGGCTGCAAGCACAGATTTGAACATGAGCCGTGCCGGGAAGAGTACCCGAAAGCATAATTTAGAACAATAAATTTTTTTAAACGGAGAACATAAAAAGATATGGATTACAAGACAGCCCTCGGCGAAAAGAGCACCGTAAAGGCAACGATCGCCTACTCAAAGGATGAATGGGACGACGCAATAAACAAGGCGTATTTAAAGACCAGGAAGCGTTACAGCGTGCCCGGGTTCAGAAAGGGCAAGGCGCCCAAGCACATTGTCGAAAACTTCTACGGCAAGGGCGTTTTCTATGAAGATGCGATACTTGATCTCTTCAATTCAAGTTACGACGACATCCTTGAAAAAGAGAAGGAAAACTTCACGGCTATAGGCGAGCCCGGTCTCTCTGTGGACGATATGCCTGAAAACGGCGGCATAACTTTAAGCGCCGTAATTCCCGTAAAGCCGGATATAGAGATAAAGGCTTACAAGGGTCTTAAAATCAAGGGCTATAAATATGAAGTTACCGACGAGGATGTCGATGCCGAGGTGAAGAAGATAATCGAAAGCAGAGCCGAGAATAAGGAAGTCAGCGACAGACCGTGCGCAAACGGCGATGCCGTAATCATAGACTTCTCGGGAAGCGTTGACGGCGTCAAGTTTGAACGCGGCTCAGCGGAGAACCATAGGCTTGTCCTCGGCAGCGGGTCGTTCGTACCCGGCTTTGAAGAGCAGGTTGAGGGTATGACCTGCGGTGAGGAGAAGGATATAGAAGTTACATTCCCCGAGGACTATCCCGATGAGAATATAAGGGGTAAGAAGACCGTATTCAACATTAAACTCAAAAAGATAGAGGAAAAGGTCTATCCTGAACTTACCGATGAGTTTGTCAAAGCAAATGCAGGCTGCGAGAATGTCGCCGATTACAAGGCAAAGTGCCGCGAAAGACTCGAGAGTGCTGCTGAAAGAAGGAGTGAAAGCGACACGGAAGAGAGTATCATGAAGGCGATTTGCGACGGCGCCGGCGGTGAAATTCCGGACGTGCTCATAGAGCGCGAAATCGATATGATTATCCGCAATTTCGGTGTCAAGCTGAAATATCAGGGAATAAGCATCGATGACTATCTCAAGTATACCGGTACGACCATGGAGCAGCTGCGCGGCCAAACAAGGGACAATGCGGAGAAGATGGTAATGGCTTCGTTGGTTACGGAAAAGATTGCGCGTCTCGAGAACATCAGCGCTCAGCCCGAGGATATAGACAAGAAGATAGAGGAGCTCGCAAAGGATGTCGATATGAGTCCCGAGGATTATAAAAAGGGGCTTAACGAATACAGAAAGAGCGAAATAGAGGAAAAGATATTTACAGACAAACTGTTTAGCTTTTTGAAAGAAAACAACGAGATCTATTTCGAGGACGAGAAAAAAGAAAAGTCCGGGGCGGGCCAAAAACCCAAGGCTAAAAAAAGCACAAAGCCTAAAGCCGATTAAAAGTCGCGGGGTAAACTGAAGAGGTCAGACTCTCGACACATCTTAAAGCCTTGACCGAAACCGCTCGGCAAAAGCGAGAAAATATTTTTATCAAGGAGCGATATCAAAGATTATGAATAAAGGACAAAGATCGGCATTAGTGCCCTATATAGTAGAACAGACATCGCGCGGCGAGCGCTCGTATGATATATATAGCCGTCTTCTTGAAGACAGGATAGTGTTTTTAAGCGGCGAAATTGACGATGCGACGGCCAATACGGTCGTGGCTCAGCTTATATATCTCGAGGCAAAGGACCCGTCAAAGGATATTTCGCTCTATATCAACAGCCCCGGCGGCAGCGTTTCCGCAGGGCTCGCCATATATGATACGATGAATTATATAAAGTGCGATGTATCCACTATATGCATAGGCATGGCGGCGTCCATGGGTGCGTTCATTCTTTCCAGCGGACAGAAGGGCAAAAGATTTGCTCTTCCCAACAGCGAGATTATGATTCACCAGCCCCTCGGCGGTGCCCATGGTCAGGCGAGCGACATAAAGATTGCTGCGGAGCACATTCTGCGGACCAAACGCAAGCTGAACGAAATCCTGTCACGCAACACGGGTAAGTCGCTAGAGCAGATAGAGCGCGATACGGACAGAGACAACTATCTCTCGGCAAACGAAGCTTTGGAGTACGGAATTATAGACAAGGTGTTCTTAAAGCGCTGAAAAGCCGGATAAAGACTTCGAGTTTTCGACTTAATCGGTACATTATAAAGATAACGCCCGAACATGATCGCCGTGCATGTAAAAGTGCGCCGCGGCGGGCGAGGAGATATGGATGAAAGAAAAAAAATATTGCTCATTCTGCGGCAAGCCCGAGGAGCTCGTAAACAGGCTTATAACCGGACAGAACGGAGCTTGCATATGCGACGAGTGTGTAGAGATAAGCCATGATATGGTAAAGGAGAAGAGGGAGCAGTCGTTTACCCCCGTCCCGCTCAAGAAACCTGCCGAAATCAAGGCCGAACTTGACAAGTACGTCGTGGGCCAGGACGAGGCCAAGAAGGTGCTCTCGGTCGCGGTATACAACCACTACAAGAGAATAAACAACGCATCCGGGGAAGTCCGGGAGGACGACGTTGAGATAGAGAAGAGCAATATCTTGCTCTTCGGCCCCACCGGCTGCGGAAAGACTCTGCTTGCGAGAACTCTCGCCAAAATACTGAACGTGCCGTTTGCGACGACGGACGCCACCACGCTCACCGAAGCGGGTTATGTCGGCGACGACGTCGAGAATATTTTATTGAAGCTCATACAGAATGCGGACTATGACATAGAGCGCGCACAGCGCGGAATAATATATATAGACGAGATAGACAAGATCGCCAGAAAGAGCGAGAATGTTTCCATAACCCGCGATGTGTCCGGAGAAGGTGTTCAACAGGCTCTTTTGAAGATAATAGAGAGCACTGTTGCCAACGTGCCTCCCCAGGGCGGCAGAAAACACCCGCAGCAGGAATGCCTGAGAGTAGATACGAGCAATATTCTGTTCATCTGCGGCGGTGCGTTTGTCGGGCTTGACAAAATAGTGCAAAAGCGCAAAGATACGACGACGCTCGGTTTCGGCGGCAATGTAAAACTTTCCGACGAGGATGTGTCATATAAAATGCTCGAGGATGTCAAGCCTCAGGATTTGATCAAGTACGGTCTTATCCCTGAGTTTGTGGGAAGAATGCCGATAACGGTAAGTCTTCACCCGCTTAACGAAGATGCGCTCGTAAACATTCTGACCAGACCCAAGAATGCGATAATAAAGCAGTATGAAAAGCTCATATCGTTCGACGGCGTAAAACTTACCGTCTTAGACGATGCGGTACGAGAGATTGCGAGCACCGCAATCCGGCTCAAGACCGGGGCGAGGGGGCTTAGGACTATCATAGAAAGCTTCATGACGTCCGTCATGTACAGGCTCCCGTCCGAACCGGACGTGAAAGAAGTAATAGTTACCCGCGACTGCGTATTGAACAACGCAGAGCCCACGCTCGTATATAAGAAGTCGGCATAGGCTGCGGGGGAGAAAAAAGCCTGTCGGGGAGCACATGCTTCAATTGCTCCCTGATATATTATGATACAGTTTAAGGCATAAGTTAAAGCATAAGGAATTTTTACTGAAAAGAATGTCTATAAGATATTACGGCTCCATACCGGTGCTGGCACTCCGCGGAAGAGTGGTGTTTCCGAATACGATGGTAACTTTCGATGCGGGCAGAGCGATATCTCTGCTTGCCATAAGGCATGCGTCGGAGAGTGATATGACGCTGCTCGTCTGTGCGCAGACGGAGGCTGAAAAGGAAGAGATAACGGCAGAGGATATCTGCACCGTCGGCACCGTCGTAAAAATAAAACAGATAACCAAACTGCCCAACGGCAACGTGAGAGTGCTTACCGAGGGAATCTGCCGCGTGCGCATCCGCTCGTTTGCTTTTGACGGCTGCTTCTTTGCCGAGGCTGATGAGATAAGGCCGATACACGGCGACTCGGCTCTCGAAGAGGCGTACTTCAGAACGGCCAAGGATATGATGCGCGAGATAGTCTCGACGGAAAACAGAGTTCCGAAAGAGTCGGCAATGCTGCTGGACAGATGTTCAGATCCGGACGAGTACGTAAATATTGCCGCGCATATCCTGCCCGTAAGAGACAATATAAAACAGCAGCTGTTAGAGAGCGAAAAAGTCATAGACAGACTCAGAATGCTGGAAAAGTGTCTGAACGACGAATTGGAAATAATGCGCTTAGGGCGCAAGATAAACGCTGCCGTAAGGCAGAGCATGGATAAAAACCAACGCGATTATTATTTAAGAGAGCAGCTTAAAGCCATTCATACCGAACTCGGCGACGATACTGAGGAGCGAAGCGAGCTCGAGGAAAAGATAAAGAAAAAGGGCGCACCGGAAGAGGTCGAGCAGAAGGCGTTGAAAGAGATTGCCAGGATGGACAGAATACCGTCTGCTTCGCCCGATTACTCGGTCATAAGGAACTACCTTGACTGGATTTTAGATCTTCCGTGGAAAGAGGTGACTCAAGATACCGCCGACCTTAAGGACGCGGTAAAGATTCTCAACGAAGATCACTACGGTCTTGAAAAAATCAAAGAAAGAATAACCGAGTACCTGGCCGTCCTAAAGCTTACAGGCACTTTAAATGCGCCTATTCTGTGCTTTGTCGGTCCGCCCGGAGTGGGTAAGACGTCTATAGCGTCTTCCGTTGCGCGCTCGCTCGGACGCAAGTTCGTCAGAATGAGTTTGGGCGGAGTCAGGGACGAGGCCGAGATAAGGGGGCACAGACGCACGTATATCGGATCGATGCCCGGCAGAATAATTTACGGAATCAAGAATGCGGGAACGATAAATCCGGTTTTCCTGCTTGATGAGATAGACAAACTCTCGTCCGATATGCGCGGCGATCCTGCAAGCGCTCTGCTGGAGGTGCTTGATCCCGCACAGAACGACACTTTCCGCGACAGGTATCTCGAAGTGCCGTACGATTTGTCCAAGGTACTCTTCATAACGACGGCAAACAGCGTGGATACCATTCCTTCGCCCCTTCTCGACAGAATGGAGATCATAGAGATAAGCGGTTATACCGAAGAGGAGAAGCTGCAGATAGCAAAGAGGTATCTCATCCCCAAACGTCTCAAGGCGAACGGACTTAAAGAGAACGACATAAACTTTACGGACGGCTCTATACGAGCCATGATAGAGGGGTACACGCGCGAGGCCGGAGTAAGATCGCTCGAGCGCACCATAGACTCGGTCTGCAGAAAGGTTGCGGTTAAATTTGCCGAGGGCGCTTCATCCCGCAGGAGAATTTCGGCGGAGAGTCTTCACGGATTGCTCGGTCCCGCGCATTTTAAAAACCAATCGGACGATGTGCACGAAGATCGTGTAGGTGCGGCCACCGGTCTTGCCTGGACGGCGGTAGGCGGAACGACTCTTACCATCGAGGTGCTCGAGATGCATGGCAAGGGCGATATTCAGCTTACAGGAAAGCTTGGCGATGTCATGAAAGAGAGTGCGCGCGCGGCAATAAGCTACATACGCTCCAACAGCGAAAAGTATGGCATCGAGGATTCTGTTTTCGAAAGTACGGATATACACATCCACGTACCGGAAGGCGCCACGCCGAAAGACGGACCGAGCGCGGGTATCACCATGGCTACGGCAATACTTTCGGCGTTTACGAAAAAACCTGTGCGCGGCGATGTGGCCATGACCGGCGAAATTACGCTTTCCGGCAACGTTTTACCTATAGGCGGACTGAAGGAAAAGACGCTGGCAGCATACAGAACGGGAATAACGAACATAATAATACCGGACGGCAACCAAAAAGACCTCGAAGAGATACCGAAAGACGTCCGTAACAAGATAAACTTTATATCTGTGAAAGATGTCGGTACGGTATTCAGGAATGCCATAGCAGGACTGTAGTACTTAAAACGAAGTATGGCGGAGAAAGGGATTATGCAAATATCCGGCAGCGTATCCTTTATAACAAGCGCGGCTTCCGAACAGCAATTTATTCGCTCGGACAAGCCGGTAATTGCAGTGTGCGGCAAGTCTAACGTCGGCAAGTCGAGTTTTATAAACATGCTCGCGAACCGAAAAAAGCTTGCAAAGGTTTCAAAAGAGCCCGGAAGAACGCGTCTTGTCAATTACTTCGATTTCGGTCCGTTCATTCTTGCGGATCTGCCGGGATACGGCTTTGCCAGGGTATCAAAGGCGGAAAAGACGCGCTGGGCAAAGCTTATGCAGGATTTCTTTGCGGACGCTAAAAACCGCGATCATGTCTTCGTGTTGTGTGACGTGCGTCATCCGCCGACCGAAGACGATGCGAGAATGGTCAATTTTCTCTATACGCGGCTGATCCCGTTTACGATTATAGCTACCAAGGCAGACAAGCTGTCGCGCATGGCGGCGATGAATGGCGTAAAAAAAATAGCCGAAAAGCTGAAGTGCGGCCCGGGCGACGTTATCTTAACTTCGGCCGAGACGCGCACAGGGCTTGATAAAGTGCTGGAATGCATAGAATGCGTCGTACAGATGCACTTGGCTTATTCAGAAAAAGGGGAAGATACAGAAGATGATGAACAAGATATGGAGGGCTGACTTGTGGATGCGTTTTTAGAATTTATGACAAGTCCGTGGGGAATACTGATTTTTGCCGTAGTTGCAACAGCGATAATCATATTTTTCCTCGTGGTTAATTACCGGCTATTCACGAATGTCGTTCTCGATTTTATATTTGCGTGCATATTTATTTTAGTTCTATCGCCGTGCATTATAGCATGCGTGATAATAGAAAAAAAGAAGACAGGCAGCGTGTTCGAAAAACACTGGATCGTGGGGAAACACGGCAAACTTATACAGGTGCACACTTTTTCCGATATTCCGCGTTCAAACGGTAAGCTTATGTATATGTCCGGAAGCGGAATTAAATATTTCCCTCTTCTTATAGACGTGCTTTGCGGAAAAATGTCGCTTGTAGGCCCTTCGCCCGTCAGCGTGATTGACGGGGTTCTCATGGAGGACAAATACGACAAGCGTTTCGATGTGCGCCCGGGTATATTCTCATCGGCATGCGTCGATTTTGAAAAGTTTCCCGATTATGATACGTTGTTTACCGCCGACTGCGCATATGCGGCAAAATACGGCCTGCTCGGCGACATTGTCGCGTTTTTCACGTATCTCATAAAATATCTGCGCGGAGAGAGTTCCGGTTATCTCACGATAGGCAGAAGCGGATACGCGGAAGACTTAGCAAACAGCGGCAAAATAACTAAGGAGAAGTACGACGAGGCCGTAAAGCACGCTTTCGAAGAGACGGAAAAGGCGCGCAGAGCGCCTATGCGTGTGGGTTGATCAATACGAGGGTGAAGCGGAAAGCTTATCCTTATTTTCCTG
>CAYLIO010000016.1:0-19526 GCA_964383655.1 uncultured Clostridia bacterium | reverse complement strand
CACTTTTATTCATCCCGGCTTTTCATGCCGTTCCTCGTGGTCTCATGATAGAAAAAGCCTCTTTCTCATATCCATGATTTCCTGGCATTTTTTAAGGTATGTCGGTATATCTTTAGGCGACGCCAAGCGTTCGATCCGTCCGCCTGTTTCATAGACGCGCTTTGATATGGCGTTCGCCCCCACCGCGATATTCGAGCAAATTTCTTCCATGACGTCCACGTTGTATGCGCACTCTTTGCCGGGCAGGGTCCAGCCGACGTTCTCGCCCGCACCTATCTGGTATTTCTGACGATAAAGATAGTACGGCTCATACCCTGCGTCCGTCAGAATGCGTCCGGATAAAAAACTCATCTTTTCCGTGCCGTCATCATAAGGAAGAGACATTTTCTCCTTGAGCCGCGAACCGGATTTCAAGCACAGCATGTGCACGGTGATATTATCCGGAGCAAGACACACCGCTTTCTCTGCCGAGCACCTGAAATCGTCCGCGCTCTCCCCGGGAAGACCTGCTATAAGGTCTATATTGAGCGAAAAACCATACTCCGCGGCCAAATTATAAGCGCGGTACATATCCCCGGCCGTATGACTTCTGCCTATCCTCTTCAATGTTTCATCTGAAAAGGACTGGGGATTGACGCAAAGCCTGGTCACGCCCGCATTTCGGGAAAGACTCAGTTTTTCGGGCGTAAACGTATCCGGTCTGCCCGCCTCTACCGTAAATTCGAACGCTGTGCCGAGCTTGCCGACCGCATCATATATCCTGTTTAATTGCATTTCGCTGAGACAAAACGGCGTACCGCCGCCTATATATACAGAATTTATTTTAAGCCTGTAATCTTTAAGGCTTTCGATCTCTTTTACCAAGCTGTCCGTATACTCGTCTGCATACTTGCCGACGACGGAAACAGGGGCAGTTATAAACGAACAGTACTCGCATTTAGTCGGGCAAAAGGGTATACTCACGAATATATCCGCGCCGCTATGAAGATTAGAACAGACTATATCCTTCTGCGACTTTATGACGCGCTTTACAAGCTCAATATTTTCGGCGCATACGCCGAACTTTTTGAAGAGCGGCGTAAAATCTCTGCCCGCTTCGAGTTCGGAGCGCGCGAGCTTGACCGGCCTTATGCCGGTAAGCGCACCCCACGGGAAAGACCTGCCCGTGCGACGTTGCAAAAGCTTGTAAAAAGACAGTTTAGCCGACCTTCGCGCAAGACGCTTGTATTCGATCTCGTCACCGGGCACGAACTCGTCGCGGTATTCGTATGTTTCACCCTCGTATTCTATTCTGTTTACGCACTCGCCGCACTCTTTATCGAAAGAATGTATAAAGTTCGCCTCCTCCGTGCGGAAGAGGCGGATAACATCCATAATTTCCTGTCTCAAAAACTCGCAGTTTGTGTCAAGCATTTTTCTGCCTTACATACGGATTATATTTTCGCTCATGCTCGAGCGTAGTGTTCTCCTCATGCCCGCAATAGACGGTATAGTCCCCGTCCAGCGCATACAGCTTACGCACACTTTCCGCAAGCTGCGAAAAGTTGCCCGTGGGCAGGTCGCTTCTTCCTATACTCTCGCGAAAAAGCGTGTCGCCGGTGAACAGGTGCTTATCCGCAAGATAGCACATCCCGCCTCTCGTGTGCCCCGGCGTCGCTATCGCCTTGAATTTGATTCCCGCAAAAGATATATCGTCTCCGTCCGAAAACGTGCCTGAAACGGGGAACTCTTTAACTTTGCCGAATGCCAAAGCCGTGTATTCGGGCGAGAAGACGTGAGCATGCTCCTCCGCGCTCATGTATATAGGTACGCCGTTTTCGGCAAAGCGCACACAGCCGCCTATATGATCGTAGTGACCGTGCGTAAGAAGGACCGCGACAGGTTCAAGGCCGAGATGGGCGCACTCGTCATACACACGCTCCTGTGCACAGTCTATGACGACGGCTCTGCGACCGTCCGAGGTTAAGATGTACGAGTTGCTCGCAAACCCTGAGGGCTCAATTTTATAAACCCGTATATTTACTTTGGCTTTCGGCCGTTTATCAGCCGGATATCCTGTAGACATCTATTATCCTCTTGTCCTTCTTTATATGGTTTATGAGCAGATCGAGATCGGACCGCCTGTTCAGTCTGACATTTATGTCAACGATGGCGCGCTTGTTCCTGTCAAGCCTGCCGTTTATCTGGGTAAGAGAAAGGCGCATCGACGCAATCTCCGAAGTTATAAACGCGACCAGCCCGGAGTCATCCTCGGCAGTAACGCGTATTCCCACTATAAATTCCGAGCCGGTTTCGGCCGTCCACTCTGCGGACTGTATCCTGTCGGGATCATAGTCTTTCAGGTTGGGACAGTCCTTTCTGTGGACTATAACCCCTCTGCCGCGCGACACAAAACCTACAATCTCGTCGCCGGGCACGGGGTTGCAACAGTGCGCGAAGCGCACCATAAGCCCGCCCATCCCGCGCACGATTACGCTGCTCTCCGGCGCACCGCTTATTCTGCCGGGCAAAGAATTGTCCGGCGCCTTGGGAACTTCCTTTTTATAGTAATCTATGAGCTTGTACAGAATCTGGTTGACGCTCACCGCGCCGTAGCCTACGGACGCAAACATCTCGTCTACGGAAGCAAATACAAGCTTTTGCGACAGCTTCTTGAACGACTCATCGGTCAGAAGTTCGCCGAGACTATACCCCCTGTGTTTGGCCGCTTCTTCGAGCATAGCCTTGCCCGTGCGCGCATTCTCATCCTTCATCTCGCGCTTGAAGAACTGTCTTATCTTGGCGCGCGCCGAACCGGATTTAACAAATTTCAGCCAGTCCCACGAGGGACCCTTGCCGCTCTGCGAAGTCAGTATTTCGACAACGTCGCCGGTATGAAGAAGGGAGTTCAGCGGCACGATTCTTGAGTTGACCTTTGCCCCCACGCACTTGTTGCCCACCTCCGAATGTATGGCGTAAGCAAAATCAATCGGCGTAGCTTCCAGCGGGAGAGATATAACCTTGCCCTGCGGGGTAAATACAAGCAGCTCGTTGGTATAGAGATCGTTCTTTAAACTCTCCACAAACTCTTTTGAGCTTCCCAAACTTCTCTCCCAATCCATAACGTCCCTTATCCAAGCGAGACGCTGGTCAAAGTTGTTGTCTTGCCCCTCTTTCTTCTCCTTATAGCGCCAGTGCGCCGCGATACCGTATTCGGCCATCTGGTGCATTTCAAAGGTACGTATCTGGATTTCGAAGACCTGCCCGAAATCAGTAACTACCGTGGTATGAAGCGATTGGTACATGTTCCGCTTGGGCGTTGCTATATAGTCCTTTATCCTGCCCGGAACAGGCTTCCATTTTTTATGTATTTTACCGAGTATTTCATAGCACTCCTCGGTCGTGTTGACAATGACGCGCACGGCCGACAAATCATAGACCTGATCAAGCGTCTTGCCTGTATTTTTCATCTTTTTATATATGGAAAAGAAGTGCTTGGGCCGGCCGAAAACTTCGCCTTTTATATTACTCTCTTTAAGTATCTCGTTAAGCTCGGAAACGCACGCATCGATAAAGCTGCGGCGTTCGTCCAGCTTCTGATGTATGTTCGTGACGAGATATTCGTACGCCTCGGGATCAAGGTATTTGAGACTCAGATCCTCCAGCTCGCACTTTATCTGCGAAATACCCAGCCTGCCCGCGAGCGGGGTATAAATCTCGAGCGTCTCTTTTGCTATGCGCTGTTGCCGCTCCACGGACAGATAGTTGAGCGAGCGCATGTTATGCAGTCGGTCGGCAAGCTTTATTATAATGACGCGTATATCGTTGGCCATGGCCACGAAAATTTTGCGGAAGTTTTCCAGGTCCTCCTCTTCGTGCGTCTGAAACTTAATCTTCTCGAGCTTCGTAACGCCGTCTACCAGTCTATACACTTCATCGCCGAAACGGCTTACGATATCGCTCTTCGTCGCCGGAGTGTCTTCAATGACGTCATGAAGAAAAGCCGCCGCCGCCGTAGGCGCGTCCAAGCCGAGGTCTATGAGAATCTCCGCAACGGCACACGGGTGAGTGAAATAAGGCTCACCCGATGCACGTTTTTGGTTTGCATGCATCTGCTCTGCGTACTTATACGCAGTCAGAAGCATCTCCCTTTCATCCTCGGGATAATTATCATAAATTTTATCCAGAACGTTTTTCATACTCAAATAAAAAAATCCTGTTTACTCCGCTGATTTGAGCGACTGTATTTTACGATATAAAGGCGAATTGCAAAGTTCGGTCTTCACCCCTTTAACCAGCGCAAGTCTGCCGCGCTCGAACTTGATTAATCCCAGCTGCTCGAACACCGTGAGCGCAAATATCATTTCGCCGGCAGAAAAAGGCGTGCTGTTCAAAAATACAACTTCTTTTGAATCCGCGCCGACCAGCATGCTCCTGTTTGCCGATATATACGAAAAGATCTCGAGCATATGCTCGCGCCCGATATCCAGCCCGTCGAGCCATTGTCTGCCCTCTATATCCGAGCATACGATTATTTCCGCGCCGTCGTCTATGATATAGTCCGAACCGCACGACTCGTCCAACATGACGATGCGCCTGAAACCTGAAAGATCACAACCCGGTGCGGGCGCGATAAGCATGCAGTCGGAGAGGTTGCGCGATGACAGATTAAAAAGGTCTGCGGGAAAGAGCGACTCGTTTTTGTACTTTAGCACCGTCTCGTACTCGGCCGCTATATACAATGTGCCGTATCCTTTGCGACACATGATTTCGCTCTCAATCTCTTCAATGCTTTTTTTGACGGCGTTGTATCCGCCGTCTCCGTTTATAATTCTCATGACGGCATTGGCCGTTATGAAATCCCCGGCCTGTTCGCCGCATGATCCTGTTAAAATCACATCCTTGACAAATCCGCGTATGTACTCCTTTCCGCGAAAATAGGATACGTTGTATTCGTAGACTATACTCTTTACCGCCTCGGTTTTAAGGAGCTCGGCGTTTTTCATGCCGCCGAAATACAGCATATTTAAGTCATCGCACTTCAGCGCAAGATGCTGCGACTGCGGTTTGACGAGCATGGGACGGCAGTCCCCGGCCAAGGCTTCAAAGAGCGGACGCCTGTTCCCCACTCCGTACGGCTCAAACTTGTCCAACTCCCTTGCGAGCCGCGCCTTGTCATCCCCCTCGAATACGCGGCTTACATACAGCGTGGGAATAAAGTCGTCTGCGGTATAGTTTGCGTCCATGTATTCGCCGAGCACCCTTTCAAGCACTGCAAAGTTTTCCTCTGTAACGTTTACGCCCGCCGCCTGTGAGTGTCCGCCGAACTCGACTATATACTCGCTCGCCGACTTCAACGCGTCAAATATGTTCACGCCCTCTATGCTTCTCGCCGAGCCTTTGAGTATGCCGTCGTTTTTGACAAAGAGAATGACCGGCCTCGTGTACTCCTCGGCGAGCCGCGCCGCGACGATCCCGACGAAGCCGGAGTTCCAATCGTCGCCGCAGAGCATAATAACTTTGCCGCACACGCCGCTTTTTGAGAGTTTACTCTTTGCCTGATTGTACAGCTCGTCGCATTTTACCTGACGTTCACGGTTATACTCATTCAGCTTAGCCGCAAGCACGGCTATCTCGTCGTCGTCTGTCTCGAAAAAAAGCTTGAGCGCCGACGCCGCGTCACCCATGCGCCCTGCGGCATTGACTTTTGGCGCTATACCGAAAGCGAGCGTGTGCGAGCAGAACTTCTCCGGCATCTTTACCATGAGCTCCGAGAAGCACTTCCTCGGCGATTTATTGACAAGTTTAAGCCCCTCGGCGACTATGTCCCTGTTCTCGCCCGTAAGCGGCACGCTGTCGGCAATGGTGGCCAAAGCAGCAAAATCTAAGTATTTATACGCCGCGTCGCCGCAAAGGGCACACGCAACTTTTAAAGCAACGCCCGCGCCGCACAGATTGTCGTAGGGGTACGAATCTTCAAATTTGGGGTTTATGCATATACAGTCGGGGATCCGGTCCGGAAGCTCGTGATGGTCGGTCACTATAACCTCGCATCCGCTCTCTTTCAGATACTCCACCTCGTCCGCGTTGCATATGCCGCAGTCGACGGTTATGAACAGCTGCGGGAAATAGTCTTCAAATATGCCGTCTATAGATGCCGCAGTCAGTCCATAGCCGTTGCGTCTTTCGGGCACATACACATTGACGTTTAACCCGAAATCTTTAAGCGCACCGCCCATGATGACGGCCGCACATATTCCGTCTGCATCGTAGTCGCCGTACACGAGTACATCCCACTCCTCGTCACGCGCGCGTTTTATGAGCTCGACCGCCTCTTTCATGCCGCGCATTTTATACGGCGATATGAAATGTTCGCGCGACGCGTTTATATAAACCTCGGTCTTCTCCGGCGTGTCGACTCCCCTGCCGTACAATATGCTCGCGGCAGTTTTGGTGAGACCGCATGCATCTGCAAGCGCGGATATATCATTCAATTGTTCTTCATTAAATCGAAACTCAGGTAAAATTCTCTTCATCTTCCTAAAAAAATCCGCACCCTGCTACAGTAAAGCAAAAGGCGAGGAATGACCCCGCCCGTAAAAAAATAAATCTCCGGATATATGTATTTTACTGCTGTCCTTCGGCCGCAGGCGCAGGCTCATTCTTCTTTGCGCCTACATACTTTACGCCCTTCATTTCCGCATATTTGTCAGATTTAAGTTTAAGTCGCGAATATATGGACGGAGTAAAGATCAGACATCCATATTCGCTGACGAGGGCAGCGAATATTCCGCTTATGCAAGGCATGAACAGACCGTATATGGTGAGTGAGCCCAGCGTGGTAAAAACAAGAATTATCGCAATAGCGGCAGCAACGGCCGCATTTATAATCGTAATAATCGGTATGCTTTCGGCAGTGGCGGCATCCACTTGATCAAATGACGACATTTCCTTATATTCGTCTGTTTTGAACCTTTTACGCGTTTTGTCGAAGAACACCGCGCTGCAGATCATGGTAAGAAGCACCACCAATACACCCATCGCCATCACGCTGAACGATACCGTAACTCGCGTAAGAGCCAATAGCGCCAAAAAGAGCGTAAGGTTATGAACATTCGCAATAAATGCCGCAATGGCCATCGTGAGCTTGTACCTTACAAGGAAATAGAGGAACTGGAACACGACGATCGATGCAAGCGCTATGCCCACGAACATCAAATCCTTGCCCCCGCCGATCAGAGTTTCCGCCTCGCTATAAATCGCGTAGCAAAGAATAGCGTTAACATCGTTAAGCTGTGCATCTATAGCTGTCGCAGCACTTTTTACAGTATCGCTGTCAACCGAATTGAGGAAAAGATATTCGATATATCTCTCGGCAGCATTGTTGTCCGATGTTTTCTCGCCATAGTAATTTATGCCGTACTCGTCGAACGTCGCCTCACAAATCTCTTCAACACCATCTTGATCAATTTCGAGATTGTAGGTTATGTGTATCGACTGATAGGATGCGTACTCCGAACCCCAGTTAAAGAATCCGTTTTTCCAAACAAACTGACTCACCAGCCCCATTGCAATCCCGGCAGCGACAAGCAGGCAGGAGATTATTATACAAAGATACATTTTGGAGGATATTCTGAACTTACTCATTGTCTTCCGACACCTCCCTCTTGAATCCGCAGAATTTATACTTATCCTGCGCAGGCGACATGGTCACATACCACATGAAGCGCGTGAACCATAACAGCGCATACGAAGCAATCGATCCCGCAAGAATTATTAAGCCTATCACGGACGCCTCGCCGAGACATATAAGCGCAAGCATTATACCTACGACGAGCAGAACGAGGTGAAGCTCTAAAATACCCGTAAACGTCTTTTTATATCCGACCTTTACCGAGGCTTGTATAGTCCTGCCCACCTGCGTCTCGCTCCGAACAGCTTCGAATGACCAGAAGGAACACGCCGTGAACATCATCAGGCACGCGAGCGCCGCAAATACCCCGATAGTGGTGAGTTGAAGTGCGGTTACGAACATGAACGTAACAACCGCATCCGCAAAGGCGAGGAGCATCAGCGAGAATACAAGTCCCAAAAGCCTGTAGCGCCATATCGCAAACGACATAAGCGCGACGAGAATGACAAGCACGGCTATCGCAAGCAGCAAGGCCGTATGTTCACCCGAAGCCGGCGTACCGTAGAGCACACTGTCGTACGTGTAATCGAACTCGAGCGTCTGTCCCGTAGCCACCGAATTCAAAAGCGCGACATAACTGCGCGCAGTGGCCTCGTCTGACGACTCGATATAGAAATAGCTGCTGTCCATCGTCTCTTCGCACGTGAGGTTTATTACGTTGCTGTCGCCTACATAAAACCTTATATATGTATCATCTGAAAGCGAAACTCGTTTAGATATAGTCTCCATAACCTCTTGACCTTCATCGGTGAGGTTGAACTTTATCGCATACGTTCCGCCGTATGAATAATAGGTTACGCTCTTGAATATGTCTTCCACATCACTCAGTGCAGGAATGATGTTCTTCGTAATCGTATCCTCTTCGTTTGAGGTCTGAACCGAATACACCCAGTCCGTGCTGCCTATATCCGTATTCCTCAGCGTAAGTTCGCCGCCGAGCGAAAGATACGATACGATAAGAGACGCATCGGTAAGGTCGCTGGAACGCGACTCCTGATTATTCCCGCTATAAGCCGCATACGTGAAATTGGTAGGAACCGAAACACGTATCGCGAGACCATCTATCACGCTGACGGAATATGAAGTAAGATTCCTGTTATCAAATCTGGCCGCGAGCACTTCGGCGTCCGCGCGAACCTGCTCTTTGAAATCCTCGATGGCATTGTTTGTGTCTTGCTCGGTCGGATCATCATTCTCGATATACTCGCTCAAAACATCGAGCTCGATGTAGTATGAACCGCTCGCCACATACAGCTCTGCATAACTTTCTTCGTCATCTGCAGTCGTATCATCGTCAAGCTCGTCTTCGTAGACATTGAGTTCATATTCTTCGGCTGTGATAACTCCGTCCGGAAGAAGCACCGTGTATGCTTCACCCGAAAGATCACTCCCGAGGTGCACACTGGAAAGTATTGAATTGTAGATTTCAATTCCGCCCGGCAGTCTGCAGGTGATTACACCGAACAGAAACAGAACGACTACCGCCAGTGCAACTATTACGGTTATTATGGCGGATTTGACTTTGCCCATCTGCATCTCCTTACCCGTTAACCGGCGTGAAAACATGACGCCGAATAAGAACTAAACAAAATTAACTTCTACATTATAGTAAAAAATAATCATGCCGTCAATCAATTATTTCTTTGTTTAATGTAAAAATAATCGTTTTTATATAATTTTCATTTTTCACATCTTGCCGCGTTTTTTCTCCGCAAGAATGTGCATGGCGCACTCTATACGCTTTTTCATCATGACGCAAGTTACGCCGTACGGCTTCTCGATATCCCCGCAGAAATCGTAGTTGTTTGCGCTGCAGCCGCCGCTGCATATGAATTTTGCGAAACAATTTTCGCAGCCTTTTCTCGTAAACAAACAAGACGAGGCAAACTTCTTGCGTATCTCGCCATTAAGTCCGCCGCTCTCAACCGTACCCATATAAAAATCCGGATTATCCGCAAACCGGTGACACGGATAAACACCCCCGTCCGGCACCACCGAAAAATATTCGTTGCCAGCGCCGCACGCCGACACTCGTTTGGAAAGACAGGGCCCGCCCTCTATATCTATGTTGAAATGGAAGAAATTAAAAGCTCGCCCGTGCCTGTACGCATCCAGATATTTCTCGGTGAGCACCTCGTACTCCGCGCAAATGCGCTCCAGATGCTCCTCTCCTATTCTAAGCTCCGGGATATCCGTAACGACCGGCTCCATGGATATACTGTCGAACCCGCTTTCGGCAAGGAACATAACATCTTCGGAAAAATCAAGATTTTTGGAAGTGAACGTACCGCGCACATAATAGCTTTTGTCCCCGCGGCCTTCGACAAACCTCTTTATATTTTTGAAACACAGATCAAAGCTGCCCTTTCCGTTTACCGTCCTTCGGATGGCGTCATGCACCTCTTTCCTTCCGTCCAGACTCAAAACGACATTCTCCATTTCATTGTTCAAAAACTGCTGTGCCCTGTCGCCGAGCAGAACACCGTTAGTCGTGGTAGTGAAAAGGAACTTCTTGCCGTATTTTTCGCCCTGACGTCGCGCATACTCCACGGTCCGCTCTACGGTATCCAAACACATGAGCGGCTCGCCGCCAAAGAAATCGGCCTCGAGAATCTTTCTGTTTCCGCTGTTATCGATAAGAAAATCAATGGCGCGTTTTGCCGTTTCAAGACCCATAAACGCACGTTCCGAACGGTACGCGCCCTCATCCGCAAAGCAATAGCGGCACCTCAGATTACAGTCGTGGCAAATATGTATGCAAAGCGCTTTTATCTCATCGGACTTCGCAGGACACGCTTTAGGCTCATCGGCGAACAAAAGCCCCTCGCCTGCGAGCGTCTCCACGTCTTTTTTTATAGACCTTATATCATCTTCTGAAAGAGACATATCTTCCCCCTGCCTCGCAGAAAGAAGATATGCAGCCGTCTTGTCGTCGCACTCATGCAACGAGGCACTGCCCGTGTCATATATGTAGTTATGCGTCTTAAAGCTAAAAACGTGGACCATAAAAAAATCGTGTACGCCCTGAGAGGGCAATATATAAGGAGCAGAGAAACCTCGTCTGCTCCTTGAAAAATTTCCTCTGATAATTATATTCGGTATCTGAAACTTTAACCTGTCTCTTTGTCAGCTCTTTCTTCTCTTGTTATTCTTTCGCAACTCTGGTTACCCACAGTGCAGCTCGTCTTGCATGCCGACTGGCATGTGCTTCTGCATTCGCCGCAGCCCGTAACTTTTCTTTCGGAGGGCTTAGCTATGGTTTTTATCATTGACTTGTCGCTCCTTGATTTATTTTCTTACATTATAAGGTACGAATACGGAAAAATCAAGTATTTTTTGAGTTGCCTTAAGGCAAAGCTACAGATACCGCAATTATATAAACATTTCCCGCCGCATCTTATGAGGCTGAAGAAAAACCCGCACAGCGCTCATTTTTCGGCCTGTACGGGTTACGACTTTCCCTATTTATAAACGTGAAATTTTAAGACTCTTTTTTCTTGGCAGACGAACGCCTTTTCGGCTTTGTCTCGGCGCTCTCCTCGACGCCGGCAGCATCAGACGAGTCGGACTGCTCCGTATCTGCGGCATTCTTCTCCTCATCCTCTTTCGAGCCGGCTTCTGAAGCCGTCTCGTCGGCGAAAATGTTATCGTCGACGGCGCCTGCACCGCTCTTTTCTTCCTCGTCGTCTTTAGGCTTTACAACCACCGCGTCTGTCTGGTAGATGGCCTGCTTGTCAAACTTTATATAACTCTTGCCCGCCGTTTCGGACCCGGTCTCGAGCACGAAAGTGTTCTCTTCGGAATCAATCTCTACGACAATGCCGCATATTCCGCCGATAGTTTTAACTTTATTCCCGGGTTTAACGGCATTCATCAAGTCCTGAGCTTCCTGCTCCCTTTTCTTGCTTCTGCTCGATTGTATGACAAAAAGTCCGATGATAAGAACAACGAGTACTCCGACCACTATCCACATCAGATAGTTTGAACTTTCTGCCAATAAACTAGACCACATATCCTGCTCAACTCCTTTCTGAACATAATTTTTGAAAAACTACACGAATACTATAAACGCCGCGGCAAAATTTTGCAAGTATTTTATATGCAAAAATATCCTGCCGGCCTTAACTTTCACCCCGCTCACATTAAAATTTCGTCAATTCCCATAGCTTGAGAGAAAGGAACGCGCAAAATCTTCGAGACTGTCTGAAAGGATGGCCTCGCGCATATCCGACATGAGTTTGTTCAAAAAAGTTATGTTATGCAGACTGATCAGCATGGGCGCGAGCATCTCGCCCACGTTTATAAGATGTCTTAAATATGCCTTGCTATAGTTTGTGCAGCAATAGCAGCCGCAGCTTGAGTCCAATGATGTAAAGTCTTCCTTATATGCCCCGTTGCGAACGACGACGTTGCCGCTCGACGTAAACGCCGTGCCGTTGCGCGCTATGCGCGTTGCGAGCACACAGTCAAACATGTCTATGCCGCGTTTCACGCCCTCTATAAGACAATCCGGACTGCCGACTCCCATCAGATAACGCGGAACGCCTTCGGGAAGCAGTGGACGGATATAGTCGATAATCTCGTACATGAGCGGCTTGGGCTCGCCTACGGAAAGCCCGCCGATGGCTATTCCGTGCTTAGCATGCGGCAGAGCGCGCTCTATGCTCGCTTTGCGCAGGTCTTTATACATATTGCCCTGAACTATCGGGAAGAGCGCCTGATCTTCGCGCGTCTTGGCCTTTACGCAGCGCTCCAGCCAGCGCGAAGTGCGCTCCATCGCCTCTTCAGCCTCGATATGCGTATAGCGGTATTCGCTGCACTGATCGAACTGCATTATTATATCCGCGCCGAGATTTTCTTGGATCGATATAGCCTTTTCAGGCGTGAAAAGATGCAATGAGCCGTCTATATGCGAATTGAAATATACGCCCTCTTCCTTGATTTTGCTGAGCTTTGCGAGCGAAAAAACCTGGAATCCGCCGCTGTCGGTAAGAATGGGCCTGTTCCAGTTCATAAACTTATGCAACCCGCCCGCCTCTTTCACGATACCGTCTCCGGGGCGCATATAGAGATGGTACGTATTTGACAAAACAATTTGACTCCCCGCCTCTTTTAAATCCCTGGGCAGCACCCCCTTGACGGTCGCCTGCGTGCCTACGGGCATATACACGGGCGTTAAAATATCGCCGTGCGGGGTATGAAAAATGCCGGCGCGAGCGCCGGTATGTTTTTCAATATGTTTGATTTCAAATGAAAACTTCTCTAACATGACCATCTTTATTCCAACGCCTGTCCGGCTTTATCTGCATGCTGTGCGGTTTCTTCTTTTTTTCCGCCGGCCCTTCCCGTGATAAACATCGCATCCCCGAACGAGAAGAACCGGTACTTTTTATCGACTGCCTCCTTGTACAGTTTGAGCGTCTTTTCTCTGCCGGCAAACGCAGAGACCAGCATTATGAGCGTGCTTTCGGGTAAATGAAAGTTTGTTATGAGCGCATCGACGCACTTGAATTTATACGGCGGATAAATGAAAATATCCGTCTCGCCGCTGCACGATTTTATAGTGCCGTCATCCGCCGCTATACTCTCGAGCGTACGCACCGATGTCGTACCTACCGCAATTACCCTTCTCCCCTCGCGCTTTGCGCGGGATATGACAAGCGCGGCTTTTTCGTCCACCTCGAAATACTCGCCGTGCATCTTGTGTTCGGTTATGATATCTTTCTTTACCGGACGGAACGTGCCGAGGCCGACATGAAGAAGAATTTCGGCAATCTGCACACCCATATCTTCTATCTCGCCTAAAAGCTTCGGGGTAAAGTGCAGCCCGGCCGTAGGCGCGGCAGCACTCCCTTCCGTCTTTGCGTACACGGTCTGATATCTGTTCCTGTCCTTGAGTTTTTCCTTTATATAGGGCGGAAGCGGCATAACGCCGGCTTTGTCCAGCATCTCCTCGAACGTGCCCTCACATTCAAAATCGACTATTCTGCCGCCGCTGTCGGTTACGCTGACAACCACAAGCGACAGTCCTTTGCCCGCCGCAAGCCGTGTGCCCGGCCTGCATTTTTTGCCCGGTTTAACCAAAACCTCCCACCTGAGTCGGGATATACGCTTTAAAAGGAGCAGTTCAACCTTCCCGCCGTGTTCGGTTTCGGCATAAAGTCTTGCCGGCAGAACTTTCGTATTATTGATAACGAGCACGTCACCCTCACGAAGATATTCCTTTATATCGCGGAAAATTCTGTGCTCTGTCCTGTCAGTCGATCTGTCATATACGAGCATACGCGACGAGTCACGCGGTTCAATAGGCGTCTGAGCAATGAGCTCGGACGGAAGTTTATAAAAAAAATGGCTTTTTCTCAGCGTGACGCCGGCATCGTCTCTTTGTTCATTCATCATCTTTCTTCTCTGTCGTTTTGTCAAAAAGCGAAAGCTGCGCGGCCTGAGCGTTAGACAGCTCATAACCGAGATGTTCGTACCCGGAGCGCAGTATTACTCTGCCGCGCGGCGTACGCGCAATAAAACCGAGCTGAAGCAGATACGGTTCATACACATCCTCGATCGTATTCGAATCCTCATTTACCGTCGCGGCAAGCGTCTCCAGCCCGACCGGCTTGCCATCGAATTTCTCTATCATCGCACGTAAAATCGCACGGTCGGTCTCGTCGAGGCCGAGGGAGTCAATCTCCATTTTATCGAGCGCAAAGCACGCTTCTTTGAGCACAATCCTTTTCTCGCCGCGAATCTGGGAAAAGTCGCGCACACGCTTTAAAAGCCTATTTGCAATTCTGGGCGTTCCCCTCGAACGCTTCGCTATCTCCTCCGCCGCATCGTCGTCTATGGATATTTCCAGCTTTTTCGCACTCTTTAAAACAATCTCTTTAAGCTCGGACGGAGTGTACATTTCCAGCCTGCAGATTATGCCGAATCTGTTTCTGAGCGGCGTAGCTATCATTCCCGCGCGCGTCGTCGCGCCGATGAGCGTGAATCTCTTGAGCGAAAAACGTATGTTGCGCGCACTCGGCCCTTTGCCGACGATTATATCCAGCGCGTAGTCCTCCATGGCCGAGTAGAGAATTTCCTCGACACTGTGATTTAAACGGTGAATTTCGTCTATAAAAAGCACGTCCCCTTCGTTGAGGTTGGTGAGAATGGCCGCAAGGTCGCCGCTTCGTTCAATAGCCGGCGCGGCGGTAAGTTTCAGCTGACCGCCCATTTCACCTGCAATTATATGTGCAAGCGTGGTCTTGCCCAGACCGGGGGCGCCGTATAAAAGGACATGCTCCAGCACCTCACCTCTCTGTTTGGCGGCGGTCATGTACACCTTCAGGTTCTCTTTAATTTTCTCTTGCCCGACATAGTCGACGAGAGTCTTGGGGCGCAATATGTTCTCTTCCGCATCCAGTTCGCCCTTGGTGCTCTTTACAAGCCTCTCGTCTTCAGCGCCGTAATCCTCATTATCGAAAAACATTATTGAAACCTACTACGATTTTTAGATCTTGATTTACATGCTTCTTAAAGCGGAGCGTATTATATCCTCGAGCGATTTAGCCCCGGACGCCTTGGCGGCAGCTATAGCGCGCACGCTCTCGGAGCGACTGAACCCTAAAGTCATGAGCGCAACCACTGCATCTTCATCCGTGTCGGCAGGCAAGGCAAACCCGTCACCCTGCGAGCCTTGATCGCCGTTGATGCCGACCTTTTCGCGAAGCTCCAAAATTATACGCTCGGCCGTCTTTTTACCGAGGCCCTTGACCGCGCTCAGCCTCTTGACATCGGATGACGCTATCGCGACGACAAGCGAGTTTATATCCATTCCCGAAAGAATGGATATACCCATTTTGGGCCCTACGCCGGAGACAGACACCAATTTGAGGAACATGGCCTTCTCTTCGGGCGAGGAAAATCCGAACAATGTAACCCCGTCCTCTCTGACTTGGAGATACGTATACACCTCGCCCTGCTTTTTTGCCTCGAGCGCGGAGAGCGCGGAGCCGGAACACAGCACTTCATAACCGACGCCGTTCACCTCGATGAGCGCGGTATCGGAGCTTACAGCGATTATATTTCCCTTCAGATATCCTATCATACAAGAAAACTATCCTTGATATTATTAATTAATGCCAAACATTTTCCCGAAACGCGAAGTATGCGCATGACACAGCGCAACCGCAAGCGCATCCGCCGCATCATCAGGACGCGGTATTTTGCCAAAACGAAGCAGCGACGTGACAACGTGCATCATCTGCACTTTATCCGCCCTGCCATAGCCGGTAAGCGCTTGTTTTATCTGCATAGGCGTATATTCATACAGCCTGCCGCAATATTTTATGCATGTAAGAAGAATGACGCCGCGCGCGTGTGAGACGGGTATACCCGTAGTTATATTCTTTGAGAAAAAAAGCTCCTCCACGGCTATCTCGTTTGGCTTGAATTTGGCAAGAATTTTATTTATCCCTTCTTCAAGCATCGCAAGTCTTACCGGCAGTGTCTCATCCTTGGGCGTGAGCACGACGCCGTAATCGACGGCTGCAGTGCTTCCGTCCTGCCGTTTTTCTATAACGCCGTATCCCGTAGTGGCAAGACCCGGGTCTATACCCAAAATTATCATAAAATTGCCGCTCATGTCTGAAATCGGCTTGCATAATGACCGATTTTTTATTATAATTCGAATATAATTTTTATACCCAACATTTTAGTGTAAAACGCAAGATAAGTCAATTTAAATGAAGGATGATTTTACCTTATGAAACTGTGGCAAGGAAGATTTGACGGGGACGCGGCGAAGACCGCAGAGGAATTCAACGATTCCCTGTTTTTTGACAAAAAATTGTGGCGAGAGGATATCACCGCATCCATGGCGCACGCCAAGATGCTCGGAAAGTGCGGCATAATCACGCCCGCCGAATGCGAAGAGATCTGCACCGGGCTGGATGCCATCCGCTCGGATATCGAGAACGGAGCACTTGAGATAAAAGACGCCGAGGATATACACTCATTCATGGAAAACGAACTGGTTTCGAGAATCGGCGAGAGCGGAAAGAAACTGCATACCGCCCGCTCGCGCAACGACCAGGTCGCCACGGACTTCAGGCTCTATGTGAGAAAATCATGCGACGAGGCGGTAACCGGCCTGGCCCATCTCGTGTCATCGCTTACCGACAAAGCCGAATCCGGACTAAAATATGTATTGCCGGGTTATACACACCTGAGAAAGGCCCAGCCAATGTGTGCCGGCCACTTCTTCAACGCTTATGCCGAGATGTTTCTGAGGGATATAGACAGATTCGCCGCATCGCGCAAGCGCATGAATGTCATGCCGCTCGGAAGCGGCGCACTGGCGGGAACGTCATACCCTATAGACAGGAACATGACTTGTGCGCTTCTGGACTTTGACAAGCCGTGCGACAACTCGCTCGACGGCGTATCCGACAGGGACTTCACGGCCGAATATCTGTTCGATGCTTCTATGGTCATGAGCCATCTTTCGCGCCTTTGCGAGGATATGATTCTCTATTCGACCGAGGAATTCGGTTTTATAGAGATTCCTGATGCATACTCTACGGGCTCCTCCATCATGCCGCAAAAAAAGAACCCCGATATAGCCGAACTCGTGCGCGGCAAGACGGGAAGAGTATACGGTCATCTCTTAGCCATCCTCACCATGCTCAAAGGCGTACCTTTGGCGTATAACAAGGATTTTCAGGAGGACAAGGAGAGCCTGTTCGATGCGGAAACTCAGATGATTAATTCCGTAAAAATAATGACCGAGCTTGTCAAAAACCTGATACTCAAAGGCACAAAAATGAAAAAAGCCGCAGAGAGCGAATTTACATGCGCAACGGACGTTGCCGACTATCTCGCCAAAAAAGGTGTGCCTTTCCGCACTGCACACGCGGTTACGGGAAGCATCGTCCGTTGGTGTATCGACGAAGGAAGAACGCTGCAGAATATGACAATCGAGGAGTATCAGAGCTTCGATGAGCGCTTTGATGTGGATATATGCGAGACGGTACGCGCAAGAAACTGCGCCGAGGCGAGAACGTCTTTCGGCGGAGCCTCGCCGAAGTGCGTGAAGGAAAACATCCGCTCCATACATAAACGCCTGACGAGATATATGGACTGATAAAACCCACGCCTCTGTCTATGCCGCGAAAATACCATATCTTGCAGGCTTAGCCCACCGCCGGGCGCACCACCGGCAAAATACCATCGGGCTGTTACCGCACCGATGGTATGGATACTCGACGTATCTGCCGCATTATCGTGTTTTATTCTTCAGCTGCTGCATTTTTTATTTGCACACTCTTTTTTACTTCTTATAGCTTTGTGAGAGAGCTCTGAATGCGGGAAGCGAGCGTTCTATCATATCCGGACTCACGCAATAAGAGATGCGCACATACCCGTCGCAGCCGAACCCGTCACCCGGTACAAGCAAAAGTTCATACCCCTTAGCGCGCTCTGCAAATGCATTCGCGTTCTCCTCAAGCGCTTTTACGAACAGATAGAATGCGCCCTGCGGTTTTACAACGTCATATCCGTACTCCTCAAGCGCAGAGCAAAGTCTGTCGCGGTTGGCCTTATATACTGAAATATCCGATACGGCGCCTATAACCCTTGATACCAGTTTCTGCATAAGACCGGGCGCACATACATACCCCAGCGATCTGCCCGCGCCGCATACTGCGGCATACACGTCCTGTTTATCTTTTATAGAAGGACTCAGCGCTATATAGCCTATTCTATCTCCGGGCAGCGACAAACTCTTGGAAAACGAATAGCAAACTATACTATCTGCGTAATAGTTCATTACGTACGGCACCTTCTGCCCGTCGTATACAAGCTCTCGGTATGGCTCGTCAGAGACCAGATATATTATCTTTCCGGTCTTTTTAGAACGCGCTTTAAGAATATCGCAAAGCCTTTTTATACACTCCTCCGAATAAACCACGCCGCTCGGATTATTGGGCGAGTTGATTATAACGGCCTTTGTCCTGTCAGTAAATGCACCTTCCAGATTATCAAAATCTATTTCAAAAGTGCCGTCTTTCGTCCTCAGCGGTACAAGCTTTGCTCCGGCTTGACCGCAAAAAACGGTGTATTCGGGAAAGTACGGAACGAATGTAATAACTTCGTCGCCGCCGTTGCAAAGCGCGCATAGCGTAATCGTTATTGCCGCCGCCGCGCCGCAGGTCATATAGATATCGTCCAATGAAATATTTGCATTGAAATTTCTGTTTATATACGCCGCAACGGCCGCACGCACGTCAGCCGCACCTTGCGCTGACGTATATCCGTGCATCTCTACGGGATCGCATGAAGATAAAAGCTCCATTAATGTCTTATCCACAATCTCCGGAGGCGGCACGTTGGGATTTCCGAGTGAAAAATCGAAGACATTGTCTGCACCTATCTGCGCCTTACGCTTGTTCCCATATTCAAAAAGTTCCCTTATGACCGACCTGACTTTTCCTAGTTCAACGTAACGATTATTTATCATATTAATTCTCCTGCCTGTAATTATACTATTTCATACACGATTTTTCAAACAGAAATTTACAATAGGAACCGGCGCATGCTCTAAAAAATCCATCAAAATACAACAAAACATAAATTTTTTTGCCTGTAATCGGTATAGGGCTTAAGTTTTGCCCCAACATCTTCCCGTGTAAATACCCCTGAAAAAAATTTGAAAAATTGTTGAAATATTACATCGGTATACCTTCAAAATTACTTGACAAAAGATATATGTTATATTATTATATACAAGCGCGTCCGGAAATAGTTCGATGCGTGTTTCAGGGGCCTTTAGCTCAGTTGGTTAGAGCAGTCGGCTCATAACCGATCGGTCCGC
>CAYLIO010000015.1:0-19904 GCA_964383655.1 uncultured Clostridia bacterium | reverse complement strand
ACGCCCCGGTGGACTTGCACCACAGACTGACGGCATGCCCGTCATACAAAACAGGGCCTATCCCGAAATAGGATAAGCCCCTTTACACTATATATTGTGTTCCTTGTATTTTACACCACTATTACTTGGACCTCGGACTTTTGATATTCGCCTGCGCCGCCGCAAGACGCGCGATGGGGACCCTGTAAGGCGAGCAGGAAACATAGTCAAGCCCAATACCATGACAGAACTCTATAGACGAAGGATCGCCGCCATGCTCACCGCAGATACCGCAATGAAGATCAGGCCTATTGCTCTTGCCGAGTTTAACCGCCGTCTCCATAAGTTTTCCTACACCCGTTACATCAAGCTTCGCAAAGGGATCAAACTCATATATCTTAGTATCATAGTAAGCAGGAAGGAATTTACCCGCATCATCACGCGAGAAGCCGAATGTCATCTGTGTAAGGTCGTTGGTACCGAAGCAGAAGAACTCCGCTTCTTTAGCAATTTCATCGGCTGTAAGTGCGGCACGCGGAATTTCTATCATGGTACCCACTTTATATTCAAGGTTTACACCCATCTTCTTTATAAGAGCATCTGCAGTTTCAACAACAACCTTCTTAACAAGAGCAAGCTCTTTTTCTTCGCCTACCAGAGGCACCATTATTTCAGGAACAACTTTCCAGTCGGGGTGTTTCTTCTGAACGTTTATCGCTGCTTTGATTATGGCGTTTGTCTGCATTACGGCTATCTCGGGATAGGTAATGGTGAGACGACAGCCACGATGACCCATCATGGGGTTGAACTCATGCAGTCCTGATATGATTTGTTTTATCTGTGCTACCGTCTTCCCCTGAGTCTTTGCAAGCGCCTTAATATCCTCTTCATCGGTAGGCACAAACTCATGAAGAGGAGGATCGAGGAAACGAATAGTTACAGGATTTCCTTCGAGTGCTTCCATAAGAGCCTCAAAGTCTGCCTGCTGCATAGGCTCTATCTTAGCAAGCGCAATCTCTCTTTCCTCCTTGGTATCAGAACAAATCATCTCCCTGAAAGCACCTATACGCTCTGGACCGAAGAACATATGCTCCGTACGGCAGAGACCTATTCCCTGTGCGCCGAAAGCAGCTGCCTGCTTTGCGTCTGCAGGCGTATCCGCGTTAGTACGAACTTCAAGCGCCTTATATTTATCTGCAAGATCCATTATCCTGCCGAAATAACCGCTGTTGGGGTCTGCGGGAACTGTAGTTATAAGGCAATCATAGATGTTACCTGTAGATCCGTCAAGAGAGATACTGTCGCCCTCTTTAAACAGCTTGCCACCGAGGGTGAAACACTTGTTCTCTTCATCCATCTTGATGTCACCGCATCCGGATACACAACAAGTACCCATACCGCGCGCAACAACCGCAGCGTGCGAAGTCTGTCCGCCACGCACGGTAAGTATACCCTGAGCATATTTCATGCCTTCAATATCCTCGGGTGAAGTTTCGAGACGTACAAGAACAACCTTCTTACCGGCCTTTCCTTCGATTACAGCATCTTCTGCCGTGAATACTATCTGACCCGCTGCGGCTCCGGGTGAAGCCGCTATGCCCTTGCCTATTATATTTTTCTCGTTTGCAACTTTTAAAGCGGCGGCATCAAACTGGGGATGAAGCAACATGTCAAGGGATTTGGGATCTATCTGCATAAGAGCTGCTTTCTCATCAATCATGCCCTCATCCATGAGATCGCATGCAATTTTTATCGCCGCTGTGGCAGTACGTTTTCCGTTTCTGGTCTGAAGCATATAGAGCTTGCCGTCCTCGATGGTAAACTCCATATCCTGCATATCATGATAGTGTTTCTCGAGCAAAGCGCATATCTTGGTAAATTCAACATATGCTTTTTCAAGTCCGGGGGTATTCGCCATCTCATTAATGGGTCTGGGAGTACGCACGCCGGCAACAACATCCTCGCCTTGGGCATTTACAAGAAATTCGCCCATAAGCTGCTTTTCGCCCGTTGCAGGGTTACGCGTAAACGCAACACCGGTAGCCGAGGTGTTTCCCATATTACCGAACGCCATCATCTGTACATTTACGGCAGTGCCCCAGCTGTAAGGTATGTCATGATCTCTGCGGTATATATTGGCACGAGGATTATCCCAGCTGCGGAATACTGCCTTTATCGCAGCAAAGAGCTGATCCTTCGGATCGTCGGGGAAATCACTACCTATTTGCTTTTTATATTCAGCCTTGAACTGATTTGCAAGTTCCTTGAGATCGTCCGCAGTAAGGTCAATGTCGTATTCGATACCCTTTTTCTCTTTCATTTGGTCGATAAGTTTTTCGAAATACTTCTTACCCACCTCCATAACGACATCGGAGAACATCTGAATGAATCTCCTGTAACAGTCCCACGCCCAGCGGGGGTTGCCTGATTTGTTGGCTATGGTATTTACTACTTCCTCATTGAGACCGAGATTTAAAATGGTATCCATCATGCCGGGCATCGATGCTCTCGCTCCCGAACGAACAGATACAAGAAGCGGATTTACCTTATCACCGAATTTCTTACCGCAGATTTTTTCCATTTTATCGATATAGGTCATAATTTCGGCCTGTATATCGGGGTTGATTACTTCACCGTCTTCATAGTACTGTGTGCAGGCTTCTGTAGATATAGTAAATCCCTGAGGTACAGGAAGCCCTATCCTGGTCATTTCGGCAAGATTTGAACCCTTGCCTCCGAGAAGTTCGCGCATACCGGCGTTACCTTCCGTGAAGAGATAGCAATACTTTTTTGCCTGTTTAGCCATATTGATTCTTTGCCCTCCAAACTTAATTAAAAAATCTTTTTTTTGACCGTTTTATTTTATAACAATTTAAACATTTTTTGCAAGCATTTGAAATAAGCATTTCGGCAAATATTGCCCCTTTAACAGCTTTTTTACCAAAATTTTGCATCATACGCCCCGCTGCGGCAGAATAATCAGCAAGCCTTGAGGATTTTCACAGCATCCTTATATATTCGCCCAGACTTACAACCCGTGAATCGGTCTTTAATGCAAAGAACTCGCCGAGTAATCTTAAGGCGCGTTTTTTTCCGTCCTCCGTTATTTCGCCGCACGAGTTGCCATCTGCCACATTCAGCACGGCAAACGTCGTCCCGCTGACGCCGGCGCCCGTACCGCAATCCCAGCAAGTAAACGAGCCCGTCTCCATATCGAAACGCAGTTTATTTTTGCCCATGAGAGATGCCCCGCACTCAGAGCACGGCCCGATTTTAAAACCATAACCCGACAGGGTGAGCGCTTTTATTAAAAATTCTATGAGGACCATGCCTTCATCCCCGCCGCACATATTCGTAAGCGCTCTCACGCAGCACAAGAAAAGCTGAGGCGCAGAATCTTCCTCAAATGCGAGACAACACGCCGCTTCACATAGAGCGGAAGCCGCATAAAACTTGTTTATGTCGCAACGCAGCTCATAAAAACTCTCACTCTCATCCGCCTGAATAACCGTGTATCTTCCGCCCTTGCATGTCAGAACATATTCCGCAAGACAAAAAGGCTGGGCAGCAAATCTGAGTTTTGCACCCACCTTTTTTACACCCTTTATTCCCGCGGTGAGTTTGCCGCGCTCTGCCGTAAGCAGTGTCAGAATTTTATCGTTTTCACCATAGTCTGCCGCCCTTAACATAAGAGCGTTTACTTTTATCTCCATAGCGCTCCCGCACTTGCCGCCTGCCGTCTCTACGTTTTTCAACGCATTACTTATTTCTGTCCTTCTTTATCTCGTAGCCGTAATCACGCACGAGACCGGGCTTATCCCGCCAGTCTTCCTTTACCTTGACATAGGTTGTAAGAAAGACCTTGCTACCGAGAAATTTCTCCATATCCGTCCTTGCAAAAGAAGACACCTCTTTTATCGCTGCACCCTGCTTCCCTATAAGAATTGCTTTGTGCGACGGTTTTTCGCAAATTATATCCAGATATACGTCGTACACCCCGTTTTCTCCGCGCTCAAACTTGCTTACCGCCACTGCTGTCCCGTGAGGCACTTCCTTATCGAACTTCAGAAAAATTTTTTCACGCATGATCTCGGCGACCATGAATTTTTCGCTCTTGTCCGAAACTATATCTTCCTCAAAGACCTTGCCCCCCTTCGGCACAAGATTAACAAGCGCCTGCTCAAGCTTGGTTATATTGGTGCCTTTGCGCGCGGATACAGGATATATATCACAATCGATGCCTGCTTCATACAGAAGCTTCACATCATTCGGGATGCGCTCCTTTGGCATAATGTCAATCTTTGTATAAGCTATAATCATCGGCAGTTTCAACGCAAGATACTTCTTCATGAGCTCCGTATCCTCGCCGCTCACCCCGCCGTGGCCGTCATGCACAAACATTATCGCATCTACATCTTTCGAGACACTCTCGGTTGTCTTCATCATAATGTCTGTAAGATAAGTTTTGCTCTTGTAGATCCCGGGCGTATCCACAAACACGAGCTGATAGTCGCTCTTTGTGAGAACCCCGAGCACCGCATCGCGCGTCGTTTGCGGTTTAGGTGACACTATGGATATTTTTTCGCCTACAAGTACATTTATAAGCGTACTCTTTCCGGCATTGGCCTTGCCTATCACTCCTATATAACCGCTTCTCATTTTCTGTTTCAAACACCTCGGTTTATTTATGCTTGTTTTATTTCTCGGCTATGCCCATTCTTTCGAGAATACGCTCTTCTTTTTCCCTCATTACGCGCCTGTCCCGTTCAGCCTCGTGATCATAGCCGAAAAGATGGCAAAGCCCGTGCACGACGAGATAATGAAGTTCACGGTTGTAACCGTGGCCGTACTCCTCGGCCTGCTTTTCCGCACGTCGGGTGCATATTGCAATGCTCCCCATGAACACGGCGCCGTTCTCGTCCGTATCATACGGAAAATTTTCCTTTAGAATTTTTACGCCGCATATTCCGTCAAGCGCGGGAAAGGATAGGACATCCGTCACGCAGTCTATCGCCCTGTTTTCGCGATTTAGGCGCCGTATCTCTTCCTCGTCAACAAAAACTATTTCCGCCGCAAGCGGCGCATCTGAAGAAAACTCTCCTTCAAAAGCCCTTTCAACGGCGGAAAAATCAAATTGGTCGCAATATATGTGTAATTTATTTTCCATGTTCCTTTTTGCCTATCTTAAGTTTAGGATATGCAATACGCGAATGATATACTCCTGTCAGTTGTGCCACAATCGTAAGCTTTATCGTCGTAAGCTCGCTCATTGTTATATTGCAGTCGTCAAACTGCTCCATATCCAGCCTTTCCTCTATGATGCCGCGCACAAGCTCCTCGACCTTCTCGGGTGAACGATCCTTGAGCGAGCGAATTGCCGCCTCAGCCGCATCCGCTATCATGATTATAGCGGCAATCTTCGAGGTCGGGGTAGGCCCCGAATAGGAATAGTTCTCTATATTGAGCTCGCCGTCGCTCATCCTCAGCGCTTTTGCATAGAAATACTTAATGGGCATGGTACCGTGATGCTGAACGGCTATCTCGGCAAAAAATTCGGGAAGGTGCGCCTTCTTTATAAGCTGGGCGCCGTCTCTGGTGTGCGAACGTATTATATCAACCGAAAGTTCGGGCGTCAGCTCGTCGTGCATGTTATAGTCGGTCTGATTCTCGGTAAACATTTCAGGGTCCTTGAGTTTGCCAACATCATGGTAATACGCCGCCGCACGAGTGAGTTCGGAATCTTCTCCTATAGCCTGCGCACATGTCTCCGCAATTTGAGCCACCGTCATCGAATGATGGTATGTTCCCGAAGCATTCTTTTTCAGCCGCTTTATAAGCATTGCCTGATCTGAGGCCAGCTCGCGCAGTCTGAACACCGTAAGCTCGGAGAACAGCACTTCAAAAACAGGCAGAAGGAACATATACAGCAGCACCGAGAAGAAAGACGCCAGTGCGCCGTAAAGGAAGAGCATCGGCATATCCGAAAGCCTGTTTGCCGCAGTTGACTCTAAAACGGCAATTATAACTTCTATCGGAATAAGCAACGCAAAGGATATGAGCACACTCCCTATCCTTGACTTTATCCTGGGCGTCACGAATATACCTATCATGCCCGTACAGAACGTCACGATGAGGAAGGTATAGCTCTCGAGCGTGTCCAGACCGGAGACTTCCGAAAAGTTGTCAAGAATGAACATCTGCAGAGCATAGATTATATTCAAAAATATCGCCTCGCGCCTGCCAAGCAAAGTTACGGCCATGAGTGCAAGAAACGCCACGGGCCTCGCCGCGGGATCTACAAACCTGCCTATGACGAATGATATAAAAATAGACAGCGCAAGCAACACGAACAACTCGATTATCTTTCCGCCGCACAGGATGTACTTCTTATTCTCAAAATAAAAATAGCAGTACATGATGCCTGAAACGATACAAAAAGATACGCAAATCAGCACCACTCGCCGCACGTTCTCCGTAATATATTCGGACGTGTTTGATCCCTCGTTGATAGATATCATCAAAAGGAAAATCGAGAAAAGCACCACCGTTCCGATTATGTATATTAAAGCGCCGATAGTGTACTCTTTTTTACTGTTCTTCACTGTCTTCCCGCTTGCTCCTTTTGTTGTCAACCTCATAGGCGCGCACTATCTTCATAACCAGCGGATGCCGCACGACATCCTTATCCGTAAGATGGCAAATGCCTATCCCTTCTATTCCTTCGAGCACACGGACCGCATGTACGAGTCCGCTCTTTTTCCCCTCCGGCAGATCGATCTGAGTCACATCGCCTGTTATCACCATTTTACTTCCTTCACCCATACGCGTAAGAAACATTTTCATCTGTTCGCGGGTTGTGTTTTGCGCCTCGTCTAAAATCACGAACGCATCGGAAAGCGTTCTTCCGCGCATATATGCGAGTGGCGCAATTTCTATGATCCCGCGCTCCATGAGCTTTGTATAAGTCTCAAGCCCGAGCATCTCTTGGAGCGCATCGTATAACGGTCTTAAGTACGGATCTACTTTTGTCTGCAGATCGCCGGGCAGAAACCCGAGTTTTTCACCCGCCTCGACAGCAGGACGTGTGAGTATTATCCTCTCCACCTGCTTAGACTTAAACGCCTTAACGGCCAGGCATACGGCAAGATAGGTTTTCCCCGTTCCCGCAGGCCCGATGCCGAAGATTATGGTGTCTTTTTTTATGCTGTCCGCATACTTCTTCTGACCGACAGTCTTGCATTTTACGGGTTTACCGCGATATGTCACTCCGACCGTACTGCCGGACAGTTTCAAAATATCCTTTGCCCTGCCCTCTTTGGCAAGTTCTATGCAATACAGAATTCTGCTCTTGTCTATAGACTCGCCCTCTTCGACAAGTTCCACGAGACATTCCAAAACATCCGCTGCGGACGAGACCTTTTCCTCTTCCCCGCCGACGGTTATATTCAGCCCGTCCACACGCAAACTGACTCCGAGCTCACGCATTATAACGTTTGCATTCTCATCGAAGATTCCGAGAACCTTCTGCAGCATGTCCACCGCACGAGCGGACACGTTTCTTTTGATTTCGGCCATAAAAATCTGTTGCTCTTGCTAAACATTCGACAGCCGGACCTTTTGCTTTTCTTTCGGCTGCGCTCTTAAACACTGTTTTATCGCGCCGGCTCTGACGCAAGTCATATTCCCGGCGGCTATAGCCTTATTATATCATGAGCGTCTCGAAAATGCAAAATTTTTTAAATTGTTAACTCGTCAGGCTGCTCAGTTTTGGCTTTTTTACCGCTTCTTCTTGGTAAAAACCCAAAAAAGCATAAAAATCCGGCGCCTTTTTGCCCGGCTCCGGATAAGAACAATAATTTAGCGTGAACCGGTTTACCCTTACTCTTCGCCGGATCATGCGTCGCGGTTTTCAGAAAAGCTTGTCAAAACAGAGTCAAAACCGCATTGTACAGCTCATCGCCTACTCCGGATGCAGGAAGCGGCGCTTTTATTATGGTACAACCGTTAACCGCCGAAAGCCCCGTTCCGTGTATCGTTTCGCCGTTGGGCCAGTAAAGCTGCGCCGTAGTCAATTTGAGCGCCTCTCCGGTGAACGCATTGACATATGTGCTTTGCATAATACCCTTGCCGTACGTCCTGCCGCTCTTCGCTTCGTCTGCAGTAAGACCGGACGCTTTCAAATACCCTTCAGAATACTCTGAAATGCATATATTTTCATATTCAACCACACCATAGCTCACAAGTGCGCCTATAAGCGCCTCGGATGCGCTTGCGCTTTTCCCGTTCGCGAGCACGTACACGCTCACGTCCGAGCCGAGTGTATATTCTGAAGAGTATGAACTTGCCGTCACGGTGCTCTCTGTAGCGTCTTTGTAGACGGCCGTCATCACCTCCTGACCGGCACAGCTTTCAAAACAGCCGGCAATATCGCGCATTACCGAAACAAGCCCGCCGCCGTTGTTTCTTAAATCCAGAATGATTGTATCGCACCCCTCCTCATTGAGCTGTTTTACGGCCATTTGCATCTGAGAGGCTGCATCGCCGTAAAAGCGATAGAGCGAGATATACCCTACTCCGTCCCCCAGATATTCTATGGCATCCGACTCAATCATTTCGGAAAGCTCCAGCGCATCGTCGCCGGTAAAATACCAACCGCCGTCTTTTGTCGCAAAATTTATGTAACTTATGGTATAGTCGGCGTACACGAAATTACAGGTCTTGTTCTCGGTTGTCACGAAAGTAACCTCATCTCCGAGCGAAACCGAACTCATAAACGACGTAAAATCCGATGCGGTCGTAAACTCAGCCTCTTTTCCGTCCACTACCCCCGATTCAACGATGTCGCCGGAGCGTATCCCGGATATATATGCGGGAGAATTAGGAATTGCATACGTTATATACGCGCCCTCATCCTCGACAAAAGAATAGGTTATACCGATTCCGCTCGACCGGCCGGAGTTGGAAAGCAGCGACGCCTTATATTCATCCGCCGTATAATACTGAGAGTATTCATCCAAGTACGTTTCGACGATTGTATCTATGGTAAGTTCCATTACGTCATCCAGATCTACATCCTCGTAATAATAAGTTCTTATCAATTCAAGCACCCAGTCATATGACGTCGAGCCGATTATCCCCCTGAGATAATACCCGCCGAAAAAGGTCAGCACAAGCAATGCCAGCCCGGCCAAAACGGAGCAGGTAATCAATATTCCTTTATAAAGCTTTTTCTTTTTTTCTTTCGTCATCAAAAATCGGGCTGCGGAAGTCTCATGCTTTAATCATGAAAAAACAGCCCCCTCCTTCTTTTGCAAGAACAAACAGTCCGGTCTTCTCTGCGGAAGATTTATGCGCTCTTGTCAGTCAAAATTTTTACGAGCCCGCGAATTTATCCTCGAGACGGCCGGCCGTTATCGTTTTTGATGCGAGCATGCACGGAACATAAAATCCTAAAAGTTACGGCAGCATCAAAGCCGCGGATGTCAAGACCGGTAATCCTTTTAATTTTGTCCAGTCTGTACATCATGGTATTTCTGTGCATATACAACTCACGTGCCGCCGCGGAGATATTGAGATTGCAGTCTATAAAACACTCCGCCGTACGCATAAGTTCGCGATCGGATAACACTCTCGTGAAATTTCGGCCTCCTGACGCCGCCAAAAGTTTTTCCGCAACCGTCTCAGGCACATGCGACATGGACTCATCCAATACAGCACGCAGCTCGACGTTATCGGAAGCTTTAGATTGGATTCTGAGGTCAAGGGTGCCTCTGTGTATGCCTTGGTCTTTACCTTCCATAATCTCTCCGGCTCTCTATAGTACTATAATTTATAAATCTGTTGTGTTACGAATATATAACAAACACTTAAAATTTAGACAAAAAAACGACGTGAAAAATATAAAGATATATCTTTCCTCGGCGCATGAAAAGCCTCATTTTTAAGCCGTCTTTGCCAATATCCGGTTAAATAATCGCATTGCGAATTTTCCGCTGCAGCGCAATTAAAAATTATACGCTAATTTTATCAGCGAACAGACCGCAAGTCAACAAAAAAACCAAAATACCCTTCCGGTATACTCACAGCCTTATCGCAGTGTGATTTTGAAAAAATAAAAATGCTTGCTTATAATTACAGCCGACTACATTTTTGACCCCGATATCTTGTTGAAAAATTACAAATAAATACCATATATTGCCCTGCCAATTCCATATACCCCGTACCGACCGGCCGCACCGATTGGTTTTTTCGTGTACCGTTCTCAAATACTTTACATTCACCCTTTAATGTTTTTTCACTTTGCCTTGACATAACTCAGTTTTTGTATTAAAATACTTCCGTACATTGAAAAACGTTGAAACACGTTGATCGCATAATATTGTTGTGCCTTTTTTTACACATGCTGTCCGGATCAACGGATTGCCTGCCTCGTAAAGCCTGGCGAATATGACGTAAAATTCGGCGTCGGACCAAAATTATGCTGACTGAAAAACACAAAAATGTACGGAGATTAGTCATGAGTACAAAAAAACAGCGTAAAAAATATTTATCCCTGTTAACGTATTGCATTGCGCTTATATGTCTCATACTGGGCCTTCTTCTGCCTGTATTTGACGGCAAAATGCTCTGCACTATGTTGCCCGATGCACTTAGCAATGTCTTCGGATTAAACATAGAACTAGGCAATGAGCTTTCTCTTTCGGCTTCAATTAATGTTGCAGGTTATACATATAGCCATCTGGCTGATGTTGTTGTTTTACTGTATGCGCTTGTTACGGTATTGGGAATAATTCTGTTTATCCCCGCCCTGGCATCCAAGAAAACGACAAAAACAGCGGCAGCATGCGCATATTTTGTTGAGATATTAGCTTTGATAGTTCTGTTTGTTTTTGCTCTTATCGATATTGAGAACTACACAGAGCAAATTGCCTCAGGCAACGAGGCCGTGTTGCACTGGAGCGTGACGGCTCTTGCTTTCGGCGGCACGTTTTTAATGCTGGTGATCCAAAGCATCGGCAATAAAGGGAGCTCCGGATTCATAAAATTCATAACAGCTTTGCTCGGCCTTGTCTCTGTCGGCGCATTACTGGATATCGTGAATCTGTTATCTCTCACAACGACTACCATCGAAAGCATTGGCTTAAGCGTAGGCTTCATCGGAACAGAGAGCGGTCTTTCCTTTATCACAGACTTCATGGCTTCCGGAATAGCGGAAATGGGGACGGCTGAAATCATAGCAAGCATCGCGCTTTTCGCAGCGCTTATTCTTGCTATCGTAAACTTCGTGTTAGCAATTATCGGACTCGGAACAAACACCTCGAAAGGCGTCCTTGTATTCGGCACGATAAGATATTTAATCGAGTTTGTTGCCATCATTGGCGGTACCGTGCTGTTCGTTGTTTATAAATTTAATGAGACAGGCCCCGGTCTGTTAATGTATGTTGTCTTGGCCGCTACGGTGCTTCTTACGATAATAAGCCTGTTGAGGACAGTGGCTTTCAAATCAGAGAAACGCAAAGAAGAGGTTACCGTTCCCGAGGCTGATTATTATTACGATGACACGACACCGGTATCTGCGTCCGCCCCTGCGGCGTCCGCGCCTTATGTTCAGCAGCCCGCTCAGCCTCAGGTTCCGCCCATCTACATAGCCCCTGTTCCTATGTATCAACCGGCACCGCCGCCTGCTCCGGCATATGCTCCCGCGCCTGCCACTCATATTAAGTCTTCTCAGACACACGAAGTAGTGTACACCGCAAAGGAAGTTTATCGCGGACCTACCGATGCTTTTATTTCAAGGCTTACCGATTCCGAGAAGATTGAATTTGTAAAACTCTTCCTCGAAAAGGTTAACGGACCTTATGTCAACATTCCGGATTATATTATAGGCGGTGACAATAAGGACTTCTTCGCCTCGATATTTATTTATCTCGGCAAGTTCCGCTCTCTCCTTTCGGACGGGCTCATGAATAAGATTTATAATGAACTCAATCTGTTGAACTAAACTATATTAAAATAGCACAGACGGGAATTCTCGGATAACCGAACGCGAGAATTCCCGTCTCTTTTTATTACTGTCTATAATCCGCAAACTCCCGACAGCCGCAGCCTAAAGATGGCGTTTTATAAACACCTTTACCGACCCGCCGTCAAAAAAAACCTTACCGCCGCTTATCTCCTTTACTATATACAGCCCTCTTCCGCTTTCTGAAAAGACGTCGGGCAAAGAATGAGGAATCATTACATGCCCGGTATTTGCCGACGATACTGCTATATAGATACTGTCGCCCGAAATCCCGCCCTCAAACTCTGCAGCTTCGCCTAAGTGGCGCAGCACATTGGTTATTAGTTCGCATGAAACGAGCCTGCAGTCAAACAGATCATCGTCGGAGACATTTTCAATGCGTAAAAAATCCAAAAAGAGTTTTAGACGGCTATCCATCTCTTTTATGTCTTCAACTCTGAAAGTAATCATTGCGAAAGCGCTTCCTTTAATTTATCCACTATTTTACGCTCTGCACGAGATACGAACATCTGGCTTACGCCGAGTATTTTACCTACTTCCGACTGGGATTTACCCTGTACGAAGCGTAAGTCTACAACCTTTTGTTCAGTCGGGCTGAGTTTTTTTATCTCATCCTTCAAGGATTGAGTCTCGTCAAGCTTTTCGAACGAGTCTTCCGAGTCAGGTATCACATCATAGAGGACGCCGTCGCCGTCCTCGCTCTGCACCGTACCGTCCAAGCTCATGGGCTGATGATTTTCCATTGCCTCAATTATAGCTTCCTCGCTCTCGCCCAGCTTTTCGGCGAGTTGTTTTATCGTTGGTTTCACGCCGTGCTCTTTATAATATTCGTTGGTCTCATTCTTAACTTTAGCGCCAAGCGTATAAATTCGGCGCGGCAGACGAACGGAACGCGAATAGTCACGGAAATAATTTTTTATCATCCCCGTGATTGTCGGCGTAACATATGTCGTGAATTGATTGCCGAGACCGGGATCAAATTTCTCCACGCCCAATATAAGCGCCTCGGACGCCACTTGAAGAAGGTCGTCATATTCAACCCCTCTTCCGGCAAATTTTTTTGCGAGAATTTCGGCAATATACAGATAGTTTTCTATAAGCTTGTTCCGGATGTTCTTGTCGCCCGTACGGCGGTATTCACGGAACAGCTCGTCGGCCTGTTCGTTTATCATCATAACTCAAGAGTAACCGCAGTTATAACGGACCCATCCTTCTCGATGCTGCATTTTTCAACCAGTGCGCCGATTAAGGCGAAGGAAAGTTCATTGTCGGCTTCCGCGGGAACACCTCCCTCGCCGTAAATTTTTGCCTTCACTTTGCCGTCCGCACTGAATACTGCGCTGACACTCTCGAACCCGCAGTTTTTCAGTATAATAGCACTTTCCGTGACGCATACTTTGAAATCCTCAGCCGTGTCTACATCCTTCCCTTCTATGGAACATAAAGCACCGGCGACCAATCTGAGCGCCGTGAAAAATTCTCCGTCAGCCAAATTGAATTTAACCGAAAAATCTTTCATCAGTCTATCTCCATTATTGTGTCTAAGGCACATATTTGAAAAAGCTTCTTTATTCTCGGATGCACATTCTTCAATACGAACGTGTGCCCGTCTTCTTTTAAGCGTTTGAATATCTTTACAAACGTTCCCAAAGTGGTGCTGTCTATAAATGTCAAGGCCGTGCAATCGAACTCAATATCCTTTTTATCATGAGTATAGATAGCCATAACATGAGCATAGAAATCATCCACGGTGGCTGAATCTATCTCTTCATAAAGAGCTATAACAAGTTTTTGCTCGTCAGATACTAACTTTACTTGCTGCATTTAATCCCTCCATACTTTTACGCGTCTTAATTATATATAAACAGTTTTTATACCATCAAAAACAATGAAACATGACAGAAATGCGAGTACCCTGCCGCATTTATCCATGTCATTTTATTACTTTACCGCCTCATTGTCAACGCCTGTTGACCTTCCGTTCCCCGCCATGTGTTGACCCGCCGCTCCCTCCACGCTCCCTCCACGCTCACGAAATCGGCATCAATATTTGACAGAAATTATAAACTGTGGTAAAATAAACGTCCGAACGACTTCAAATTACAATAAATCGGAGCAAATACCGTGGACTTTAACGAAGCTAATCTCCTCGTCAAATACTCCTATAGACTTTCAGAACTGGCGGAAGAGTCAGCACTTCTAAACCGCATAGATCCGGAGCTGTACACGAAATACGACGTCAAGCGCGGACTCAGAGAGAGCAACGGCAAAGGTGTTTTATGCGGCCTCACAGAAATATCTGAAGTTACGTCGTGGGAGGAAAAAGACGGATTAAGAAAAGAAATACCGGGCATTCTGCGTTACCAGGGCTACGATGTCAAGGATTTGGTGCGCAGTTGCATAGAGGAAAACCGTTTCGGTTTTGAGGAAACGGTTTATCTCTTGCTGTTCGGAAAACTGCCCAATCGGCAAGAGTTCGACGATTTCAATGAAATGCTCTCCGATTTTCGCTCGCTCCCGCGCAACTTTGTCAGGGACGTAATCATGAAGTATCCCAGCAAGGACATGATGAATATGCTGGCAAGATGTGTACTCAATCTGTATTCATACGACCCCGACCCTGACAATGTCCGCATTGCCAACGTGCTCCGTCAATGCATACAGCTCATTGCACAGTTTCCATTGCTTGCCATCTATTCATACAGAGCATACCGTTACTACAATACAAATGACGGTTCGCTTATAATCCACAAACCCAAATCAGAATATTCCACATCGCAGAACATTCTTCATATCCTGCGCCAAGACAGTAACTTTACCGATTTGGAAGCCAAGGTACTCGATATCGTACTCCTTCTGCATGCCGATCACGGCGGCGGCAACAATTCGACGTTTACAACGCACGTAGTTACATCCTCCGGCACCGACACATACTCGTCGATGGCCGCATCTTTAGGCTCGCTAAAAGGGCCTAAACACGGCGGCGCAAACATCAAGGTCATGCAAATGATGGAAAACATAAAGGAGAATGTATCCGACTGGTCCGAGAAGAACGTCACCGACTACGTCATTAAGATCTTGAAGAAAGAGGCGTTCGACCATACCGGACTTATCTACGGAATAGGGCACGCCGTGTACACGCTCTCTGACCCGAGGGCAGAAATTCTGAGGATGTATGCACAAAAACTTGCCGAGGAGAAAGGCAGGGAAGATGAGTTTATGCTCTACCAGACCGTGGCAAACATAGCCCCGCGTCTAATCAACGAGCAACACAAGGTTCATAAATCGGTATGCATGAACGTTGACTTTTATTCCGGCTTCGTCTATTCGATGCTTAATCTCCCGCCCGATCTGTATACACCGCTTTTTGCTGTTTCGCGTGTCGGCGGGTGGAGCGCACACCGTATGGAGGAACTTATAAACGGCAACAGGATTATACGCCCCTCCTATCATTGCGTAAAGCCTGAACTTGAATATGTTTCTATGGATAAAAGAAAATAAAGCTGAAAACAGCCCTGCCCGGAACATCCCGGCAGGGCTGTTTTTTCACCGTTCGGGAGTATATACACTCTCGAACTTCAATCCGTTGATATATGAATATTCACCGCTCAGCTCTAATTCAAGTTCTTTTGCGACCAGTCTTTGTCTTCTGGCCCCGTATTTTTTATTGAGCTCGCCGTCCCCGTATTTTTCATCACCTAGTACGGGGCATCCGATGTGCGCAAAGTGTGCACGTATCTGGTGCGTTTTGCCTGTGTGAAGAATTATCCTGACGAGTGCCAATTCCTCGCTATTGCGTACCACCTCATATTCTGTAACTATTTTCTCCGCACCTTGAACCGGATTGTCAAATATGTCAACCCTGGCGCGGTCGGAATGTTTTTTCAGATACGCCGTCAATTTGCCTGCCGGCTTTTTAAACGCATTTTTACAAAGCGCGAGATAGATTTTCTGCACCCTTCTGCTTTTGAATGCGGCGATAAGCTCATCCATTACCCGTTGCTTCTTTGCGTACACTATAAGCCCGCGCGTGTTTCTGTCCAGCCTGTGCACGGCATAGACCGAACCATCCTCGCTCAGCTCGCTTAATAGCCCCTCCGAGGATACCCCGCTCTCTTTATCGCAAACAATGATGTTTTCATCCTCGTACACAACGGTATGACTAATCTTGTTCTCCTGCGCAGAAGTTGTGTAGTATACAACCTCATCGCCGGCGGTGAGCATTATGTCCGAGGATACCCTCGTCCCGTTCACCTTTATATCACGCTCACGCAAAAGCACGGAGAATGCGAAACTGCCCTGAGGATAGGTGCTGTCCGTAAACTCTTTGAGGCTCATCGCCTTTTGCACAGAAAATTTTTTCATATATCGAAACTATGCATAGCTTAAAGAACGATTCAAGCTACGTAATCAGTTCTTTTTAACAAGCGTTATGACCGCCCTTTCGCCGTTTATATTCTGCTCGGCCTTGAACCCTTCCGCATCGCCTTCTATAACCTCATCCGCAAGCACGTCGCCTGCAAATGCAGCAACTTTGAACACACGCTGCGCACGTCCCTCCGCCTTGTAATATACGGTTATTCTGTCGGTAACCTCAAATCCGGCATCCTTGCGCATGTTTTGAATCTTGGACACTATTTCACGCTCCGTACCCTCGTCTAAAAGCTCCTCTGTAAGAACTGTTGACAGGGCTACGGTAACACCCTTGTCAGACTGCGCCACGTACCCGCCTGCACTTTCAGTGAGAACCTGAAGGTCCTCAAGCTCAAGCGAAACGCCTAACCCGTCTATGGTATAGGACCCGTTCTTCCTTATTCCTGCAAGCACCTCGTCTGCGTTACATGAGGCAAGGAATGCAGATATGCTGCCCAGCATTTTGCCGTATTTCGGACCGAGGGTCTTAAGCTGCGGTTTCAGTTTATACTTTATGTATTCAGAAGCATCTGAAGCCATCGTCATTTTCTTGACATTCAGCTCTTCAAGCACTATCGCGCGCTCTTCACGGGACAGCTTAAGCGGTCTTTCGGATACCACAACCATCTCGGCAAGCGGCTGACGGTTCTTTATATTACCCGCATTGCGCGCCGCCCTGCCGGCCACGACGATATTGAGCACTCCTTGCATCCCGCATTCAAGCTGCTCGTCTATGAGACTTGCATCCGCTTCGGGGAATGAACAGAGATGAACAGATTCGGGAGCGTCAGGGAAAAAGCCGGGTACAAGATTGGAGTATATCATTTCGGCCACGAACGGTGTATAAGGCGCCGTAACCTTGCATAATGTCACAAGCACGGTATAGAGCGTCGTATAGGCCGCCGCCTTATCCGTTGTCATGCGGCTTCCCCAGTAACGTTCTCTGCAGCGACGCACATACCAGTTTGACAATATATCCGTAAATTCCTGTATCGCACGCGAGCTCTCGGTTATCTCATATCTTTCCAGATGTTCATCCACAAGCTTTACAAGACTGTTGAGTTTTGAAAGTATCCACCTGTCGATCAGCGTGAGTTTACAATTTTTAAGAGAATACTTTGACGGATCGTATTTATCTATTTCAGCGTACAGCGTGAAGAACGCATAAGTATTCCAAAACGTGCCGAGATACTTTCTCTGCGCCTCAGACACCGCCTCTTCGTAAAAACGCGAAGGAAGCCAGGGTGCCGATGAGGTGTAGAAATACCAGCGCACAGCATCCGCGCCCTGCTTGTCAAGAACTGACCATGGATCAACCACGTTGCCCTTGTGCTTAGACATTTTTACACCGTTTTTGTCATTGACATGACCTAAAACTATACAGTTTTTGAAAGGCGAAACACCGAATAGAATGGTATTCACCACGAGCAGCGTATAGAACCAACCGCGAGTCTGATCGACGGCCTCGGATATGAAGTCGGCCGGGAATGTCTTCTTGAAAAGATCTGCGTTTTCAAAAGGATAATGATACTGCGCGAACGGCATGGAGCCGGAGTCAAACCAGCAGTCTATAACCTCCGGAGTACGCTTCATTTTACACCCGCACCTAGGGCATGTGCACGTCAACTCGTCGAGATAGGGCCTATGCAGCTCTATATCCCGGTCGGCGGGAATGGAACACTTCTCCTTGAGTTCCTTTTTCGAACCCATTACCTCTATTTCGCCGCAGGACGAACAGACCCATACGGGCAGAGGCGTACCCCAATACCTGTCGCGGGATAAACCCCAGTCTATGGCGTTATCCAAGAAATTGCCCATCCTGCCCTCTTTTATGGTCTCGGGCATCCAGTTCAGCGAGCGGCTGGCTTCCTTTATCTGCTCCCTGACTTTAGTAACCTCGATAAACCAGCTGGATCTTGCATAATATAAAAGGGGCGTGTCACATCTCCAGCAATGCGGATACTCATGCTCGAAAGGAACGACTTTGAAAAGATTGCCTGATTTTTCAAGCTTTTCAAGAATAACCTTATCCGCTTTTTTTGCAAACAGACCGCTCAGCGAAGGAAACCGTTCATCAAAACAACCGCGTTCATCCACCAGCTGAACGACGGGCAGATTGTATTTCCTGCCAACCCTGTAGTCATCCTCGCCGAATGCCGGAGCGATATGAACCACTCCGGTGCCGTCCCCCATGGTGACGTAGCCGTCACACACGACATAGTGCGCCTTTTGAACAGATTTCTCAGGCGAAATACGCTCTATCTCTGCGGCCGTCTCGCTAAACAGCGGCTCGTACTCCAGCCCTTCCAAATCCATCCCTCTTTTTCTGTCTACAAGCTTGTACTCTTCGAAAAAATTGCTGACAAGCGCCTCGGCCAGGATATATCTGACCCCGTCCGACTCGATCTCGACATACTGCTCATCCGAGTTCATGCAAAGAGCAACGTTAGAAGGAAGCGTCCACGGCGTTGTCGTCCACGCGAGAATATACCTGTTGTCTTCGCCCTTTATCCTAAAACGCGCTACAATCGAGTTTTCCTTGACGAGTTTGTAGCCTTGCGCTACCTCGTGCGACGACAGCGCAGTACCGCAGCGAGGGCAATAGGGCACTATTTTATGCCCCTTGTATAAAAGCCCTTTTTCGTGTATGGTCTTTAAAGCCCACCACTCGGACTCTATATAGTTATCCTCATAGGTCACGTACGGATGTTCCATGTCCGCCCAGTAACCCACTCGTTCGGACATTTTTTCCCATTCACCTTTATACTTCCACACGGATTTCTTGCACTGCTTGATAAACGGCTCTATACCATATTTTTCTATATCCTGCTTACCGTCCATGCCAAGCATCTTCTCGACCTCAAGCTCAACGGGAAGACCATGCGTGTCCCAGCCGGCCTTGCGCAAGACATGCTTGCCCTTCATTGTCCGGTACCTGGGAATGAGGTCCTTCATGACTCTCGTCAGAATATGGCCTATGTGAGGTTTTCCGTTGGCCGTGGGAGGCCCGTCATAAAATGAAAACTCCTCGGCACCTTCGTTCTGACTTACGGACTTCTCGAATATGCCTTTTTCATTCCAGAACTTTATAATCTCCTGCTCTCTTGCAGGGAAATTTAGGGAAGTGTCTACTTTTTTATACATAAATACCCTCTCTTTGCGGCGGTAAAAAAATAAAGCACGCGTTATTTCGGACACCGAAAACGAGTGCTTATAAACCACCAAAACAAACTAAAATTTGCCATAACTTGTGACGGGTTATGAATCCGTGTCCGCATACTTGCTCAGAAAACGTTCCGCAGACAAGCTAAAAGGTGATATCCTTAAGTTCTCCCTGCTCTCTTGCACCGTACGAGAGCTCTCTGTAAGGGCTCGGAACATAAGTCGTTGTCCTTTATCACAGCCTTTAGTATTAAGTTGATACATCCGCATTATATAAAATCAGACCTAAAAAGTAAAGCAAATAGCGCATTTTAATGCTTTTATTTTT
>CAYLIO010000014.1:2241-19946 GCA_964383655.1 uncultured Clostridia bacterium | reverse complement strand
TAACAATTGCTTGTTTTTGCAAGAGTAAATTCTACTCTTACAAAAAGCAAGTAAAAAAATTAAAAAATCAGGCAAAATCATTTGGCTTTTTAATCTGTTTTAAGTATAATAATTATCGCAATTCGCAAAAACTTTGAGGTGTAGCGCAGTTTGGTAGCGCGTCTGGTTAGGGACCAGAAGGTCGTGGGTTCAAGTCCCGTCACCTCAACCAAAAAACGCCCGAAAATGAGTCATTTTAGCTCAAAATCGGGCGTTTTACTAATTTTTAAGATCGCACTCAAGCCGGTGAGCCTAAAATATCTTTAAGCATTTTTCTTTCATAAACCGCATGATATGAGCAACACCTCCCCCTCATAGTAACTTACAAGCAACTTTTTGAATTCCGGCACTTCTTTTTCCGGAATAACGATAAAACCACCGCCATGGGCTATGAGGTGCCGATACGGGAGCGCCGCTACCGGTCCAACCTTGCAACCATTCCAAATCGCCGTTTTCAAGGTTACGCATAACGGCGTCGTACAGAAGTTTCCTCGCGGAGTCAATTTTTCATATCCCGCACCTGTCTTTTCGTCATCCAAAACATATACTCACCTTCTCCGCCACGATTGGCTCTTCGCCCCACAAATCATCATCCGTGTCGAGTATTTCGTCAATCGAATATCCCTTAGGAATTACAATTTCGGGAATTATTTTTGTTTTTTTCTCATTTCCTCGTTCTCCTTTTTTCTTTCACAAATTTTTGCGATATTCTACCGCAAATTACTCCAACAAAACACCACAAATCTCTTCGCCAAAATACCACAAATCTCTTCGGTAAAATACCACAAATCTCTTCACTTTGCTTTACAGCCCTTACTTTTTTTGCTATAATCTCAATAGAGGTACGATATGGAATATAAAAAGCGAATTATCGACAATGAACTTGACTTAAAGTTAGAAGCATTCGGTGCAACGCTTATTGTCGGGCCGAAAGGTTGCGGCAAAACTACGTCTGCAAAACAAAAAGCTAAAAGCTTTGTTGAATTTCAAGATGAGGAACAGCGAGAAAATCTGCTCGCTGTTGCCGAAACCGCGCCGTCTAAACTTCTTATCGGTGATAAGCCTCGCCTCTTTGACGAATGGCAGGATGCGCCGAAACTTTGGGGTGCTATCCGAAAATCTGTAGATGACCTCGGAGAAAACGGGCTGTATATCCTCACAGGCTCTTCCTCAAAAGAAGTCGATACCCCGCATACCGGAACCCTTCGCATCAGCAAATTGAAGATGTACCCTATGAGCCTTTATGAGAGCGAAGAATCCAACGGTTCTGTTTCACTTTCAGAACTTTTCGACCACCCCGAAAATTTTGACGGTTGCATTTCCAACCTTTCTATTGACGGACTTATTTTTGCTATCTGTCGCGGTGGTTGGCCGCACAGCCTGTCAAACAAAACCGACCGTGCAAAATTGGAAGTTGCCAAAGACCTTTACAGGCAAACCTACTCTACGGATATCAACAACATCGACAATATAAAACGCAATCCGCGCCGGGCACAAGAGATATTGCGTTCCTACAGCCGCAATATCTGCACCCTTGCCGAAAGCAAAATTATTTTCGGTGACGCAAAAAGCAACTTTGATATAAGCCAAAATACTTTCTTCGACTACATTCAAGCATTGGAAAAACTATATATCATCAACGACATTGACGCATGGTGTCCCGCCATCCGTTCAAAAACAGCGATACGTTCTTCCAAAAAACGCAATCTGATTGACCCCTCTATTGCTGTTGCCGCTATGGGATTATCACCGCAATATTTCAATACAGACTTTAAAACTTTGGGTTTCCTTTTTGAATCGTTGTGCATCCGCGATTTAAAAATCTACTCGTCTGCTTTCGATGGCGATATGTGCTATTACCGGGACCGCTATGGATTAGAAGCCGACGGTGTTCTCCGTTTGAATGACGGTAGATATGCCCTGATTGAATTTAAGCTCGGTGCAAAGCAAATCGAAGAAGGCACAAAACATTTGCTTGAAATTGAACGGCTCATCAACCAATATAATCAAAAAGAAAAGCAATACCCTTTACGCCTCCCCGACCTGAAAATCGTCATCACGGGAACAGAATATGGATACAAGCGATCCGATGGCGTATTCGTTATCCCGATAGGCTGTCTGAAAGATTAAACAGTCATTTTATAGAATCGTGATTATGCGAAATTTACTTCTTACATGGATCTCGGAATTTTTACTTATAAACGCTTTTCTTTTTCAGGGATTTATGGTAGACTGTAAAAGGATTCGCGCAGGTGTCGCCTAGCGGTATGGCGTCAGCTTCCCAAGCTGATTTCGGCGGGTTCGACTCCCGTCACCTGCTCCATTTGAATACAACTTACGGACTGTAGCAAGTTCGTAAGTTTTTATTTTTTTTATATGAAACTTAAATGTTCTCTTTCCGGGAAGGAGAACATTTTTATGTGTTTTTAGAGACTAACCTAAAGAGTATAAACAAAAATATAATCTCAAAGAAATTAAACAAATTTTAAATAATTTTAAAGTTTAGGCTATACTTTTTTTATTTTTTAATGAAGAATACAACCGGGAGAAAAATTACTTTCCGGTTGTTTCATTTCTCAATCTCCGGCTATCTCCATTTCACACTCTCCATTTACTTTTTTTGTGTAAATACACGTTTTTTGTTAATGTTATGTTTCGTAATCTAAAAAAATTCAATTCCAATTTTACACCATAATATTCTTGAAATTTAATGACGTTTTATATATAATATCTAAGAAAGGGCACAAAGTTCGTACCTTGTATGCAATTCACCCCATAGTGAAATACGGCCGAACTTTTTCTCGTGTCATTCTTTCCTTTATAAAATAAAAATTAAACAGTCTCGTTTGATTGACATAAAAATATAATTATCGACTACGAGGTGTAGCGCAGTTTGGTAGCGCGCTTGGTTCGGGACCAAGAGGTCGTGGGTTCGAATCCCGTCGCCTCGACCACTTAATGACGCCGGCTTTTACACACAAACAAACGTGTATAAAAGCCGGCGCTCACTTTATCGCAGCGTAAGCGGCGGCATTTTCCGTTGTACTTTTATTTATAAAAAATAAAGACCGTTCCGCCACGTAATTCCCTGCGTCACGATCTTTTTAATCCATAGACTATGAACGGACGCAAAGTCCGGTGAGATTTCCGCTATACCGATTGCTCTATCATTCCGACAGCTAAGCAACAAGATGGCTAATTCCTTACCGGCTGTAAGGGATATTAACCATAAATTTATTGTAGTAGGTAATTTTTTTATATACCTCAGTTCGTTACTCAAGCACCGAAGAACTCGCGGTATATTGCCGCAATACATCTGTCGCAATCCTCATTTTTGACTCCGACTATGATATTGAGCTCGGAGGAGCCTTGGTCTATCATCCTCACGTTTATATCGGCGTCAGCCATTGCCTTGAAGAGCCTTGCCGATGTTCCTACGGATGAGGACATGCCGTGACCTACGGTAGCGATCAAGCCTATATTCTCCGTCACCCGGAGAGTGTCAGGAGAAACCGCATCTTTTATTCCTTGGAGAACGGCTTCAAGTTTACCGTCTTTGAGCGCCGAACTCTCGATAACGACGGACATTGTATCTATACCGGAAGGAATATGCTCGACGGGTACACACGCTTCCTCAAGCACGCTGAGCACCTTTCGAACAAAACCTATCTCGGCATTCATAAGCGATTTTTCTATAAAAACTACAGTAAAATCCTTCTTCCCTGCTATACCTGTTACCGTGTTGCCGCTCGGCTTATAGTATACGCTGGGCTGAATGAGCGTTCCGTCGTCCTCGGGGCGGAATGTGTTCTTGATATGGATTGGAATATTAGCCTTGCGCACGGGGAATATGCTTTCACTGTGCAGCACGTTCGCGCCCATATACGAAAGCTCGCGAAGTTCCTTGTAGGAAAGCATCTTTATACGCTTGGGACTGTCTACTATATGCGGATCACAGGCAAGGAATCCGCTTACATCCGTCCAATTTTCATAGAGCGATGCACTGACTGCGCGCGCAACTATAGCACCGGATATATCCGACCCGCCGCGCGAAAACGTCTTCACTTTTCCGTTAACGCCCCGGCCGTAGAACCCCGGAAACACGACCCTGTCCGAACCCTCTACGGCTTCTCTTACGGCGCTGTATGATTTATCCCCGTCAAAAACACCGTTCGGCTTGAAGTAAATCACATCCTCAGCGTCGACAAACTTCGCGCCGAGCACCTCGGCCATTACGCGCGCACACAGATATTCACCGCGCGATGCCGTAAAATCCGCATCCTTTTCTTCATTTATGCGGTTTTCTGTTTCATCAAGCACGGGCCGGATATCATAGTCTATACCAAGCTCCTTAACAATGCTTGTGAATCTGTTTCTTATCTGCACGAAGACGCTTTTGCAAGTACCTTCGTTTATTACCTGTCTGTAACATTCGTAGAGTATATCTGTAACCTTAATATCGCCGGAATATCTCTTCCCCGGCGCCGACACGACTATGTATTTTCTTTCATCGTCACTGTCGATGATATCTTTTACACGCAACATTACGTTGCCGTCTGCCATAGACGTCCCGCCGAATTTGCAAACTTTTAAACCCATAATTTCGTCACTTGATCCTTTTTGCTTCTATGTAATATCTTTTCTCGTTGCCTTCGCCCATTGAAAATGTTTTACGAGGCAGATTGCCGTCCTCTTTGATGAGGCGAAAAAAATCATGTTTGTCTATTGAGGGAAGCAAAACACCTGCCCCGTCATCCGTCAAAGAAACAAGATCGCCCTCTCCGTGGATGTAGTCAACCTCTTCTCCGTACACGGCGATAAACGAGGCGATATAATCATCCAGCTCGCGTATACCCGCAGGGATATTTTCAGGAAATTCCGTTTCAATGTGTTTTCCGGATACAACGACCTGCGCCCGCCCTTTCCCGGTGAGAGGCCAACCGGACAGAAAAAGCTCCGGCTTATCCGTCTTTACAAATCTGTAGATGGGATGAAAATGCAGCGCCTTGTCGTAAATATTGACTGCCTCGCACAAAGCATAACGCGCGGGATGAACACGCTTTTCCTCGTCCGAAAGAGAAGGTTTAATCTTCTCCCAGCATATCTTGGCCGCAGCTAAGGAATGATTACCGTCTCCTGCGGCAAACAGCATTCTGTCGTCTCCGCATACAAGTGAATAAAACTTGTCGCGAACCTCTTTCGCATTAGTTATATATGTACCCCTGACATGTCCGCCGCCCATGCTCAGCTCGAAATCGTATAAGACTTCGCCGCGCGAGACGGCACCCATGACAACGTCGTCCGGGTCATCATACAGAAGCATGACATGCGGCAACTCGATGAGGGCGTTTTCTCTTATCTTCACACGCGGGGGAAGTCTGTCGATTATCGTCGCCTCGGTGGAGCGTATGAGCGCTCTGTCCTCCTGATGGAACGAATAAATTTCCAAATCGACCGCCAACACGATCCCCGTACGGGTACCGCTCTCCTTCGTCGTTCGTTCGACGAGTATGAAACCGTCCTTTATCTCCTTGAAAACACCGGCGTCAAAATACTCGGTCATGGCCGCTTTTATCGACTCTATGCGCTCCTTAGGGTTTTCCTTTAAATAAATTTCGGGAAAGATGAGTTTGTATGTACTCAGCTTGCCATCGGTAAGCGCACGGACGGTCTCCCAATATTTAATATCCCCGGTATACTGATCGCAGGCGTTCACTGCCCAAGCCGTCATATCCGCATCCTTCGGCAGGAGAATGTCCGGAATGTAGATCAGGTTATCTTCCGTTATCTCATTCATATATTACACTCTTTAAATTCAGCTTACAGATGACATGTTGATTAAAAAGACAGTCAGCGCGGCAAGAATTATAGCAAGAATTTTTAAAGGTACATTTTTTGTGAAGAAGTCTTTAAGAAATTTAGCAGTCTTTTTCATTCCTTTGCCCCCACAGTCAAGTCTGTCCAATAATAATCGCTGAGCGCACGCTCGAGATCGGAAGCGTCAGCGTACTTTTTCCTTATCACGCCGTTTTTGATTATAGAAATTATACTTGTCTCCTCAGAAACGACGATCGCCGTAACGCTTGCGACAGAGGTCACGCCGAGAGCAGCGCGGTGACGGCTACCCATCTCTTTGGGCAGGTTCTCGCTCTGGGCAAGAGGCAGAAAACAGCCGGCCGCATAAATTTTATTACCCTCTATAACCATGGCGCCGTCGTGAAGGGGCGCTTTGGGATAGAATATTGCCTCTATCATTTGAGAGGTTATTTCGGCATTGACAATCGTACCGCTCTCTATGATGCCCTCAGGCAAATTCTCGTTAGAGAGAACAATCAGCGCACCGACGTTGTTTTTTGACATATTCTGAATCGCATGGACAACCTCGGCTATTATCTTATCCACGACGCTTACGCTCATCCTCGATCCGGCTTTTTTACCCTTTGCCATACTGTCAAGCAGCGCTCTCTTTATCTCGGTATTGTACATTGTGAATATAATAGTCACGAACATCAGAACAACAACGAGAAGAAGCTGTGAATCAAGCCTTTCGCTAAACGCAAACGCTACACCTATCATGATGACCGCGATTGTAAATATCGCGATAAATTTATAGTTTTTGTTTGTTTTAAGCAAGGCAAAGACCATATAAAAAAGAACGGCCAAAAAGATGAACTCGAGGATATATGACAATCCGTCAGTACTAAAACTCTCGATAAAATTCAATAATCCGTTCACAAATGACGTCCCCAAGTACCACACCTCCTTTATGCCGCCGCTTTGCCGTATAGACCGGACCGGCCGCGAGAATGAAATTCATGCGAAAAGAGTAATCCCGCATGACTAAATTATATATTTTACCCGTCTAAAAATAAAGCAATTTTTGCTTTAATATTGTCAAGCCTCGAAAAATATCCGGCAGCAAACCTGTTTGAACGCGCTCTCCTGTGTAAGCTCGCCGCTTTTTATTCCGGAAATAGCGGCGTAGATCTGCCGGCAGAGCACACGTATCCTTTCATGTCCGAGACTTTTTGCCTGCTCGCGGCTGCGCTTTACACCATATTCCTTCATACCGAGAATTTTTGCCAGCTCTGCGTCACGCTTTTTAAGCGATGCCGCCGTCAGAATGTTCCTGAGATATGAAAACAGACTGTTTAAGACGGAAATCTCGTCCATTCCCTTGCCCATAAGGTCAGACGCTATCGTCATGAATTCCGAATATTTCTTTGCGGCAAGCGCGTTTGTCATCTCATAGATCCGATAATCGGCATCCTTATGCACAAGCTCTGCGACCTCTTCCGCTGTCAGCTCGCCTTTGCCATTCTTGTATACGATTATTTTCTCCGTCTCGATTGCGACGCGCGACATGTCGCACAGACACCAGGCCGCAATGCTTTTGCACAAGCCTGCCTGGACATTCACGCCTGCGCGGCGCAGCGTCAAATAGATCCAACGAGCGATATCATCCTCGTCCGCCTTTCCGCAGTCGACATATGCAATATATGGCGCACGCTTTAAATCAGCCGCTCCTTTCTTGGGCTTGCTGTTGACAATTATAAGCACGGATGCCGGCGGAAAGGCCGAAAAGAACGGCTTGAGATAATTTTCGTATTCCGACTCGGTCGGGAAAAAGTCAGTAACCTTGATGACGCGTTTTTCCGACATGAGCGGAAATATCGAAAGAGCGTCCGTGAGCTTTTTTATCTCGCGGCCTTTGAGCAATGCACCGTCGAATGAAGAAAAATTGAGATCCGGGAGCTCTAAATATGCGTCCTTTATCAACTTTTCGGCCCCGGTCAAAAAATATGCATCCTCGCCCTGAAGCAGATATATCCCGCTTCCGCCATTCTTTATGAAATTTTCAAGTTCCGTATACTTCATGACTATCACTTTCCGGTCCCGTTTACACGGCAACGTTTCTATGCGAGCGATACCTTATCCGAGATACTGCGTACAAATATACCCTTAGACACGCCGTAATCCACACACATATTGATGAATGTTGAAAACTTATCCGATATCCTCGGAACCTTAAACTCGCGCTGGACAGCTATTACAAGCTCGTCCGAATACATGCTTACCTTACTCATAAGCAAGCTCTTAATCAGCGATATTATGTCGTACGGCGTGTAATCCGCATCCGACACGCGCAGCTGCGTGCCTTCCTCGACGCGATAGCGGTTGAATGCGGAATACTTATCAGACCTGTAATAATATTTGGTGCCGAGTATTTCCGTATACGGGTATGCAAGACCTTCGATAAGCGCATTCATCTTATTCTCCAACTTTACGCCATGCCTGATTATCCCGTACGCCGAGAGTACGCGCTTTATTATGAACTGAGCGGATATAGGCTCTTCTGCCGCCACGACCGCCTTTATATTTTTTATGACTTCGGCGTCGTTCTCTCCCGAGAGAATATAAGCCGCATCCGCCGTCTTTGCTTCCTGTTTGGCCGCGCGGTACAGCCGTTTGTAATTAGATGCTTCAGTCTTGCCCGGCGAACAGATCCTGTCGAGATATTCCTTTATTTTCTTTATCTCGCGCTTGGGGTTGTTGAAGAAGTTTATAGAATAAAGCCTTATGACGTTCCAGTTATTCCTCTTGAGCGTCTGTACCTGCATTACGATACGATCCTTTACCGAGAACCGGCTCTCACCGTCGCACAAAATGGCGAGAATGAAGTTGTGCTTGTTCTTAGGATCGATAACCGCCACGTCTATCTTGAAGTCGGATACACCCACATCACGCCTGCATTCATAGCCGTAGTTGGAAAGTTCGGCCGCAACATATTTGCCTATTCCGGACTTGTTTATTATAACCTCGTCACTCTTTACGGCGATACTCGTTCTGCCCTTTTCAGCAAACTCGAGGAAGGCCTTGAGTCCGGCCACGCCGCGGGCGTTCGTACGCGAAAGATCTATCATCGAATACCGCATGGATGAGAATATCAGCATCTCCTCTCTGGCGCGCGAGACGGCAACATTAAGCCTGCGCCAGCCGCCGTGCTGGTTCAAAGGACCGAAGTTTAAGGAAATCTTACCCATTTTGTCCGGGCCGTAACATACCGAGAAGAGAATCACATCTCGCTCGTCACCCTGTACGTTTTCCAGATTCTTGACAAACAGCGGCTCGTCGCGCTCATATGCTATCTCCTCAAGCTTCTTATCCGAAATAGCCTTGGAAAGTATTCTCTCTATATAGTTTTGCTGCGGCGTGCTGAACGTAACTATACCTATGCTCGAACGCCGAAGCTTATCATCCTTGAGCCTTCTTATAACCTCGGCAACGAGAGCCGCCGCTTCTTGTTTGTTGCACTTGGACGCACCCCTGTCGTACACGCCGTCTCGAATGTATTCCAGTTTAACCTTGCTGTCCAAAGCGTCGGGCGAGGGGAATGTACATAGCTTGCTCGAGTAGTACATTATATTCGAGAATGCTATGAGGCTCTCGTGTTTGCTCCTGTAGTGCCACGTGAGGTGCCGCTCGGGGATACCCAGCGACAAGCAGTCGTCTAAAATACTGTCGAGATCTTCCGTCTCCGGCTCCTCCTCGTCCTGACCTATAGCCATAAAGAACGTCGTGGGCGAGAGCTGCTTAGGGTCGCCTACGATAACCGCGCTCTTCGCCCTTGCAAGCGAGGGAACGGCCTCGCATGTAGGCATCTGCGATGCCTCGTCGAAAATAACGATATCAAAGAGCTCCGGATCGGGCGCTAAGTACTGCGATACGGTAAACGGACTCATCATTATGCACGGCGAAACGACTTTCAAAAGTTCGGGGATGTCGCCGAACAGCGATCTTAAGTTTACTCGTTTTAAATTTCCGCTCGTCTGGCGTTTGAAGGTCATCAGCTCAAGAGCTAGCGAACCCTCCGTCTCTTGATCCGGAAGACGCGCTATAAGGTCGTGGCGCAGCTTGCGTTTTACTATCGACGCAAACTCCTCCGTGAGCATTATAAACCTGGCAGCCGTCTCCTCCATGAGAGTAGCCGAGAACCTGGCCAGTTCATCGTCCGCAGGAATATTCGTCTGAACGAAATTGCGGTAGACATTTTTTCTGAACGAAGCCAAAATCTGTTCCCCGCTTATTTTGCCGCTCTCTATGGCATCCGTTATAAACTTAAGCCCGATCGAATCGAGTTCCATGGCTGTGTGTTTATATTCACTCCAGCTGTGCAGCATATCGATGTTATCTATAAGCGCGGTGCATTTAGACGTATAATAATCAAATATGTCCTCATCCGCCGAGAACTCGGCATCTGCCTTTGTTATGCTGCTGAAATAATCGCTCGCCTGGATAAAGGAATTTGCAGCCGAGATGACGCCGGCTATCAGCGGTGCCGCATACCCGGTCCGAATATGTATGCATACACTGTTGAATGCGTCGGCGTTGTAGTCCATGAACACCTGCGCACACAATGCCTGCAGGTTGTACATCGGCTGCATGAATGCTTCGCGTTTTTTATCGTTTATTCCGCCGTTTATGCTCCGGAAATTTTTAGAGAGCGAAGTATACTTTAAAATTCTTCTTTCTGCATTCCAGAGTTCATAGGCACGCTTTATCCACTCTTGCTCATCTTTCTCGGGAATACGGCTCTTCGCGCATTTGTTGAGCCGCTTTATAACGGCGAGCAAAATGCGCGATGACCGGTAGTTATCCCCCCAGTTCTCCATCTCGGATTCTATTTTCTTTGCGTATTTGTCTATATCCGGCTTGGAGTCAAAATTCGTGAACCATACCCTGCTCACGCTGTCATAGAGCACGTTGGCGTTATAGAACTTATAAAACTCTTTCTCGTCGCAGTTGAATATATCATCCAGCGAGCCGTCCTTAAGAGTCTTTGCTATTTTAATAAGATTCAAAAGTTTTTTAAGCGTGAAAGTGCTTATTTTCTGGTTGAAAGTATCTAAAAACAGGCCTATGTAATTTTTGAGATGTTTCAGCTCTGCCAGTACCACCTCCGCCGCGCAAAGCACAGCGTTTTTCACCATGTCGTCGCACTCGGTTATATTGACGTTATCAAACGGCGAACGGTACACTCCGCCGCATTCCTTTGCCGAGATCTGGGCTTTGACGAGCATCTTTTCGCACGTTTCCAGCTTTTCCTTCGTAAGGCTGTCATAGAACGTGCTCTCTATGTTGACAAGCTCGGGTGCGTTCTTGTTCTGCAAATAGTATAGAATGCCTTCGTATACGGAAACGCCCAGCCTGCGTTTTTTATGCAGTGCGACCATCGGGCTCATGAGCGCCGAGCGCGTCTCCTCTATTTCAGCCCCTGCGGCACGGAACTCATCGTCGGGATAATCGTCTTTGAGCGAGAGCGTTTCTTCGATAGAGCGTATGATCGACGCCTTGTCCGTCGTCTTATCCGTTGAAAATTCCATGCAGAATTGCCCTATCCCTATGTCGGTAAGACGCTTTTTTACCACTGAAAGAGCAGCCTGCTTTTCGGCCACGAACAGCACACGCTTGCCGCGGTATAAGGCGTTGGCTATCATATTGGTTATGGTTTGGCTCTTACCGGTTCCGGGCGGGCCGTGAAGCACGAATGTGGTACCGTTTACCGACTCGGCAACAGCTTCGAACTGTGAGCTGTCACAGGGAAGCGGTGCAAAAATTTCGCATGGATCGGCAACATCCTCATTAGTCGCAGAGAGCTTGTTGTCGTGAAGTTTGTTTGAATTGGAGAGCAGACTGGCAATGAGAGGATTGTTGCGGTATGCCGCTATATTATTTTTCACGTCAGCCCACATCGCATAACGCGCAAATGTGAATTGCGCAATGTACACGTCGTCCATCACTTGCCAGCCTTTAAGATCGGCAGTCTTCGCCCTGAACAAGGCGCACATCTCAGGCACGCTCAGTTTTGAACCTTCCATGCCGCGCATGTCTATGTCATGCTCCTGCTTCAAAAACTCGAGCAGCGTAGTATTTACGGTTACGTCCTCGGACTTAGTCATAACCACGCCATGCTGCTTGGTTCGCTTAAGCGTTACCGGCAACAGCGCAATGGGCGCAAATTTCGACTCTCTGTCATCCTTGGGTTTCCACTTAAGAAATCCGAGAGCGAGGCAGAGCGTGTTGGCGCCCACCTCCTCTTCGACCGACTTTGCCTTTCGTATGAGCGAGGAAGCATTCTCCGTCAGACCGTCCGCACCTTCGTATGTACGCACGATACCCGACGTCATCTCTATTCCTATAAGCTCCTTCAGCGACTTTACCGTATCGCACCCGCCGAAATACGTCGCGTCCTTTATTATCGCGGTATTTGGCTTAACGGTGAATTTGTCCGACTGTTCAAGGCCGCTCAAAAAACTGTCTAGATCCGATGAAAGGATGTGCAGACATCCGCTCTTGTACCGGAAATTGAGCAAGTTGTTCTTGAGCGAGAGATCTAAAAGTCTTCTCTGCCATGTACGCTCTTTAGACGCACCCGTCTCAAGAGCGAATTTGTTTGCATCGATAAGTTCGTCGGGCTTCTTGTCGTATACAAACTGTTTTTCGCCGAGCAGTTCATATCTGTCCCCTGCAGATATTTTGATGGGTATGGGATACACTCCGCCTATACGGCAGCGTTTTATATCCAGACACGTCTCGAATAAGCCGCGTTTGAGTTCGGATGAGAAATGCGATTCACAGGTAGTATAGCTCGCGTTTTTATGCGAAAACAGATCGGCTACATCAATAACCGAGAGGTTATTGACGCCGTCCTGAATATATTTCCCGATGGCGGACATATCGTCTTGAACGGTCGCCGTAAAACAGCTTTCATACAGCCATACTCCGACCGTCACTTTGTCCTTCCCGAGAAGCAATACCGGATTGAGTTTTGCAGCCTCCAGGCAGGATGCGTAAAAGAGAGCCATCTCCAGCGGAGTTGCTTTTTTGTCGGCTATGACACGAGTGATCCCTCCCGCACTTACGGGTTCGCTGAGCGCCGGCTGAGGCAGTGCGTCAACGTTTTGGTTGCGCACGGCCGAGTAAATCGCCGCTGCGGCGCTCCTGACGGCATTGCGATCGCTGCCTGCGTAACCGCTCCACTCGGACGAATAGCCCCACGTCTTGAGCTGCAGTCCTGCCTCCGCCAGTATCTTTTGACAGTCGGCGATTTTGGGCCTGACAAGCGCGGCAAGCATCTCCACATTGTCGCCTATTCCGCCCCAATAGTCGAAAGGCAGACACTGCACATCCGCAGAAATTTTGCACACGATAGCCTTACCGCTTAAGACGGTTACAAAAACGGTACATGTCTCAGGCGTTTCCAGATCAGCGAGATATTTAGGATTGAGCACCCTGTCCGCAGTCACTTCCACGCCGCTTTCTGCAGGAATCTCCGCCACTTCCACGGATGTCGAAAGTATGAGCGGCGTACTGCCGTCAATGCATATCGTTAAATCATGAACGCCGTCTGCTCCGCGATTGTGTATGCGAAAAGTCGTAAAAAGCGACATTCTGCAATAATATGTCGTGTAACTTACCGTGTTTAAAAGCTCACCTTCAAGTTCAAGGATGTCGGCCAGCTGCTTTGCTTTTTTATTACCTGCCATTTAACTATTCCCGTTCCTTATTTTTTACCCGTTTTCGCCCTTCGCATACCATATTATACAATATTTAGTTTCCACAGGCAAACGTATGCACAAATATTACGACATCTGCGCCCACAAATCCGCATCGATTTTTTTGTCGCGATATAAAAAATCCGCCCTTGAAACCGCATCGTTCTCAAATGTGCCGGCAGTAACCGGACGCAATTTTTCTGCAGGAACGTCACTGAAAAGGGGCGGTGTATATCGTTTCCCGGGCTTTGCCTTCGCGATTACTCTTTTCAACGCACGACGGCGAGCTCCTTCAACGCGCGCGTATAGGCTATATATTTCTCGTTGGGCGACAGATCCCCGTCGACTACGACCACGGCTGTAAACTCCAACCCCTTGCTTTCGTACACCGTCATTATGTTTATTCTCGTCTTGCTTATATGCCCCGTATTCCGTATGACATTATACGATTTTCTCGAAAATTCCTTGAACCGCGCCTCTGACGTTATTATCGCCTTCAACCCCTTGAACTTCATCAGCCATGAAGTAATCTTGCGCGGCTGCAGATATGCTATCTCCGAGCCGTCGCAGCCTATAGCCTGCATATCTATATTAAGCTCGCGCGAGACAAACTCTACTATTTGGTTGGTGTTACGGTAGTTCTGGTTCAGAGTATATATCTCCTTTTCCGCCATGGACCAGTCGGCCACGCCTCTGTACGGCGTTATGTTCTGCTTCAAGTCGCCGAAAATATTGAAACAAGCCATATCGTTCACGTGCTTCAAAACATAGTACTCACCATCGGATATATCCTGACCCTCGTCCACAAATATAAAAGAGTGCTTGGGCGTTAGATCGTACCCGAGCTTGCACATCAAAAGACAAATAGCATATGCGTCCGACGCATACAGAGTCTTCCCGTCCACGCCATATTTTTTCCGGCTCTTTTTAACGGTCTCGGAATAAAAGAACCTGGCCATATCCACGGCATTCTTGCTCTTTCCTATGGCCACGAAATTACTCTCACCCTTCAAAACGTCCGCAAAATCATATAAAACGGAGAACATTTCACCTATTGCGCTCACATAGCCCGACACTTCGCGTATTTCGCTCTTCAGCGCCTTTCTCTTTTCTATGCGTTCCGCATATGCCAAGACCTCATTCCCGCCGACGTTTATTCTATAGCGCGAAAGATCGGCTATCTCCCTATCCACCATTCCGTCTAAAGTAGCAAGATCCTCCTCGGCATCCGCGCATATTTTTTCCGCATTGTGCCGCACATATCGCAGCGATTTGTAAAACGAAAGCAGCTGTTGGTAAAAATATCCGTACGTTTCCATCCGCGCATCCGTCTTGCCGAGGTTTAGGAATTCATAAACTTCTGAAACATCATTGAAAAGAGTTCTGAACGATTTTGTGTAGTACAGACCACCCTCGGCTTTTTCCTTTATCTCGCCGAGAACGCAACGCCTTACCCTGAGTCCGGCGTTTTTAATCTTATCGTACAGCTTAATCTGCGCGGCACATTTTTCGCACACTTCTCTCACCATGTCCGCGCATTCATCTGCCGCAAATAACCCGTGAACACTGTCAAAAATCTTTGCGAGCCGCTTATCGACGTCGGATATGAAATTCTTTGAATAGATGTATTTAAGATATTCGCCGGACGGAGAACCGTGATGCTCTATCCTGTCCGAAAGATCCAACCCCTGACCCGCAATCAAGGAGATAAAATATCGCTCTATGGTACTCGTCTTCACTTTCTCAAGTTCAAGCGCGGTTGACAATTCGTCTATAAATGAGTTGAACGAGTCGGACGGAGTTATAACGAGAACATCCGCAGGTTTTACCCCCTCGTTGTTATACATTATGTAGGACAGCCTGTGCAGCATTATCATTGTCTTTCCGCTTCCCGCGATGCCCTGCACGATAAAACGGCTATCCTCAGGCAAGGTTATAATCTCGTACTGTTTTTCCTGGATGGTGTCGATTATATCCGTTATGCCGCTCTTCTCCTTTCGGCTCTTTATAATCTCCTTTAAAAACGGGTCGAATATAATCTCCTCGTCCCTGCCGGCAATCTCATCCTTCGTTAAATAGTCCTTTACCGACAGGTACTCGTTCTGCATATCAAGCACCTTTCCGCTCTTGGTTCTGAGCGCACGGCGAAGTATGAGCTTATAATTATAATCGTTTATGGTAAAGCTCACGCGGCTTTTCTGATAATACCTGCGCGCAAGCGGTGCGCGCCAGTCAATAATTTCCAGCCCTTCGTCCCCGCGTTTGCCTATATAATAGCTGTTGTACCCGTCCTTGTCGTCCACAACATCCATACGCGCAAAGTATGGCTCGTCAAAAAAAGGATGGTACGCCTCTATCTGCATCCTCTTGCGCTTTATCTCCTCCTTCAGCGCCACAACCTTTTTATAGCTTTCCGCATTATAGTCATCGTCGGAACTCAGCCTCTGAATCTCGTCGCGCGCTTTATTTATTGCCGTTTTAAGCTTATTTATATAGACAATGCGAAGCATGACCATAACGGCCTCTATGTGCGCTTTTTCGTACGAGGCCTGCTTGTCGTCGTCAAGAAGATCCAAAAAAAACTGTTTATCCGGCTCCTTGTGCGGGTTTATTATCCTTTTAATGTCCCTTAAATCAGCCATATCTTCAACTCGCGTTTCAGAACATACTAAAGATATGTAATTTTAACATGACAACAAAAAAATTGCAATACGGGCTTCTTTATTTTCACGCAAAAAAACCGCGCCGGGCGCAACAGAAATGCACCGCGACGCAGTCAATTTTATAATCTTTTGTTTTGTTTGAAATATAGCGTCGTGATAATGACGAATATTACTCAAGGCAACCACTCAGCCCCGTTACAACGCGGAAGAACAGATACAAGCATCGGTCCATGAAACCGCTTCCCGTTGTATTGCACTTTTTGCCCCGCGCAAATCCTGCCGGAGTTTTTTGAGGAATATTCACTTCTTTGAGAGGAGTTTTTTATTTACAGCCCTATTTTTTTATCGCCTTGTTTTTGACGCAGGCGTCGTACGTGAGCACTGTCGCCGCCACGCCGACGTTCAGACTGTCGCACTTACCGAGCATGGGGATGGCAATCATCGAATAATCACTTTCGTACCACTTCTCCGAGATTCCATATCTCTCGCTTCCGACAACTATAGCAGCCGACTTTCCGAACGGCTCTTCGAAATAGTATCTATCCGCGCGCGTATCGGCGAGATAGATGGTGAATTTGTGTTTTTTAAGCCAGTCTTTACACTCGCCGACAGACGCGAATTCGTACACCGGCACGGTAAGCACAGCGCCTTGGCTCGATTTGATGAGTTTAGGGTGCGTCATGCGCACCTTCCTGTTACAGAAAAATACGGCATCCGCACCGGCACCGTCCGCCATTCTCAGCATTGTGCCGGCATTGCCCGGTATTTCCACTCCGTCTATGACTAAAACGACCGCTTTATCATCCGGCCTGAAACCCGCTATGTCATACTCGGGCAGTGCAGCAAGCACCATTATTCCGTCCGGTTGCCCCTTCTCGGAAATCTTTTCGTACGTCTTAGCCGATACGGAGAACCTGATGAGCGTACGCGCAGAAAGATTCTCAATAAGCGCCATGACTTCAGGAGTACGCACATAATCCGGACATACTATGACACTCTCTATATGAGTATCATGCTTAAGACACATAGACGCGAGCCAAATCCCCTCGGCCACAAACAGTTTTTGGGGATTCGGTTTTGTGTTGGAGATGATGCCTTTAACCCGCTTTATGGCACCATTGTGCTCTCCGACAGGCAAAAAATCCAGATTTTTAAGCAGCTCTTGCACGTTCATATTCATTCAAAACACCGACAAGTCGAGGCATGTATCCCTTTTAAATTTCCTGTTTTTTTCCGTATATAAGCCCGATAACCATCCCGCAAGCGAAACGAACAACGACGCCGTTCAAGTGTCCGTCTGCCGCCTTTCCGCCGACAGCGCACTCATATATGCAGATATGAAAAAAATCGTCTTACTTCCTCGTCACGAGTCAGGCAAGAAAGACCATCTGCCCGTTCACCGAAAAACAGTTCGATTTATGCGATTATTTAATCATCCCCGCATATT
>CAYLIO010000014.1:0-2141 GCA_964383655.1 uncultured Clostridia bacterium | reverse complement strand
CCAACGCCATAATAAATCAAAAAAATACTCGATGCACAAAAATTTCGCGAATATTTAATAATTACAAAAAAGGTGCGTACTTGCAAAAATGTATAAATATCCGTACAATATTAAGTACGGAAAACGCAATGATTTCCGATGAGTTTAAAAAATGCGACAATAGCGAATTAAATCGTGACGCGGGATCGCTTCGCCATCGCCAAAGAGACAGGCGGCAATCAACGCAGTATTGATCGTCAGTATGCGCAAGCGAGGCCGAGAAAAGAAAACAGGCGTAAAATCATTGAATGAGGAACAGATATGATCTTACAGACAGGAATGAGAACGGATATACCCGCTTTCTATTCGAAATGGTTTCTGAACAGAATACGAGCCGGTTATGTTTTGGTGCGTAACCCCTATAATCAATCATCAATTACAAAATACAGAACCGATCCCGAGGTGGTCGATCTGATCGCGTTCTGCACTAAAAACCCCGCACCTATGCTTAACCATATGGATGTGCTGAAGCCTTACGGGCAGTATTGGTTTGTAACCATAACACCCTACGGAAAAGAAATCGAGCCGAATGTACCCGATAAGGCGAATGTAATAGCGGACTTTAAGACACTTTCAAAAGCCGTTGGCGCGGATAGCGTCGGCTGGCGGTATGATCCGATATTCTTGACCGAGAAATACTCTCTTGATTATCATCTTCAAGCTTTTGAAAAAATGGCGCAAGCACTGTACGGCTATACACATACCTGCGTGATCAGTTTTATTGATATATACAAGAAAGTATGCCGTAATTTTCCGCAAGCAAGAGAAGTAAACAAAGCAGAACGCATTAAAATCGGCAGCTTTTTTGTCGAAATCGGCAAAAAATACGGGATGACGATCAAGGCTTGCGCGGAGAGAAATGAACTCAAAGCATACGGCGTCGACTGTGACGGCTGTTTGACGCAACACACTTATGAAACCGCTCTTCACGCAAGGCTTAATATACCGAAAAGGAAAGGCCGGCGGGAAGCCTGTGCCTGTTTCCTCGGCAACGACATAGGTGCGTATGACACTTGCAAACACCTTTGCAAGTATTGCTATGCAAATACAGATCGGGAAGCAGTGTTATATAATTCAAAACAGCACGACCCGAATTCACCCTTCTTAATCGGCTCCCATCGACCGGGTGATCTGATTCATGAGGCAAAGCAGGAAAGCTGGATTGATCATCAGCTTATTTTGAGGTTATAGAGCATGAAACAAGCGGAAAGACGAATATTTCTGATTCAAAGACTGCTTGCTGAGCAGCCGCATAAACGCATCCCGATACCGCAGAATACAGCCAAGCAAAAGCTATTGCTCCGTTCTCTGATGAATATCCGTATGCCGAAACGCATCAGCGATGACTTTTTGATCGTACAGGATGAATATCTGCAAGAAGAAATTGCCTCGAAAGGCATCACCGATCTTGCAGCCCTGTCGCCTGTATCGGACGGAATTTATCTATGGCAGGGCGATATCACCACTCTGCGTTGCGATGCCATTATCAACGCCGCTAACAGCGGTATGACAGGCTGTTATGTGCCGTGCCACGGCTGTATCGATAACTGCATCCACACGTATGCCGGGATACAGCTTCGCCTTGAATGTGCACGTCAAATGACGGAACAGGGACATAAAGAAGAAACAGGGAAGGCAAAAATCACGCCCGCCTACAACTTACCCTGCAAGTTTGTCATACACACCGTCGGCCCGATCGTTTCCGGCAAGGTCACAAAAAAAGATCGGGAACTTCTTGCATCATGCTACCGCTCCTGTTTAGAACTTGCAAAGCAAAACAGCATAAAAAGCATCGCGTTCTGCTGCATTTCCACCGGTGAATTTCATTTTCCAAACGATTTGGCGGCCGAAATCGCAGTAGAGACCGTGAATCGATACCGAGGCAATATGGAGATAATTTTCAATGTTTTCAAAGATGTCGATTGCAAAATCTACCGGGACATACTCGGATGAAGTGAAACGCCTGAAAGATGCGCTGGCCGCTGCCGACGCCGTTGTAATCGGTGCAGGCGCGGGGCTTTCCGCTTCAGCAGGATTTACCTATTCCGGGGAACGCTTCCGCAAGTACTTTGCAGATTTTGAAAAGAAATACGGTTTTCACG